>NZ_DDOP01000107.1:0-7886 GCF_002341725.1 Bradyrhizobium sp. UBA2491
CTCCCCCGCAAGGGGGGAGGGTGCCCGCGCGCCGGTGCGTCCCTGACGATCCAAGCTTGAATGTCAGCAGTGATGTGAGGAGAGCACACCTCTCGGGCTCCCTCCCCCGCAAGGGGGGAGGGTGGGGGGTGGCCACAACGGTGCTGTGAATGAAGGAGGGCCGCGCTTCGAGAACGCGTCAGTTCGCCTTCGGCGGTGCGGACGCCGGCTGGGCGGCGGCTTGCGGGGCGCGGCCGACGATCACGGTGAGCAGGCCGTTGCCCCAGAGCTTCTTGGCGACCCGCTTGGCGTCGTCGAGCGTCACCGCATCGACGATGGCGTTGCGCTTCTCGATGTAGTCGATCGGCAGCTTGTCGAGCTGGTATTGCAGCATCGCCTGCGCGAGCTTGGAGGAGGTGTCGAGCGCCAGCATCTGCGAGCCCTTCAGATAGGACTTCGCCTCGTCGAGCTCCTGCTGTGTCGGACCCTGCTCGGCGATGCGGCGGACTTCGGTATCGATCGCATCGACGGTCTCGCCGGCGCGGTCGGCACGGGTGCCGGTGTTGCCGATGAACAGCGCCGAGTGATCCATCCAGAGCAGCGCCTCGTAGATCGAATAGGCCAGCCCGCGCTTCTCGCGCACTTCCTTGTAGAGCCGCGACGACAACCCGCCGCCGCCGAGAATGTGGTTCACCACATAGGCGGGCATGAAATCCGGGTCGTGCCGGTTGATGCCGGGGCCGCCGAAGGTGACGACGGTCTGCGGCACGTCGAGCGGCACGAAGGCGCGCTGCGGCGGCTTGGTCGCGACGACATCGGGTATCGGCGTCAGCTCGGCCTTCGCCGGCAGGCTGCCGAACGTCTTGTCGAGCAGCTTGCCAAGCGTATCGGGGTCGACGTCGCCGACGACAGCGATGCGCAGCGTATCCTTGGCGATGATGCGGCGGACATAGTCCTTGAGGTCGGAGATCTCGATGGTCGGCACGCTTTCGAGTGTGCCGGTGGCCGTCCGGGCATAGGGATGATCGCCGAATGCCAGTTCTAGGAACTTGCGGCCGGCCAGCGTCGACGGATTGGTCGATTCGCGGCGCAGGTTCGAGATCGTCTGGGCGCGGATCCGCTCGACATCCTTCGGCTCGAACCGCGGCGAGGTCAGCGCCATCCGCAGCAGGTCGTAGGCCTCGTCCTTGTTGTCCTTGAGCATGCGCAGCGAGCCGCGGAATTGATCGCGGTTCGCCTGGAAGCTGAGCTCGATGGCGCGGCGCTCGAGCCGCTCATGATAGGTCTTGGAATCGAGGTCGCCGGAACCCTCGTCGAGCAGGTCGGCGACCAGATTGCCGACGCCGGGCTTGCCGGGCGGGTCCTGGCTGGCGCCGCCGCTGAAGGAATATTCCATCGCGATCAGCGGCACGGTCGCATCCTGCACGAACCAGGCTTCGATGCCGCCGGGCGACACCAGCCGCTGGATCTTGGCGGCGGCCTGCGACGGCGCCGATGACATCGCCAGCATCGCGGCGCAGGCGCCGCCGATCAGCGCCGCACGTCGGGTGAGGGAATAGATCACGAGCGCTTCTCCTCGCGTTTCGGCGCAGTATCCTTGATCAGATAGCCGGTCACCGACCGCTTCTTGTCGAGCCAGGTGGCGGCAGCAGCGCGCACCTGCTCGGCGGTCACCGCGCGGATGCGATCCGGCCAGCTCCTGATGTCGTCGATGCTGAGCCCGGTGGTTAGCGCTCCGCCATACCAGCGTGCCAGCGTCGCCTGGTTGTCCTGGGCGTAGATCGCTTCCGCAATGAGCTGGGTCTTGACCCGTTCGAGATCCTCGGCACGCGCCGGGTTCTGCGCGAGGTCGGCGATCACCTTGTCGATCGCATCTTCGATCTGGGCGAACGCGACGCCCGGCTTCGGCGTCACCGAGATCGAGAATTGCGACGGATCGAGCGCGGTGCCCTGATAGCCGGCGCCGGTCGAGATCGCGAGGCCCTTGTCGATGACAAGCGAACGATAGAGGTAGGAGTTGGCGCCGCCGCCCATCAATTGCGCAAGCACGTCGAGCGCCTGGCTCTCGCCTGCTGCCGCGGTCGTTGCCGACGGCACCAGATAGTAGCGGCGCAGTCCGGGCTGTTCGACGCGCGGATCCGACAGCGTCACGGTGCGCGGTGCGGCCGGCGTCGGCTCCTGCGGCCGGATGCGCTTCTCGGGGATCGCGCGCTGGGCCGGGATCGGGCCGAAATTCTTCTCGACCAGCGGGCGGATGTCCTTGACGTCGACGTCGCCGGCGATGACCAGGATCGCGTTGTTCGGAGCGTAGAAGCGCCGGTAGAAGGCGAGCGCATCCTCGCGGTCGAGCTTCTCGATCTCCTGATGCCAGCCGATCACCGGCCGGCCGTAGGGATGGTTGAGATAGAGCGCGGCCATGATCTGCTCGGTCAGCCGCGCGTCCGGGTTGTTGGCGACCCGCATGTTGTACTCTTCGAGCACGACGTCGCGTTCGGGCAGTACGTTCTCGTCCTTGAGGATCAGGCCGGTCATGCGGTCGGCCTCGAACTCCATCATGGAGGCGAGCTGATCGCGCGGCACGCGCTGGAAGTAGCCGGTGTAGTCGGTCGAGGTGAAGGCGTTCTCGTTGCCGCCGACGCGCAGCACGGTCTGCGAGAACTCGCCGGCCGGGTGCTTGGAGGTGCCCTTGAACATCAGATGTTCGAGGAAATGCGCTAGCCCCGATTTGCCGGGCGTCTCGTCGGCCGAGCCGACCTTGTACCAGATCATCTGCGTCACGACCGGCGTGCGGTGATCGGGGATCACCACCACCTGCAACCCGTTGTCGAGCGTGAAGCTCGCGGGGCGTTCCGAGGTGACGGTGGTCTGGGCGCGGAGGCCGGCGCCCGACAGCGGGATCGTGGAGACAAAGGCGGCAGCGAGCAGGGCAATCGAGCGGCGAGAGCGCATCACGGTCCTTATGAAAGCCCGGACGGATGGCCGGGGTGCGAAAGCAAGCCATCGTACACGGTCGTGGCCGTGTCCGTCGTCACGAAGCGGAGAAACACACGCCGCCCCGCATTAAGCTTTGCTCATGTCAGCCTTCGACCGCAAAGGCCAAGCGATCACTGGATCGGCTTTCCGGTCATGACGTCGTACTGGCCGTCATTCACCTTCGGCTTCATCGGGCCGGTGCCATAGGCAAAGCCCGAGGACGGTGTCTGATAGCCCGGCGGCGGCTCGGTCAGGGATTCGCGCGTCGGCTCGCCCGTGAACGGCTTGGATTCGCTGCTGTTTCCCTTGAACATGCCGAGCAGGCCGCCGGTGTAGCCGAGCTGGCTCGGCATCAGCGACGGATTGGTGTTGGCGCCGGGCTCGAGCGGCTCCTTGCGGCCGTCGGTCGCGGTCTGCTGCTTGCGGCCGGCCTCGATCTCGGCCGGCGTCAACGCCACCGCCGACTGCCACGGCTCCTTCTTGACTTCCTTCTTGCGTGCCGCGATCGCGGCCTTGCGGGCGGCGATATCCGGGTCCTTCGGCCAGTTCGGCGCGTTGACCTGGGTGGCCGAGGAGGGCGGCGGCAAATCGAGCTTCGGCGGCACCACCAGCGGCGAGCGCTCGCGATAGTCGATGCCCTTGCTGGCCGCGCTCTTGGCGCCAAGGCCGGTCATCAGGTTGTCGATGATCCGCTCTTCGAAGGTCAGCCCGTCGTCGCCGTCATCGTCATCGTCGCCGGCACGCACCGGGCCGGCCGTCATGACAAGGCCGATCCCGGCCGCGACGAAAGCCAGACGCAGGCCGCGCATCAGCGGCAGCCGGGACGTCTCGATCAGGTAACCGCGGACTTTGGTGTTGCGCATCGCGCCATTCCCATCTCAAAATTCGCCAAAGCGATCACCGGCTTAAGCACAGTTTCGCTCAATGCAGGTTGACTACCGACCGGCTCGTATCGGCCGGGATCAGGGCGCTTTTACGGCGGGGGTCCCCAGGACGGAATCATACAACAGGGCCGCCACCCCAGCAACGATCGCCACATCGGCGAGGTTGAAGATGTACCAATTATAGGTTTTTCCGGCGATCTCGACGTGAAACAGGGCGAAATCGACCACCGCGCCATAGGCGAAGCGGTCGATCCCGTTGCCGATGGCGCCGCCAATGATCAGGCCGAGCGATAGTGTCGCAAGCCAGGTCCGCGACCGCGCCATCCAGATCGCCAGCGCGATCACGGCAGCGGCCTTGATCGCCATCAGCAGGATCTGGGCCGACGGGGTCTCGCTCTGGAACCAGCCGAAGCTGATGCCGGGATTCATGGCCAGCACCAGGTCGAAGAACGGCGTCACCGTCACCGGGGCATGGCGCGCGATGTCGAGGACATGGAGCAGCCAGAGCTTGGAGGCCTGGTCGGCGATCAGGGTGATGACCGCCGCCAGCGCACCGGCGCGAACGGGAGCGGTCATCGGAGGCCCACCAAAGGTGTCGTCCCGGCGAAAGCCGGGACCCATACGCCGTGCCGGGTGTTGTTTGAACGACTCGGAGTCATCAACCTCAGTCCATTTGAGACAGCGGTGGTTATGGGTCCCTGCTCCCGTGCGCAAGTGCGCACCAGGCAGCAGGGACGACGGCTAGGCCGTGACCCCCAGCGCCTTCCATTCGCGCAACGCTTGCGCATCGCGCGGCGAGACGTCGGGATACTCAGGGTCCTCGCCGACCGTGGGGAGGATCTTCCACGAGCGCGCGCATTTGGTGCCGACCGCCTTCTCGACCACGACCGCAACACCCGGCACCGCATCGAGGCGGAACGCGGTGGCCGGCGCCTCGCCCTCGCGCACCTCGTAGTTCGAGGTGATGCAGACCTCGGCGAGATCGATGTCGAACAGCGCGGCCAGCATCTGTCTGTCGGCGACGTAGATCACCGGCGAGGCTTCGAGCGACGAGCCGATCTTCTTGTCCTTGCGCTCCAGTTCGAGCGCGCCGGTGACGACGCGGCGGACGTTGCGGATCGTCTCCCATTTCGCCGCCAGCGCATCGTTGCGGAACTGCTCGAGACCTTCCGGGAATAGCGTGAGATGCACCGAGGGCTCGGCATTCGGCCGGTACATCCGCCAGGCTTCGTCGGTCGTGAAGCTCAGGATCGGCGCCAGCCATTTCAGGATCGCGTCGCAGAGCAGGTCGATCGTGGTCAGCGCCGCCTTGCGCGCCACTGAGGACGGCGGATCGCAATACAGCGTGTCCTTGCGGATATCGAAATAGAACGCCGACAGCTCGGAGTTCATGAACGCCGCGAGGCTCGCGACCACGGTCTTGTAGTCGAACGCGGCATAGGCGTTGCGGATGGTCTCGGCGTGGCCGGCCAGTTCGTGCAGCATCAGCCGTTCAAGCTCGGGCATCTCGGCAAAGCCAACCTTCTCAGCTTGCTTGAAGTGATGCAGCGTGCCGAGCATCCAGCGGATCGAGTTGCGCAGCTTGCGATAGGTCTCGACGGTGTTTTTCAGGATCTCCGGACCGATGCGCTGGTCGTCGGCGTAGTCGGTGGCGCAGACCCAGAGGCGCAGGATATCCGCGCCGGAATTTGCGATCACGTCCTGCGGCTGGACCGTGTTGCCGAGCGACTTCGACATCTTGCGGCCGTTCTCGTCCAGCGTGAAGCCGTGGGTAAGCACGATGTCATAGGGCGCGCGGCCGCGCGTGCCGGCGCTTTCCAGCAGCGAGGAGTGGAACCAGCCGCGATGCTGGTCGCTCCCTTCCAGGTACATCACGGTGTCGTTGCCGCCGTCGACCTTGCGGACAATGTTGCCGAGCTGCGGGAAGTTTTGGCGGTCCTCCAGCACGAAGGCGTGCGTCGAGCCGGAATCGAACCAGACGTCGCAGATGTCGTCGACCTTCTTCCAGTCTTCCGAGGCGCGGGTGCCGAGGAAGCGCTCGCGGGCGCCGTCCATGTACCAGGCGTCGGCGCCTTCCTCCATGAAGGCCTCGGCGATGCGCTGGTTGACGACCTCGTCTTGCAGGATCTCGGCCGAGCCGTCGCCGTTCTCGCGCACGAACACCGCGATCGGCACGCCCCAGGCACGCTGCCGCGAGATCACCCAGTCCGGACGGTTGGCGATCATGCCGTTGATGCGGTTCTCGCCGGCCGGCGGCACCCATTGCGTGACCGAGATCGCGTGCAGAGCGCGGGCGCGCAGCGTGTCGCCCTTCCTGGCGTGGCCGTGCTCCGCCATAGCCCCGGGCTTGCCCGGGGCGTCCACGATGTCCTTGTCCATCGCGATGAACCATTGTGGTGTGTTGCGGAAGATCACCGGCTTCTTGGAGCGCCAGGAATGCGGATACTGGTGCTTGAGGGTGCCGCGCGCGAGCAGCTTGCCGGCTCCGATCAATTCCTTGATCACCGCATCGTTGGCATCGCCCTTCTCGCCCTCGTCGGTGATCACGCGCTTGCCGATGAAGCCGGGCGCTTGCGCGGTATAGGCGCCATTTTCGTCCACAGTGTAGGGGATCGCGGTCGTGATGCTGCGGTCGGCAAGCTCTCGCCCGTTCGCCATCCAGACGTCGAAGTCCTCGCGGCCGTGGCCAGGTGCGGTGTGCACGAAACCGGTACCGGTGTCGTCGGTGACGTGGTCGCCGGCGAGCAGCGGCACGGTGAATTCATAGCCGCCGCTGAAGCCGCGCAGCGGATGGGCGCATTCGACGGCGTCTAGCGTGTCGCCGGGGATGTCGCGCAGCTTCTCATAGGCGGCGACGCGTGCCTTCTTGAACACTTCTGCCGCCAGCGCGTCGGCCAGGATCAGGAGGTCGCCCGGCTTCGCCCATTTCGCATCCGGCGCATCCGTCACCTTATAGAGGCCATAGGCGATCTTCGGCGAGAACGAGATCGCGCGGTTGCCGGGCAGCGTCCACGGCGTGGTGGTCCAGATCACGACCGAGGCATTGGCCAGCGCGCCATGTGCCGGCGAGGTGACCGGGAATTTCACCCACACCATGTCGGAGGTGTAGTCCTCGTATTCGACTTCGGCTTCGGCGAGCGCGGTCTTCTCGACCACGCTCCACATCACCGGCTTGGAGCCGCGATACAGCGTGCCGTTGGCGGCGAACTTCATCAGCTCGCGGGCGATCTGGGCCTCGGCCGGATAGCTCATCGTCTGGTAGGGATGATCCCAGTCGCCGATGATGCCGAGTCGCTTGAACTCCTCGCGCTGCACGTTGATCCAGTGCGTGGCATAGGCGCGGCATTCCCTGCGGAACGCGACCATCGCGGCAGAGTCGCGGAAATCCGGCTTCTGCTTGCCCTTGGAGCGGTAGTTCTCCTCCTCGATCTTCCATTCGATCGGCAGGCCGTGGCAGTCCCAGCCCGGCACGTAGTTGGAGTCGAAGCCGAGCATCTGCTGGCTCTTGGTCACGACGTCCTTGAGTATCTTGTTCAGCGCGTGCCCAATGTGGATGTTGCCGTTGGCGTAGGGCGGGCCGTCATGCAGCACGAATTTGGCGCGGCCCTCGGCTTCCCGGCGGAGCTTGTCGTAGAGGCCGATCTCGTTCCAGTAGTTCAGGATTTCGGGCTCGCGCTGGGGCAGGCCGGCGCGCATCGGGAATTCCGTTTGCGGCAGGTAGAGGGTCTTGGAATAGTCCCTGGTGTCAGTCTTTTGGGCGTCGGTCTTTTGCGGCTTGTCGGACATGAAGGCTCTGATCTGGCAGGTGAGGGCGCGGAAACGCGATCAATCGGGGTAAAACGACGAAATCCCGGTCTTGCGCCGAGCCCTCAGGCTCAGGCGGAAGCCGGGCCGCTAATCCGTATGATGCGCCGCGAAAACATCGGGTTTCCTTAGCAGCCAAGCGGGGAATTCGCAAAGCCCCGGTTGGCCGGCCGGACCGTCCCGCGGGAGCGCCCCTGGGGCGGCGGCGGAGGTGCCACCTCTCCCTTGGGGAGAGGTCGATTTGCG
>NZ_DDOP01000027.1:0-27927 GCF_002341725.1 Bradyrhizobium sp. UBA2491
CGCCCGGGGCCACCCCTCTCCCCACCCTCTCCCGCAAGGGGAGAGGGAGCCTGATTGGCGTGCTCACCTCACTGGGGCCAGTCGCGATTTGCGCGTACCCGCATGGCGGGGACGCGTGATGCCCCCGCCATCGACGCGCTTCACTGCGCGCCCGAACCGCCCTGCACGATCTTCTCGTTCAGCTTCTGGTCGACGGTCTCGACCGTGCGGTCGATCTCGGCGCTGGGGTTACCGAGCTGGTGCGAGATCAGCTTCACCAGGAGGTCGACGCGCTCGATGAACGGCGCGCCGGCGGCGACCGCGCGGGCCGCCGATGACGGCTTGAGCAGGCTTTCCGCCGCCTTGGCATATTTCGCGAACGGCACCTGGTCCGCCGGATCGGCGCCGAGCTTGCGCGCGATGCCGTCGACATGGTCATAGATCGCCTGCGAGCGCGTGAGGTCGCCATGCACGGCGTCGCGGATCGATTGCGGCTCAGTCGGCGTGATGCAGCGGTAGTTGCCGGTCAGCAGCATCGACCATTTCGCCAGCGGCACGAACAACGAATCGAACACCTTCAGCTTCACCGGCACGTCCTGGCCGTCGAGCGTGACCGCGTCGATGTCGGCCTCGAGCTCACGCAGCACCTTGTTGTGCTTGTCGTCGGCGAAGACCGAAGCCTTGAAGTTGGTCGGCAGACCGACATGCAGCACATTGGCCTTCTCCTCCGGCGGACGGAAGGCCTGCGGATCGGGCGAGCACAGCGTCACCAGTCCCGGCTCGAAGCGCTCCCAGACCTGGGCGTTGGTGTAGGCCTCCTCGAGATCCATGCCGGCGAGCGCGGGGATCCGCTTCAGATACGGCAGCGGCGGCATGTTCATGATCGAGAGGCACGGCAGCTTCGCCGCCGCGATCTTGATCATCAGCACGCGCACGGTGTGGTTGGTGTATTGCGGCTCCTGCATCGCGAGGCCGACCATGTCGTAGCGCGACACGTCGACGTCGGCAGGCGTCACCGCGTCGAGCTTGCCCGGCAGGTCGCGCGACAAGATCGAGCGGTGCTCCTTCTCGTCGCGCAGCTTGATCCGGACCTCGGTGCCCTCGCGGTTGATCAGGTCCGCGGTGTTCTTCCGGCACACCAGGGACACGTTGTGCCCCGCCATCAGAAGCTTGGTCCCCAGCAGGGAGCCGTAGGAAGCTCCAAGGATCAGAATGTTGCGCGCCATGATCTCTCCAAAGACTACTGGTGTATGGTATACCAGCGTCTATCGCAGATCGACAAGCGGCTGCCAAGGGGATTATCTCGCGTGCGAGTTTCGCTCCGCGATCAGGAAGGGCATTCGAGCTTGCAAGTCGCCGCCGACCCGACCGATCGGGCAGAAGAAATCCTGGTCTCAGCTTCCCGGCTGTTTGCCCGCCACTCCTATGCGAATGTGACGATGGAGCAGGTCGCGGCGTCGGTCCGGGCCGTGCCGGGCGCGCTGTACCATTATTTCCGCGACAAGGAAGATCTGATCTTCCACTGCTATCTGCGCGGGCTGGCGATCTACCGGCACGAGATCGAAGCTGCCGCCGAGCCCGGCATCGACGGGCTCGAGATCATCAGGCGTTTCGTGCGCGGCAGGCTGCGGCCCGAAGGCCAGCGCATGATCCTGTTCACCGATATCGATGCGCTCGCCGCGCCCTATAGCAGCGAAGTCCATGCGAGGCGCTGGCAGAATGCCGCGCTGCTGGCCGATGTCCTCGATCGCGGCGTGGCCGACGGCTCGATCAGCTGCGACGAACCGCTGCTGACAGCCGTGGCGCTGATCTCGATGCTGGACTGGGTGCCGTTCTGGCTGTCGGAACGCGACTACTACACGCGTCAGCAGGCGATCGATGCCATCGACGATATCGTCACGCATGGCGTCTACCGGCGCGAGCTCGCGATCCCCGACATGCCCGAGCCGCTCAGCCTCGCCCCGTTCCTCGAGGCGCGCGCCAGCTTGAACAAGCGGGCCGCCAAGTTCGACAGGATGCTCTCGATCGCCTCCGACAGTTTCAACCGAAGGGGCGCGTCAGGCACGTCGCTCGAGAGCATCGCCGTCGATGCCGGCATGACCCGCGCCGGCATCTACTATCACTTCAGCGAGAAAGAGAGCCTGCTGCTGGCCTGCCTGCGGCGCGGCCTCGCCGGCGAGGTCGGCATTCGGGAGCACCTGCAACAGCATAGCCTTGGGGCATTCGAGCACACCGTGCAGAGGATCCGCCTGCTGCTGATGCTGCACGACACACCGTGCGGCCCGAAGGCGACCTACCACAACATCAACTATCTCAACGACCCTGACCGGAAAGCCTATGTCGGACAGGTGCTGGCCTCGATCCGGCAAAGCCAGAGCAGCTATGAGTGCTGGATCGACGAGGGTCGCATCCGCCGCATCGACACATATTTCGCCGAGCGTATTCTAACCGGAATGGTCCATTGGTATCCGATCTGGTTCAAGATCAGGCGTGACTGGCCTTCGGCACAGGTCGCAGATCATTTCGCGCGACTATTCCTGTCGGGCCTCAAGCCGCGTCGGCATCCGGCTTGAATCGCCAATTCGCATCCCGCCGCTATGATGCTTCCGGACGCGAGGGGCTTCGGACGACGTCGGCTCCAATGGCGGGCGGGGATGCCTCATCCAAAAGTTTACTTGCGGTTCAAATCTGCACCGGATCTCGCGGGATCTCGAAGCGTTTATAGCCTATAACATTATAATACCTCACGCTAAAACTTGACGCAATATTCAATGCGAAAGTTGCAGAAGCTCGGCAATTGGGGCTAAGAGACGGCTTCGATCGCTCAAGATCAAGAAACACCAGCAAGGGAGAAAGCAGGATGCGTAAACTGATCGTTGCTGCCACAACGGCGCTGACGGTGTTGGGAGGCGCGGCCTCCGCGCAGGAAACCGTCAAGATCGGTTACATCGATCCGCTGTCCGGCGGCGGTGCCAGCGTCGGCGAAGGCGGCCTGAAGACGTTCCAGTATCTCGCCGACGAGTTGAACGCCAAGGGCGGCATCCTCGGCCACAAGGTCGAGATCGTTCCGCTCGACAACAAGACCAATCCGCAGGAAAGCCTGGTGCAGGCGCAGAAGGCGATCGACGCCGGCGTCCACTACATCACGCAGGGCAACGGCTCATCGGTCGGCGCCGCGCTGGAGGATTTCGTCACCAAGCACAATTCGCGCAACCCCGGCAAGGAAGTGCTCTACTTCAACTACGCCGCGGTCGACCCGAGCATGACCAACGAGAAGTGCAGCTACTGGCATTTCCGCTGGGATGCGAACTCGGACATCAAGATGGAAGCGCTGACCAACTACATGAAGGGCCAGGCGTCCATCAAGAAGGTCTATCTGATCAACATGGACTATTCGTTCGGCCAGTCGGTGCGCACGACGGCGCGCAAGATGCTGGGCGAAAAGCGGCCGGACATCCAGATCGTCGGCGACGAACTGCATCCGATGCTCAAGGTCACCGACTTCTCGCCCTACATCGCCAAGATCAAGGCGTCGGGCGCCGACACCGTCGTGACCGGCAACTGGGGCCAGGACTTCGCGCTGCTGCTGAAGGCCGCGGCCGACGCCGGCCTCAAGGTCAACTGGTACACCTATTATGCCGGCGGCGCCGGCGGCCCGACCGCGATCAAGCAGACCGGCCTCGAGAACCAGGTGTTCCAGATCAGCGAAGGCGTGCCGAACTCCGGCAACAAGGCGGCGATGGATTTCGAAAAGGACTTCCGCGCCAAGACCGGCATTTCCGTGTGGTATCCGCGCGCGGTCAACGAGATGCGGATGTTCAAGGCGGCCGCCGAGAAGGCCAATTCGATCGACCCGGTGAAGGTCGCGGCCGCGCTCGAAGGCATGAAGTTCGAGGTGTTCGACGGCGGCGAGGGCTTCATGCGCAAGGACGATCACCAGTTCTTCCAGCCGATCTACATCTCCTCGTTCGGCGGTCTGGCCGACAAGGCCAAGGAGCCGTTCGACGAAGAGAACACCGGCTGGGGCTGGCACATCGTCTCCAAGATCGATACCGCCCAGACCATGCTTCCGACCACCTGCAACATGAAGCGGCCCTGATCGGCCGCCTTCCAATCCGCCTCCGCGCCCCTTCGGGGTCGCGGAGGCATTCGTCATCCGGCAGCGTCGGTGCCGGACCTCAATTCCCTCGACAGGTCTTTGATCACGTGAACCGTTCATCTCTCAAGCGGGTGCGCCGTGGCTGAGTTGATTGTCATCTCGACGCTGAACGGCGTCCTGTTCGGCATGCTGCTGTTCCTGTTGTCCAGCGGGCTGACCGTCATCTTCAGCATGATGGGCGTGCTCAACTTCGCCCATGCCAGCTTCTACATGCTGGGCGCGTTCTTCGGCTATCAACTGACGCGCTGGATCGGCTTCTGGCCGGCTCTGGTGCTGGCGCCGCTTCTGGTCGGCGCAGTCGGCATGGCGGTCGAGCGCTACGGCCTGCGCAACACCCACAAGCACGGCCATGTCGCCGAACTGCTGCTGACCTTCGGGCTCGCGTTCGCAATCGAAGAGATCGTCTCGATGATCTGGGGCAAGAGCCCGGTCGACTACCGGGTCCCGGCGGTGCTCGACTTCCCGGCCTTCACCGTGTTCTCCACCAACTACCCCGCCTACAAGATCTTCATGCTGGTCGTGTCCATCGTGATCTTCATCGCGCTGCTGGTCACGCTGAAGCGGACCCGGGTCGGCCTGATCGTGCAGGCCGCGCTGACCCATCCGAGCATGGTCGGCCATCTCGGCCACAATGTCGGCCGCGTCTTCATGCTGGTGTTCGGCGTCGGCAGCGCGCTCGCCGGGCTCGCCGGCGTGATCGCCGGGCCGTCGCTGGTGACGCAGTCCGACATGGCCGCGCTGCTCGGCCCGATCCTGTTCGTCGTCATCGTGTTCGGCGGCCTCGGCTCGCTGCCCGGCGCCTTCATCGCCTCGCTGCTGATCGGCCTGATCCAGACCTTCGCGGTCGCGCTGAACGGTTCGCTCGCCAGCGTGTTCGGTCCGCTCGATCCGAGCCTCGGCCCCTCGCCGCTCACCGACATCTGGAATGTCACGATCGCGCAGATCGCGCCGATCCTGCCCTATCTGCTGCTGGTGCTGGTCCTGATCTTCCGCCCCATGGGCCTGTTGGGGACGCGTGAGTCATGAGCAACGCTGCCCCCCCCGCTCCTGCCGCGACCAAACAGGAATCCGGCGGCGCCCTCGGCTTCTATGGCGTCTGGCTGCTCGCAGCCGCGGCGCTCGTCGTGCTGCCGCTGGTGTTCTCCTCCGGCGGCTCGCTGACCTCGTTCAGCCTGATCGGCATCGCGATCATCTTCGCGCTGTCCTACAACATCCTGCTCGGCCAGACCGGCCTGCTGTCGTTCGGCCACGCCGTGCAATACGGCCTCGGCGGCTTCCTCGCCGTCCACGCCATGAACGCGGTCGCGAGCCACAACTGGCCGATCCCGCTGCCGGTGATTCCGCTGGTCGGCGGCATCGGCGGCATGGCCTTCGCGGTCGTGGTCGGCTGGGTCATGACCAAGCGCGCCGGCACGGTGTTCGCGATGATCTCGCTCGGCATCGGCGAACTGGTCGCCTCGTCGTCGCTGATCCTGCGCAGCGTGTTCGGCGGCGAGTCCGGCATCACCACCGACCGCACCTCGCTGATGCCGCTGTTCGGCTGGACCTTCGGACCGCAGCTCCAGGTCTATTACCTGATCGCGTTCTGGGTGCTGGTCTCGGCGATCGCGATGTATGCGCTGACCCGGACGCCGCTCGGCCGGATCTGCAACGCGGTGCGCGACAATCCCGAGCGCGTCGAGTTCATCGGCTACGATCCGCATGTGGTGCGCTACCTCGCCTACATGTTCGCGGGCTTCTTCGCCGGCATCGCCGGTGGACTGACCGCGATCAATTTCGAGATCGCCAACTCGGCCTATCTCGGCGCGACGCAATCCGGCCTGGTGCTGTTCTCCGCCTTCATCGGCGGCACCGCCTATTTCTTCGGGCCGATCCTCGGCGCCATCCTGGTGACCTACCTGCAACTCGGGCTGACCAGCGTCACCTCGGTCTGGCAGCTCTATTTCGGCATCATCTTCATCGGCATCGTGATGTTCGCGCCCGGCGGCATCGCCGGCATCCTGATGAAGCATCGACCGCTGATCCGCGCCGGCACGCTTGGCACCGTGATCCCGTCCTATCTGGTCGCCGCGATCCCGACCCTGGCGTTTGCGCTCGGCATCATCCTGACCATCGAGACCGTCGCGCGCTTCTCCGGCGGCGATCCGATCAAGCTGCTCGGCATCCCGTTCATCGCGACCGCGCCGACGACCTGGGTGACCGCTGCGGTGCTGCTCGTCGGCGGCTTCATTGTCGCGCGCATCACCTGGAGGCGCGTCGCGGAAGCCTGGGATCGCGCCGCGACGGTGGCCCGTGATCGGGGGTATCTCGCATGACCGCTGCCATTCAAGTCAACGCCGTCGAGAAGAGCTTCGGCAATGTGCAGATCATCCGCGACCTCAACCTGAGCGTCGCCAAGGGCGAGCGTCACGCCATCATCGGCCCGAACGGCGCCGGCAAGTCGACGACGTTCAACCTGATCTCCGGCCACATCAAGCCGACCTCGGGCGAGATCCGCCTCAACGGCGAGGTCACCTCGGGGCTGCGGCCGTTCGAGATCAACCGGCGCGGCCTGTCGCGCTCGTTCCAGGTGACCAACGTGTTCGCCCGCATGACGGTGTGGGAGAACGTCCGCTGCGCCGTGCTGTGGGCCACCGGCCACCGCTATGCGTTCTGGAAGAACGTCGACGGTCTGCCCGAGGTGAAGCAGCGCACCGCGCAGATCCTCGACGACATCCATCTCAGCCATCGCCGCGACGTGCCGGCGGGCCTGTTGACGTACGCCGAGCAGCGCGAGCTCGAGATCGGCATCACGATCGCCGGCGGCGCCAGCGTCATCATGCTGGACGAGCCGACCGCCGGCATGAGCCACGCCGAGACCGATCGCGCGGTCGCGCTGATCCGTCGCCTCACCGAGGGCCGCACGCTCGTCATCGTCGAGCACGACATGAGCGTGGTGTTCGGCCTCGCCGACCGCATCTCGGTGCTGGTCTACGGCCACATCATCGCCTCCGGCACGCCGGAGGAGATCCGCGGCAACCCGAAGGTCAAGGAAGCCTATCTCGGCGAGGAGGTCGACTGATGCTCGAGGTCAGGAATCTTCACGCCTATTACGGCAAGAGCCACATCCTGCAAGGCGTCGATCTCGACATCGCCGCCGGCGAGGTGGTGAGCCTGCTCGGCCGCAACGGCGTCGGCCGCTCCACCACCGTCAAGGCGATCATGGGCGAGGTGCCGCCGCAAGGCACCATCCGCTTCAAGGGCAAGGACATCGCGGGCCTGCCGAGCCACAAGATCGCGCGCCTCGGGCTCGGCTATGTGCCGGAGCATCGCGACATCTTTCCGAGCCTGACGGTGCGCCAGAACCTGCTGCTCGGCATCAAGGACCCGCGCCGCCCCGGCAAGTGGCGGTTGCAGGAGATGCTCGACATGTTCCCCAACCTCGCCCGCCGCGCCGACACGCCGGCCGGCGTGCTGTCGGGCGGCGAGAAGCAGATGCTGACCACCTGCCGCACCCTGCTCGGCGATCCCGAATTGATGATGATCGACGAGCCGACCGAAGGTCTGGCGCCGCTGATCGTGCAGCAGGTCGGCGAATTGATCGCGCGGATCGCCAAAGCCGGCGTCGCCATCCTGCTGGTCGAACAGAAGCTGTCGATCGCGATGAAGATCTCGAACCGGGTCTACATCATGGGCCACGGCCGCGTCGTGTTCGAAGGCACGCCCGAGCAACTCAAGAACAACGCCGCGATCCGCGAGGAATGGCTGGAGGTGTGAGGCGGCCGATCTCGCCGGACCGGACGCGGAAACGCGGTCAGGTGATCAGGCGGAGCCGCAGCAGCTCGGCGACGGCTTGAGCGGTGTTGCGCGCCTGCACCTTCTCGCGCACTGACCTCAGGTGCTTGTCGACGCCGTGGCCCGAGATGCCCATCTTCGCGCCGATCTCGCGCTCGTTGAGCCCGGAGGCCGCGAGCTGCACCGCTTCACGCTCCCGCAGGGTGACGTTGATCGCCGGATGCAGCTGCGCCATGTTCCACAGACGAAGCGCGCGGCCGACGGCATAGGTCGCGATGATGCGCAGCTCATGCCGCTTCCGTGCATCGACGTTCAAGCTTTCGCCGGCGATCACAAAGCCGATCAGGTTGCCGTCCAGCGACGGCAGCGAGATCGCAAAACCCTCCTTCAATCCGAACGCGGCGAGCTCGGCGACGATCCGGCGGGATAATGGATGCTCCAGATATTGCGGAGCGATCTCACTCCAGAGAAAGGGCCGGTGGCGCTCCCGGATGCAGCGCCGGATCGGATCATGCTCGGAGTAGTTCATGGAGGTGTAGCGTTGCAGCCAATCTGCCGGCCAGGAGTTCAGCAGGATGCACCGGGAGTCCGCGGCTTGCATTCCCTGTTGCGGCATAACCCACGCAATGAACGAACTCGCCCCGTAGCCAGAGACCTGCCGCATCACCTCGGCCACGATTTCCGCTTCAGTGCTGGCGCTCTCAAGCCGGGTCACGAAATCCGAAGTCGCTTCCAATGGGCGCTCTGATGGCGACCTTGACCGCATTTTAAAGCATCCTCCTTCAACGATGGCCCACACTGGCATAAGCGGACTCTTCACCGTGCGATGGCACGGCGCGTCTCTTGTTGTTGGAGAGGCTGCTGGCGCCGCATCTCGAAAAGTGAATCACCTTGGCTTCAATTCACGAGATCGTCAAATGCGATGTGCCTGCCGCGTTCGCACCGACACAAAGTTCGCACCCGAGTTTGATCGGACAGACTGCGCCAGCTCAAGCCTCGCGTCAGCCTCGCGCGCTCGCGCACAGCAGCTACGGAATTGCGTACTTACAATCGCAAATCATGTCGCCGATAATTTTCAACGCCTAGCAACGATTCTTGCGCGCCGCAAAGACAAGCCTGGAGTGGAGGGACGACGGGTATCGGTTTGGTGCAGCGGAAAACGCGTGAATCATCGCGTCGCCGGGCAGCGGAAGCAATTCAAGATCTGACCGGCCTGCTTGCCGGATCGCCCTGAGGGGATGGCGACACGGCGTCAGCGCAAGAGGGCGCGCCTGCCGCTGCTCACGCAGCGGCGGCAGGCGATGTCCGGACATTTGCGCCGTCGCAGCAGCGGCCAGGTCGGCATTGTCCGCTGCGCGATTTATGAGTGTCCATGCCCGAGCGCGAGCACCAAAGCACCTTGTTGATGATCGGACCTGCCGACGGCCATGACTCCCGCACCCGCTAATCGGATGCTCGCGACGCTCGGCGTCGTGAGCGAGATCATCCTGCGTGCCAAGAACAACACGGAACTGTTCGAAGGCGTCGCGGTCGCGACCGCCCACGGCGGCAACTTTCTCGGAACCGCAATCCTGATGCGCGGCGCGGATGGAAGCACTCATCTCGCGGCGTCTGCGGGGATCGGCATTCCCGGGCTCGATGCGCGGCAGCCGGCAGGTCCCGGCGGCGTGATCGGCGCGACGCTGCGCTCCGGCGAGCCGAGCATCGCGCACGACTGCTGGGCCGACGAACTGCTCGCGCCATGGCATGAGGAATACAAGGAACTCGGGGTGCGCGCCGCGGCGGCGATCCCGATCCTGTGCAGGGGCAGCACGGCTGGAGTCCTGGTCGTTCTTGCGAGCGCACCGACCGCGCTGACGTGGCGCAATATCCTGGCGCTGACCCGCATTGCCGACAACGTCGCATTCGGCCTCGACACGTTCGATCGCTCGTCGCAGACCGCGGCCTTGACGCGGATGCTCAGCGCGTTGACCGAGACCGACGAAGCGATCATGCGCTCCGCGACGCAGGACGAACTGTTCCGGCTGGTGTGCGAGGCCACGATCAAGGGGGCGCGCTTCAGCTCGGGAAGCGTGATGCTGGTCGAGCCCGGGAACCCGACGTGCAAACTCGCGGCGAGTGCCGGTATCGCCGCCGACTATGTCAGGTCGCTCACCCTGTCGATCGATCCCACCATCCCGGAAGGACAAGGCCTGACGGGAACGGCCTACCGGACCAGGCGCCCCGCCATCGCCAACGATTTTCAGCGGGATCCCAGGACTGCCCACTGGCACGGTCGCGCGATCGAGACCACGCGCTCGGGCGGCGCATTTCCGCTCACCGACGACGAGCGCGTCATCGGGGTGCTGCTGCTGCTGTCGCTCGAGGTCGATACGTTCACGCCAGAGTTCGTCGACATCCTGGAGAGGCTTGCCGCCAACGTCTCGTTTGCGCTGACCAACCTCGCACGGCACGAGAAGAAGCGGATTGCCGAAAGGCGGATCGAGTATCTCGCGTCGCATGACGACCTGACCGGCCTCTCCAACAGGGCGATGTTCAACCGGGCGCTCGATCTCTGCGTCGAGGACGCCCGCGCCTGCAACGGCTGCTGCGCCGTCATGTTCATCGACATCGACGGCTTCAAATCGGTCAATGACACGCTGGGTCACCACGCCGGCGACAGGCTCTTGACCGTGATCGCCGGCCGCCTCAAGGGCGTGGTGCCGAATGCGCGGACGGTGGCGCGGATCGGCGGCGACGAGTTCGTGATCATCCTCGACGATGAGACGAATAGCGTCGCCTTGCAGTCGACCACGCTCGCACTGCTGACCGAACTGTCGCGGCCGATCCAGATCGACAATGACGAATGCCGCGTATCCGGCAGTATCGGTGTCGCCGTATACCCGCAGGACGGCAGTTCGCCATCGGCGCTCATCAAGCACGCCGACATGGCGATGTATTCGGCGAAGACCTCCGGCAAGGATACCTGCTGCTTCTTCACGCCCACGATGGAGCAGCGCATCCAGGAACGGCGCGACGTCGTGTCCGGTCTGCAACGGGCGCTGGAGCGAAGCGAGTTCGTGCTGTTCTTCCAGCCCAAGGTCGACGCCTGCTCATCGAACATCGGCGGCCTCGAAGCGCTGATCCGCTGGAACCGCCCGGATGTCGGTCTTGTGCCACCCAGCGAATTCGTTCCGATCGCCGAGGAGTCGCGGCTGATCGTGCAGATCGGCCGTTGGGTCATCCTGGAAGCTTGCAGGCAGATGGTCGAATGGCTGGCCGCGGGCGCGCCGCCCATCACCATCGCCGTGAACCTGTCGGCGCCGCAGTTCTCGGACATCGAACTGCCGAGCTATATCGACGCCGTGCTGCGCGAGACCGGCCTGCCGGCCCGCCTGCTGCAGATCGAGATCACGGAAAGCATGGTCATGGCGAACGAACCGGAGATCGCGCAAAACCTCGACGCGCTGCGCAGCCGCGGCATCAGGCTTGCGATCGACGACTTCGGAACCGGTTACTCGCTGATGTCGCTGTTGCGGAAGTATCCGATCGACGTGATCAAGATCGACCGTGCGTTCGTCTCGGGCATCCCCGACAGCGCGCATGACTGCGCCATCACCGAAGCGATGATCACGATGGCGAAGGGACTGGGGCTGATGGTCGTCGCCGAGGGCGTCGAAACCCGGCGCCAGGAGCAATTCCTGCTGCAACGGCGGTGCGACTACTTGCAGGGCCATCTCTATTGCCCGCCGATTCCGGCCGCGGACATGCTGAGGCTGCTACTGACAAACAGGAATTTCAGCGCCAGCGACCCAGTGACCTAGCATGGTCGTTGCAATGAAAGATCAAGAGCGATGGCAAGGCGGAGACTGACGTGACTGAATCCTGCAATGTTGCATTTCTTGGCATCGGCCTGACCGGCGGAATCATGGCCCGGCGACTGATCGCCGCCGGCTTTCCAACGACGCTCTGGGACAACGCAAGCGACGAAGCAGCGGCCGTCGCCTCGATCGGCGGCACGGTCGCGGCGTCGCCGGCCGATGCGGTCCGGGACGCCCATGTCGTGCTGACCATGCTCGGCCGCAACCCGGCGGTCGCCGACATCATCCTCGCGGAGGCGACCGCGCAGGCGCTGCAACCCGGCACGGTCGTGATCGACATGAGCCTGATCAGTCCGTCCGAAGTCAGGGAGAACGCTGCGCGCCTCGCCGAGCTGCGGGTCGCGCATATCGACGCGCCGGTCTCGGGCGGCGTCCGCGGCGCCGAGTTCGGGTCGCTCGTGATCGTGGCCGGCGGCGATCCCGCGGTGTTTGCGCGGGTCGAGCATTTGCTGCGCGTCCTCGGGCGTCCGATCCATGTCGGCCCCGCGGGAACGGGCCAGCTGGCGAGGCTCGCCAACCAGATCATCGTCGGCGCCTCGATCGGCGCCCTTGCCGAGGCGCTCGTGCTGGCCGAGCACGGCGGCGCGGATCCAATCAATGTGCGCAAGGCGCTGCGCGCAGGCTTTGCCGAGAGCCGGGTGCTGGAGTTGCAGCTCGAACGGATGGTCGCGCGCAATTTCACGACGAAGACGGGGTCGGCGGGCCAGCTGAGCGCGCTCGAAGATGCGCTCGATACGGCGCGCGCGCTCGATCTGAAGCCGATGCCGTACACCGCACTGACCGCTGACCTGCTGCGAACGCTCGTCGAGCGGTCCGGCGATATCGACCACAGCGCCATGATCCTCGAGCTGGAGCGGCGCTGCGGAACGGCGTCGCTCCTGGTCGATTGAGGGGCTGGGCCACGGTCGACGGTGCCTCGCTCGGCCGGCCGGGTGACACGCAGCCGGACGTCACCGCAGCAGCGACGTGACCCGCGCGCCGCTTACTCCGGCCCGATCAGGGCGACCACATCCCCCGCACGCAAGGTCTGGCCCGGCCTCACCGGCACCGATGCGATGCGGCCGGCCGCCGGCGCGAGCACCGAGATTTCCATCTTCATGGACTCGATGATCGCAAGCACGTCGCCGGCCGCGACCTTGGCGCCCTCCTCGGCCAGGACCTTCCAGATGTTGCCCGGCACTTCGGAGAAGGCGCCGATCTGGCCGTCTGGAATTCCTGTCGTGGCAACGCCCGCATCAATCGTCTCCGCCGGCGTCTCGTCGAGCCTCATCTCGCGCCAGCGCTGGCGCTCGGCATCGAATGCGGCTTGCTGCGTTGCCTTGAACGCGGCGATCGACGGCTGCGCCGCGGTCAATGTCTTCGCATAGTCGGCGTAGGAGAACTCGCCCTGCTCGATCCTGATGTCGTACTGCCCGTGCGGGAATGCAGCGCGGGCGTCGAGCAGTTCGTCGGCGTCGACCGGGAAGAAGCGAATCTTGTCGAAGAACCGCAGCAGCCAGGGATGGCCGGGCTCGAACACTTTCGTCGCGCGCCAGCTATTCCAGACCTGGATGGTGCGGCCGAACAGTTGGTAGCCACCCGGCCCTTCCATGCCGTAGATGCACATATAGGCGCCGCCGATCCCGACCGCGTTCTCCGGGGTCCAGGTCCGCGCCGGATTGTACTTCGTGGTCACCAGGCGATGCCGCGGATCGAGCGGGGTCGCCACCGGCGCGCCGAGATAGACGTCGCCGAGGCCGAGCACGAAATAATCGGCGTCGAACACGATGCGGCGGACGTCGTCCTCGCTGCCGAGCCCGTTGATGCGCCGGATGAACTCGACATTCGACGGGCACCACGGCGCATCCGCGCGCACCAGTTCCTGGTATTTGCGCATCGCAAGCTCCGCCTCTGGGTCGCGCCACGACAGCGGCAGGTGCACGGTGCGGCTCGGCACCCGCATCGCATCGACACCGGGCAACTCGAGCTCGATCCGCCCGAGCACGTCGAGCAGCTTTGCGCGCGACAGCGCCGTGCCGTCGTAATGGATCTGCAACGAGCGGATGCCGGGCGTCAGGTCGATCAGGCCGCCGAGCTTCGCGTCCTCCAGCGCCTGCGCCAGCACATGGACGCGCAGCCGCAACGCGATATCGAGCTCCATCGGGCCATATTCGACCAGGAGATTGTCGTCGCCGGCGCGGCGATACACCACCGGAATCGGGCCGTCCTCATTGCGCCCGACGATGGCCGAACCGAGTTCAGGCGCCTTCAGCACCGTGGGACCCGCAACCGGATCATCGCGTTTCACCGGCACGAAGCGCACGGTGTCGCCCGGCCTGAGCTGGCCGACTTTCCAGAGTTCGTCGCGCGCGACCACCGCAGGGCAGACGAAGCCGCCGAGGCTCGGCCCATCGGGGCCGAGGATGATCGGCATGTCGCCGGTGAAGTCGATCGAGCCGACCGCATAGGCGTTGTCGTGGATGTTGGACGGATGCAGCCCGGCCTCGCCGCCGTCGGCACGCGCCCAGCCGGGCTTCGGACCGATCAGCCGCACGCCGGTGCGGGCGCTGTTGAAGTGCACCTCGTAATCCGACGCAAACAGCGTTTCGATGTCCTCGTCGAGGAAGAAGTCCGGCGCGCCGTGCGGACCGTAGACCACGCCGATCTGCCACGCCGATGTGAGCTGCGGCTGTTCGTCCTCCGTGGCGTGCCGCGGCGCTGCCAGTCCGGATGATTGCGCGCCGATATGCAGCACATCCCCGGCCTTCAGCGAGCCCGTCGCATGACCGCCGAACGCGCCGAGTGCAAAGACGGCGCGCGAGCCGAGAATTTCCGGCACGTCGAAGCCGCCGCGGACGGCGAGATAGCTGCGCTGCCCCGGCCCCTTGATGCTGCCGATCGTGAGCGTCTGGCCGGCACGCACCGCGACCGGCTCGTTGTACGCAAACTCGATACCGTCGAGTGACGCCTTCATCTGCGCACCCGAGAGAGCGACGATCGCGTCGGTGTTGAAGCGCAAGGTCGGCCCGTTGACCGTCAGCTCCAGCGCGGTCGTCGTCTCCGGGTTGCCGACCAGGCGGTTGGCAAGCCGGAACGACCGCTCGTCCATCGGGCCGCTCGGCGGCACGCCGACATGCCAGAGATGCAGCCGGCCGGGCAATTCCTGCACGCCGCTCTGCGCTCCGGGTGCGACGACATCGATGGTGCGCGGGCGATAGGCGAATTCGCCGAGCACGCTGGTCGCGACCTGCCCGCTGCGGAACACGTCCGATGCGGCGATGGCACGCAGATAATCGAGATTGGTCTCGATGCCGGCCACGACCGTATCATCGAGTGCTCGCGAGAGCCGCGCGATGGCAGCTTCCCGCGTCTCGGCTGACACGATGATCTTGGCCAGCATCGGATCGTAGAACGGCGTCACCTCGGTGCCGGTCTCGATCCAGCCGTCGATTCGCGCATCCGGCGAAAACCTCACCTGCGTCAGCCGGCCCGCGCTCGGACGGAAGCCCGCGCCTGGATTCTCGGCATAGAGCCGCACCTCGATCGCAGCGCCCTCGGGCGCGAGCGCGCCCGCGGCACCCAAAACGTCCTCACCGGCGGCTTGCCGGATCATCCATTCGACGAGATCGACGCCGGTGACCTGCTCGGTGATGGGGTGCTCGACCTGCAAGCGCGTATTCACCTCGAGGAAGTAGAAATCCGCGCGTGCGACGTCGTAGATGAACTCGACCGTGCCAGCGGATTCGTAGGCGACCGCCTTGCCGAGTGCCACCGCGGCCGCATGGAGACGCCCGCGGGTCTCGGCAGAAAGCCCCGGCGCGGGCGTCTCCTCGAAGACCTTCTGGTTGCGCCGTTGCAGCGAGCAGTCGCGCTCGCCGAGCGCGACGACGTCACCCTTGCCGTTGCCGAAGATCTGCACCTCGATGTGGCGGGCGCGGGCGACGAACCGCTCCAGATAGACCCGCGCATCACCGAAACTGGCGCGCGCCGTGCGTTGCACTGAGGCAAAGCGCTCGCGCAGCGTCGCCATGTCGTGGCAGAGCTGCATGCCGATGCCGCCGCCGCCCGCCGTGCTCTTCAGCATCACCGGAAAGCCGATCCGCTCGGCTTCGCGCACCGCCTCGTCGATGGTCTCCAGCAGGCCGGAGCCCGGCAGCAGCGGCACGTCGCTGCGCTCGGCGAGCTCGCGTGCCCTGTGCTTGAGGCCGAAGGCGTCGAGATGCTCCGGCCGCGGCCCGATGAAGGCGATGCCGTGTTCGGCGAGCCGCTCAGCGAAACGGCGGTTCTCCGACAGGAAGCCGTAGCCGGGATGCACCGCCTGCGCGCCGGTCGCAAGGCATGCCGCCATGATCGCATCGACGTTGAGATAGCTCTCGGCCGCCGGCGCCGGACCGATCCGCACCGCCTCGTCGGCCGCGAGTACCGGCCGGGTGAAGCGGTCGGCGTCGGAGTAGATCGCGACCGAAGCGATGCCCATGCGGCGCAATGTTTCGCCGATCCGCCCGGCGATCTCGCCGCGGTTGGCAATCAGGACCTTGCTGAACATGCCTCACGCCTCCGGCTCGAAGATCGTCACCTGCACCGGCGTCGGGAAGAAGCCGTTGCAGGGATTGTTGATCTGCGGGCAGTTCGAGATCAGGCACAGCACGTCCATCTCGGCCACCAGTTCGATGGCGTCGCCAGGCCTGGAGACGCCGTCGACCACGGTGAAATTGCCGGCGGTGTCGATCGGCACGTTCATGAAGAAGTTGAGGTTGGGCACGATGTCGCGCTTCGACAGGCCATATTTCGCGGCCTCGATCACGAAATTCTCGCGGCAGGCGTGCTGGTAGCGGGTCTGGTGCCCGAACCGCACGGTGTTGCTCTCGCAGGAGCAGGCACCCGCCGAGGTGTCGTGCAGGCCGCAACTGTCGGCGGTGACGCGCAGCATCACGCGGCCCTCATTGGACATGATATTCGTGCCGAGCCCGACATAGGCCGAGCCCTGCACGCGCAGCGTGTCCTGACCGCTGTAGCGCTCGCCGAGATCACTGGCGCAATAGAACAGCGTGTCGACCGCCTGCTGGCCATGAGTGTCCGTGATCCGCAGCGTCTGTCCTTTGCGGACGATCGCCGACCATGGCTTGCGCGCTGGGATTTCGACATCGAGGACGATGCGGGCGCCGGCCCGAGCTGCCTGCGCGCTCATTGCACCGCTCCTTCGCTGGTCTCGCCGAAATGCAGCGCGTTGTTCTCGAAGGCGCGAATTGCTTCCGCGGTCGCGGTCCGGCACAGATCGTCGGCCGCGGGCCTGGCCGCGTGAAAGCGCACGATCTCGACGCTGCCCTGCGGATAGCACTCTGCGGGATCGAGCGGATGCGGGCAGTTCGACAGCGCGATCAACAGGTCCATCTCGGCGCGCAGATCGACGAAGTCGCCCTTGGCGCGGCGCGGCGCCGACCAGACAAACTTTCCATCCGCGTCGATGGCGACCGGCGCAAAGAAGCTGACACAGGGATGCACGTCGCGGCGGTCGAGCCCAAGCTTGTTCGCCGCGAGAATGAAGTTGTCGCGGGTGTTGCGGAAATTGCCGTCACCGTATTTCACCTGGTTGGTCGCGGCCGTCGAGCCGCCCACCACCGCGTCATGCGCCGCGCTGGTGTCCTCGGTGATGCCGAGCAGCGCGCGGCCCATGTCGGACAGCAGCACGCGGCCCTTCTGCAGCCGCGCCGCCCATTGCACCTTGATGGTGTCGGCGTGGTTCAGCCGTTCAGTGGTATCGGCCGCATTCCAGGCCAGCAGGCTGACGGTGGATGTCCCCATCGTGTTGACGAGCCGCAGCGTATCGCCGCGATTGAGCCGCGTGGTCCAGTACCAGCCGGCCGGAATCACCTCGCGATGGATGATCGCATCAGCGGCGATCGGTGCGGCGTCGCGCGCCGTCGGTGCCGGCAGCGCGCGCGGCGCATGCTCCTGGCCTGCGGCCTTCAGTTCGTTGTAGCGCCGGGTGTGCGCCGCGACCTCGGCCTTCTGTTCCTCTGTGAGGATCATGGTTGCTCCTTCAAGACGAGAGCGCCGGGCCGTCCCGGCTGATGCTCCTTGCCTGGCCGGGTCGTCCCGGCCGGAGCTGGTTGAACCGATGACCGCGGCTCGGCGCTGCGGCGCGGGAATATCTCGAGATCGCGCGACACCGTGGCGCCGTAGCGCTCGCGCTCCTCGGGCCGGTTGCGCGACCGCTCCAGCGCGATCACCCGCGTCGCGAGCCCGAACGCCTCGCTGAGATCGTGCGTGACCATTACGACAGTGAGGTTCGTCTCGTTCCACAGCCGCTTCATCAGCACATGGATGTCGGCGCGGATGCCCGGATCGAGCGCGCCGAACGGCTCGTCGAGCAGCAGGATTTTCGGCCCACGCATGATCGCCTGCGCGAGCGCGAGGCGCTGCTGCATGCCGCCCGACAGCGCGGACGGATATTTGCCCTCCTGGCCGGCAAGCCCGACCTCGGCGAGCAGCTTCATCGCATCGTCGGCCGCGGCACGGCGCGCCGCGCCGAACAGCCGGCCGATCAATTTGGCATCGCGCAGCTCACGCCCGAGCATGACGTTCTGCAACACCGTGAGATGCGGAAACACCGAGTAACGTTGAAACACCACGCCGCGGTCGGCGTCCGGCTCGCCGGGCAACGGCTTGCCGTCGACCAAAATCTGCCCGCGGCTCGGCTGCTCCTCGCCGAGCAGCATTCTGAGCAGCGTGGTCTTGCCGCAGCCGGACGGACCGACCAACGCGATGAACGCGCGCGGCTCGACCTCCATCGTGATGCGCTCCAGCACGATGTGATCGCCATATTCCTTCCAGACGTCATCGAACCGGATCGCGCTCATTCCGCCCTCACCGAGGCAAACCAGGGAAACAGCTTGCGCTGCGTGGCGCGCAGGCCAACATCGATCAGGAACGCGAGCAGCGTGATCCAGGCGACGTAGGGGATGATGACGTCCATCGCGAGATAGCGGCGCACCAGGAAGATCCGGTAGCCGAGCCCGGAATCCGAGGCGATCGCCTCGGCCGCGATCAGGAACAGCCAGGCCGGGCCGAGTTGCAGCCGCAGCACGTCGATCAGGCGCGGCAGGGTCTGCGGCATCGCGACCCGCAGCGCGATCTGCCAGGTCGAGGCGCCGAGCGTCTGCGCCTTGACGATCTGCTCGCGCGGCAGCTCCTGCACTTTCATGGCGAGGTCACGGACCATGCAGGGCAAGGTCCCGATCACGATCAACGCGATCTTGGAATTCTCCCCTAACCCCATCACGATGAACAGGATCGGCAGCAGCGCCAGCGGCGGCACCATCGACGTCACCGACACGAACGGCCCGAGCAGGGCATTGGCGCCCGGCAGCAGTCCGATCACGATGCCGAGCACCAGCGTCGCCACCGTCGAGATTGCCAGTGCCGATCCCAATCGCCCGAGGCTCGCGACCGTGTCCGACAGCATCAGGTAGCTGCCGGTGCGCGGATCGACCTCGAACGCCATCTGCTTGACGGCCTGCACCATGCTCGGCAGCGCCGGCAGCAGCTTGTCGTTCGGATTCTGCGCGAGCCGTGCGCCGGAGCCGGCGAAATAGGCGATTGCGACCAACAGGAACGGCAGCGCGAGAAGATAGAATCGCGTCTGCCGTCCCGGCCGTATGTTCACAAGTCGCATCGTCGGCTCCTGCCTGGAGATCGCGCCGTGGCGTCGGGGTTTGCGCTCAGAGCTTGCCCTTGGCGGCCTCGTCCATGTAGGTCGGATCGAAGCGCAGCTTGACGTTCGCCTTGTCGCCCAGCACCGACTTGTCGGCGAGCTCGATGCCGACGGCGTCGGCCGATTTCGCGCCCTTGCCGAGCAGGTCCTTCTCGAACAGGAATTTGCGGACGCGGTCCATCGTCGTGCCAACCGTCTTGCTGCGCGTGAAGGCCTCGGCGTCGGTTGCCTTGTCGAACAGCTTGGTGGTCGAGAGCTGGCTATCGAAACCGGCGAGATCGGTGCCGGAGGCCTTCGCCATTGCCTCCTTGGCGGCCTTCGCCGCCGGATCGTTGGCGGACATCTTGGCAATCGTCTCGTACCAGATGCCGACCAGCGCCTTGGCGAAATCCGGATTGTCCTTGGCGACCGCGGTGTTCACCACCATCAGGTCCATGATCTCGCCGGGGATCTGCGAGGAATCGAACACCTTCCTGGCGTCGGGCGAGCCGAGGATTTCGGTCACGATCGGATTCCAGGTCACCACCGCGCTGACGTCCGCCGTCTTGTAGGCGGCGGCGATATCGGCATCTGACGTGTTGACGACCCTGACGTCCTTCTCGCTCAGCTTGGAGGTCTCGAGCGCGCGCGCCAGCAGATAATGCGACACCGAGAACTCGACCAGATTGACCGACTGTCCCTTGATGGCAGCGAGGTCGGCCTTGTTCTTCAGGATCACGGCGTCGTTGCCGTTGGAGAAGTCGCCCATCACGACCGCCGTGGTGTCGACGCCGCCGGCGGCGGGAATCGACAGCGCGTCCATGTTGGTGATGGTGACGGCGTCGTAACCGCCGGCGGTGTACTGGTTGATCGATTCGACGTAGTCGTTGAACTGCTTGACCTCGATCGTGATGCCGTATTTGTCGGCCCACTTCTTGACGATGCCGGTGTCGGCCGCATAGCCCCACGGCATCCACCCGACATAGATCGACCAGGCGACCTTGAAATTCTTCTTCGGTGCGGCGTCGGCGGCAGGCGCGGCTGCGAGCACGATCGCGCAGCCGATCACAACAGAGCGAAGGAAGAAAACGAATTTGTTCATTGCCGATCCCTCTTGCGAAACTTCACAAAAAGGGACTGGCGAAAAGACCATCGCTCCGCCAATCCCTTGGCTGACGAGGTCTCCCGGGCTTTTATCCCGCCGTGCACCTGCGGGGATGTCTCCCCCGCAAGCGGCTGCTCTCGGACCAGCACCTTGCGTGGCAAGGTCGGAACCCTAGCGGCCAACTCGATGCCTGTGATGCACGAGCTGTGCCATCACGCCGGCAGTTGAATCTGATGAGATTTTCCGGGACGCGACGCCCGACCGCGACGGCATCCTGCTCAAAAACTGCGCAGCCCTGCCCAGAATTGGCTCTGTCCTTTCGCCGCCGGCGTCAGCAGGATCGGCAGAACGCAAACGCCGAGGGGATTCCGATGCGCAAGCTGTTGAGTGCCCTGTGCGGCGGCCTCTGGCGCGGCCTGCATGGCCGCTTCGGCTTGGCGCCGGCAAGCGAGGTTGGCGGCCCTAAGCGGGCTCGTACTTAGAGCCGTAAGATCTTCAAACCTTCACCGTGTTGACCGCGACGCTTTCCTTGTAGGCCGGCCGTGCCGTGACGCGGTCGAGATACGGCGTCGCGACGTCGCAGACGCCGACGTTATAGTCGATCGCCCACACCAGGCAGGTCGCGAGCAGGATGTCGGCGCTGGTGAACTGATCGCCCATCAGGTATTTGCGGCCATCCGACAGCGCCACTTCGACATGCCTGAGCTGCTGGCGGAAATACTCCGCGGCCTGCCCGACCACTTCGGGCGCGTGGCCGTAGATATGCGCGAGGCCCTTGAGGCCGTGTCTGCGCATCACATAGAGGCTGGTGGAGTCGAGCTCGGCCACGATGAAGAAGCACCATTCCAGCCACCGCGCGAAATCGCGCGGCCCGGCCGGCACCAGCGTGACATCGGGGTTGGAATAGGTGCGCGCCAGATAGGCGACGATCGCAGCGCTCTCCCCGATCGTGAAGTCGCCGTCCTGCAGCAGCGGAATCTTCTGCCGCGGATTGAGCTGGGTGTATTCCGCGGTCTTGGTCTCGCCCGAGCGCGGCAGGATCGGCTTGCAACGATAGTCGAGCCCGAGTTCGTGCAGCGCCCAGTGGGCGCGGATGGTCCGCGATGTCCCCACGCCCCACAGCGTCAAGGTTTCCGGCATGGCGTCACCACTTCTCGACCGAGGGACGCAGATCGAGCTCGTGGCTCCAGCCGTCGCGGCTTTGCTGGTGCAGGAACCAATAGGCCTCGGCGATCGAGGACGTCCGCGTCAGCGAATCCGGCGGGATCTCGGAAGCCTCGACGCCGGTGGCGGCCCTCATCCGCTGGTGGATCGCCGGGCTGTCGACACCGGCGTCGATCAGGAGATGGGCGACATGGATGTTCTTCGGCCCGAGCTCGCGCGCCATCGCCTGGGCGACCGCGCGCAGGCCGAACTTGGCGGACGCGAATGCCGCGAAGCCGCTGCCGCCGCGTACGCTCGCGGTCGCGCCGGTGAACAGCATGGTGCCGCGGCCACGCCGCAGCATGTGCCGCGTCGCTTCGCGCCCGACCAGGAAGCCGGCGAGGCAGGCGAGCTCCCAGGCCTTGAAGAACAGCTTTTCGCTGGTCTCGTGCAGCTCCTTCTTGACGTTCGAGCCGGCATTGAACAGGCAGACCTCGATCGGCCCGATCTCGCGCTCGACCCGCTCGCACAGCTCCTGCACCTCAGCCTCGCGCCGCGCATCGACGGCGAAGGCGTGCACCTTGCCGCCGGCGCGCGTCAGATCCTCCACGAGTTCGCTCGATTTCGCGGGATCGCGCCGCGCGATGCAGACGGAGTAGCCGCCGGCGGCGAACCGCCGCGCCACCGCGGCGCCGATCGCATCGCCGGCGCCAACCAATAAGGCAGTCTTGTTGTTCTCGGACATAGGTTGTCTCCCACCGACGGCGGTACTTCAGGTCAGGACTGGCGAACGTCGCGCGGCGCGGCTGCTCAGACCGCGCGCACGGCCTTCTGCGCGATCATCTCTTCGATCGCGGCATCGGCGTAGCCAAGATCGCGCAGCACTTCTCTCGTGTGCTGGCCGATGCGCGGGGCCGGACCGCCGATCGCGGCCGCATCGACCTCGAAACGCGCCGCGGGCTTCGGCTGCCGCACGGTGCCGACGCCGGGCTGCTCCAGCTCGGCGATCAGGCCGCGGGCGACGACCTGCTCATTGGCGATGATCTCGCCACGCCGCAGGATCGGCGCGCACGGCACGTCGGCCGCATCGAGCCGCGCCAGCCATTCGGCGGTGGTGTGCTGGCGGATATAGTCCTGCATCCTGTTGATGCGCGCGGTCGCATTGACCGAACGCGAGGCGGGCGTCGCGAACCGCTCATCCCTGGCGAGTTCCGGATCGCCGGTCGCCTTGCAGAAGCCCTGCCATTCGGAATCCGAGATCGTGCCGCAGGTCAGGTAGCCGTCCGAGGTCTGGAACACGAGATCGGGACGGTCGTTCGGATCGGCCGTCGCCTGCTCGCGGCCGACCACGGTGTATTGCATCATGCCTTCCGGCCACAGATAGGCGATCATCGCATCGAGCATCGCCACCTGGATATGCTGGCCGCGGCCGGACTTCTCGCGGGCATACAGCGCCGCCGTGATCGCCTGCGCGGCATAGACCGCCGTGGTCTTGTCGGCGACGATGGTGCGGATCATCTGCGGCCGGTTGGTCACCGGCTGCGCCTGGATATCGCAGAAACCTGACAGCGCCTGCACGATCGGATCGTACACCCGCTTCTTGGCGTAAGGCCCGTCCTCGCCGACCCCGCTGATCGAGACATAGATCAACCGCGGATTCTTCCTGCGCACCTCGTCCGGGCCGAGCCCGAGCCGCTCCATCGTGCCGGGCCGGAAATTCTGCACCAGCACGTCGGACTGCTGCACCAGCTTGCCCAGCACGTCCCGCCCGGCATCGGTCTTCATGTCGATCGAGAGCGAGCGCTTGCCGCGGTTCGACGAGATGAACAGCGCCGAGAATTCGCCGGTCTTGTCGACATTGGCGCGGCTGCGTCGGGTGATGTCGCCGCCGATCGGCTCGACCTTCAGCACATCGGCGCCCTGGTCGGCCAGGAACATGGTCGCGAACGGGCCCGAGACCACGCCGGTCAGATCGAGTACGCGAACTCCCGCCAATGGTCCTGACATGCCTTGCTTCCTTCTCCAGTTCGCGAACGCGATCAAACCTTGTGCGCATCGCCGGCTTACGACGGAGCAACGGCTCGCGCTTGCGGGAAACCGCCGCGACTTGCAAAAAAGCGTCGAAACTCAGGCCCGGCGCTGCTGCCGGAACAGCGACGGGCTGATGCCGGTGGCCTGCCGGAACGTCGATGAGAAATGCTGGGCGTGGCTGAAGCCCGATGCCAGCGCGATGCTGGTCACGCTCTCGTCGGTCTCGCTCAGGCTGCGCTTGGCCGCTTCGATGCGCAGGCCGAGCACATAGCGATGCGGGCTGGTGCCCGTGCTTTCCTGGAAGGCGCGCAGGAAATGCCGCTGGCTGAGGCCGGCAACATCCGACAGCGCCGACAGCGAAATCGTCTCACCGAGATTCGCCCGGACGAACTCCTCGATCCTGCGCAGCTTCTGCGCCGGCAATCCGCCGCGGCTGACCGGCTTCGCTGGTTCGGCGCCGCGCGACAGCCGTGCCATATGGGCGAGCGCCTGGCTGGCCCAGCCCTCGGCGAACAGATCGAACAGATTGTCCGGCGTGGTGGCTTCCTGGCCCAGTTCGACCAGGCCGCGGGCAAGCTGGTCGTGGCGGAATGCGATCGCCGGCCGTTCGATCAGGCCATGGAGACGCCGCGCGACGAACTTCGGATCGAGGAAGACCACCGTATAGTCGAACGCCGGCTCGACCGACCATTCCCCTTCGATCTCCGTGCCGGCAGGAAACAGTGCGAGGCTGGCTGCGTCCGAGAACTGATATTCGACAGGCCGGCCGTCGATCCTGGCCCGCAAACGCGGACAGCCCTTGCCGAACCAGAACAGGGTCAGCTCGGGCTGGCAGAAGTGCCAGTTCATGCGCGGCCGCGAGGTGCGGCTGAGCAGCTCGACCCTGATCGGCCTCGACCGCGCGATGACGGAAGACACCAGCTCACCGCCGACCTGGCGGACAAACCGCTCCGGACGCGCTTCCTCCATGAGACATCTCCTCCGCGTTTGGCACGGATGGTAAGTTCCAAATCAGAATTGACGATCAGGAGGTGGAAATCCAGCCCTTTGTTGGCCGGTCGCGCAGATGTTAGGGCAGCGAGCAGCGGCGCGAGCCCGATCACGGCATATGCGACCTGAATGCAATCCACGGACATGCGCGTACGACGCGGGGCGCCGGTATTTTCGGGCACGGCGGCATATGAACGCCGTGACCTCGCAGGTCATGATGGCTCATCATGTGACGTACACGAGGGCGGCACGCTGCCCGACACGAACCGGCGGGAGACATGTCGAGCCACCGATTTGCCCGACGGACCTCAGCAGAAATGCGTCAAGCCACCATCGCATGTCGCGAGAATGCGAAGCTGCGTCCCAACTACGCTGTCACCCGCGCATGCCTGTGCGGGTGATGACACCGAACAAGCCGTTTGACAGGTTGAAGCTGAAATCGGCCGCCTCGCGACGACGAAGCGCGGCTTGCCGAGCCGAAGCTCGCGGCCAAAGGCCCGCCTACGCCCGTTGGGCTTCGGTCATCGTCCGTCCACGCTTTCACTTCGTTCAAGCTACGCCGGACACGCTTCGCTAGCGGTCTCCGGCGTGGCTGCGCCACGCGAAGCCCGTCAGGACGAAGCGTGGTGGGTGCGACAGGGATCGAACCTGTGACCCCTACCATGTCAAGGTAGTGCTCTCCCGCTGAGCTACGCACCCAAAGCCATGTTTGGATCGGGTCCCTATAACGGACACCGGCGGGGCAGGCAAGGATACAAAGTGAAGGTTTTTTGGCGAATCAGGCCGCCAGCAACTTGTTCACTTCGCTGACCAATTCCCTGAGGTGCACCGGCTTGGCCAGCACCTTGGCGTTTTTCGGCGCCTCCGAATCGGAATTCAGGGCCACCGCGGCGAAGCCGGTGATGAACATGATCTTGATATCGGGGTCGAGTTCCGAGGCCCGGCGCGCCAGTTCGATGCCGTCCATCTCGGGCATCACGATGTCGGTGAGCAGCATTTCGAACGGCTCCTCGCGCAGCCGCTGGTAGGCCGACATGCCATTGTCGTGCGGCGAGACCTTGAAGCCCGCGTTTTCGAGCGCCTTGACCAGGAAGCGGCGCATATCGGTGTCGTCTTCGGCGAGGAGGATTTTCGGCATGGCAGGAATCGTCGAATCCGGCTGGAGGATCGGTCCGAACAGTAAGCCCGACAGTCGGTAAATTTCGGGTGAAATTTATATCAAGCCAGCGGCAGCCGGCACCACCTATTTGTGGACCTGACCATGCGTCCGGGCCACCGGCTGCGGCATTTCCTGCGCTTAAGACGCGTTCCAGCCGAAACTGCTCTCTTTTCACTTGGCAGAATGATCGCGATTACCGACAATGCGTGCCCATAAATCTCCGCTTTTCCGGCAGAATCAGTTCTTGCGGGGCGAGGCGGACGCAAGGGACGGCGCCAAGGGAATGACCGAATTTGCTGGCGAATTGTCGCCCCCGTTCGAGATCGTTGAGCCGCAGACCTGGCGCGCGCCGATCATCTTCAATTCCCCGCATTCGGGCTCGGTCTATCCGGCCGAGTTCCTCGAAGCGTCGCGAATCGATGTGACCTCGCTGCGCCGCTCCGAAGATTCCTTCATGGACGAGTTGATCGCGGGCGTCAGCGGTCGCGGCTTTCCAATCGTCCGGGTCAACTTCCCGCGTTCCTATGTCGACGTGAACCGCGAGCCCTATGAGCTCGACCCGCGGATGTTCACCGGCCGGCTGCCGAGCTTTGCCAATACGCGTTCGATGCGGGTGGCCGGTGGCCTTGGCACCATCCCGCGCGTGGTCGGTGACGGCCAGGAGATCTATCGCGAGCGGCTCGACGTCGACGAGGCGCTGCGGCGGATCGAGGTGCTCTACAAGCCCTATCACCGCGCGCTGCGCCGGCTGATCAACAAGGCGCACCAGGCGTTCGGGACCGTGATCCTGGTCGACTGCCATTCGATGCCGTCGATCGGCGTGTCGCGCGACGAGCCGCGCCGGCCCGACATCGTGATCGGCGACCGCTACGGCACGAGCTGCGCACCGCTGCTGCCCGATCTGGTCGAGGAGATCATGGGTTCGCTCGGCTATTCGATCGGCCGCAACAAGCCCTATGCCGGCGGATTCATCACCGAGCATTACGGCAATCCGGCGAGCGGCCTGCACACCGTGCAGATCGAGCTCAACCGCGCGGTCTATATGGACGAGCGCCGTCGCGAGCGCGGGCCGCGCTTCGCCCAGGTCGCCGCCGACTTCGCGACGCTTGCGGACGCGCTGGCGAAGATTCCGTTCGGAGATCTTGGCCCGTTCCAGGCCGCCGCGGAGTAAGCAATTCTTTCTCGGCGCTGTGATGCCGATGAAGTCATGAACCAAGAATTCGAAGTTGGCGATGCGGTGCGCTCAAACTGGATTCGCAGTTCACTCGCGGGAATGACGACCCAAGAAAAAAGGGCCGCTTGAATGAACAAGCGGCCCAAGTCTAGGGAGGAAACGCCCAAGGAGGGCAGCGATAGCGCGAGGCGCTACCGCACCGCAACAATATGCGACCGCGCTGCACAAAACGCAAGAACTTTCGAAACATTTCCTGCGTATTTGTTAGTAGGCTGTCGAAATTGCCACAGGCCTACGGCCTCATTTTTTCCTGTTTAAAATCAGTAAATTACAGGAAAAACCCAGATCAGATGGCGGTTTGCGCATAGCTTGTATACCAGAACTCGCGACTTCGTGATCCGGTCCGGAGCCAGGGAGACTTTCGAATCCGAAGCCAATCGAAAGTCCGGAACCACGTCATCAGGCTGGGATAACACTTCGTTAATCGTGCGCGCCGCACCGGATTGAGCTAGGCAAGAGTGCATCCAATTTCTACCGCGCCGTTTGCGCAGTTCGGGGACATGCCGTGACGGTCATCGACTTTACCGCCTTCATCGGCCGCCTCGCGACCGCATCCGGTGAAACCATCCTTCCGTTCTTCCGGACCTCGCTCTCGATCGACAACAAGAGCTCGAACGATTTCGATCCGGTCACCGAGGCCGACCGGGCCGCAGAAGCGGTGATGCGCCGGCTGATCAAGTCGAACTTCCCCCAGCACGGCATCGTCGGCGAGGAATTCGGCAATGAGCGTGAGGATGCCGACTATGTCTGGGTGCTCGACCCGATCGACGGCACGAAGTCCTTCATCGCCGGCTTTCCGATCTGGGGCACGCTGATCGCGC
>NZ_DDOP01000027.1:28106-28537 GCF_002341725.1 Bradyrhizobium sp. UBA2491
TCTGGGGCACGCTGATCGCGCTGCTGCACAAAGGTACGCCGGTATTCGGCATGATGCACCAACCCTATATCGGCGAGCGCTTCTCTGGCGACAACGGCTCGGCGAACTATTCCGGGCCGTCGGGCGGACGGCGGCTCTCGGTACGGCGCTGCACCTCGCTGAAGGAGGCGACCACCTTCACCACGAGTCCGCTTCTGATGAATCCGGATGACCGTGCCCGCTACGGCCGGGTCGAGAATGCGGCGCGGCTGTCGCGCTACGGCGGCGACTGCTACTCCTATTGCATGCTGGCGGCCGGCCATCTCGACCTCGTGATCGAGACCGGGCTGAAATCCTACGACATCGCCGGCCTGATCCCGATCGTCACTGGCGCCGGCGGCATCGTCACCACCTGGGACGGCAAGCCGGCGCAAGCCGGCGGCCGCATCGTC
>NZ_DDOP01000027.1:28725-46401 GCF_002341725.1 Bradyrhizobium sp. UBA2491
AAGCCGGCGGCCGCATCGTCGCAGCCGGCGACCCGCGCGTGCACGAAGCCGCGATGAAGCTGCTCAACGCGTGATGCCCTGGCCCGCTCTCTCCGCGGCCTGATGTCTTGAGTTGCCGGGCGATCGATCTGCGCCCATCCTGACCGCAACCAGAAACGTCAGGGATGAGCGACATGACGAAGCGCGGCAGGCTGTTGGCAACCCTTCTCGTGCTTCTCGCACCCGTTGCGACATCCGCCCAGGAGTTCCCGGCCAAGCCGATCCGGCTGATCGTGCCGTTCCCGCCGGGCGGGCCGAACGACATCATCGCGCGGGTGATCGGACAGAAGATGTCCGAACTGACCAAGCAGCCGATCATCGTCGACAACCGCGCCGGCCAGGGCGGCGTGCTCGGCACCGATGCGGTCGCGAAGGCTGCGCCCGACGGCTACACGGTCGCGATCGCGAGCGCCGGCGCGCTGGCGATCAGCCCGAGCATGGAGAAGGTCGGCTACGACACGTTGAGGGATCTCGTGCCGGTGACGCTGGTCGCCACCGTGCCGGAGATGCTGGTCGTCGCCACCGACGTGCCCGCAAGGAACATGAGCGAACTGGTCGCGCTGGCCAAGGCGCAGCCGGGCAAGCTCAACTTCGCCTCCTCCGGCCCCGGCAGCCTGCCGCATCTGGCCTGCGAATTGTTCAAGTTGACGGCGAAGATCGACATCGTGCACGTACCCTATCGCGGCGCGGCGCCGGCGGTGAACGATCTCTTGGGCCAGCAGGTGCAGATGACCTTCCTCGACCTGCCGGTGATCCTGCCGCAGATCAAGGCCGGCGCATTGCGGCCGATCGCACTCGGTGGCCGCGAACGCGCGCCGACCGCACCCGACGTACCGACCACGGCGGAGGTCGGGATGCCCGACCTGATCATCGAGAACTGGTACGGCATGGTCGCGCCCGCCCGAACGCCGCCGGCAATCGTCGCAAAGCTGAACAGGATCGCCACCGAGGCGATGGCCGATCCGGCGATCAAGGCAAAACTCGCCGAGCAAGGCCTGACGCTGCTCGGCGACACGCCGGAGCATTTCCGCGACTTCATCGCCGCCGACATCAAGAAGTGGGCGAAGGTGATCCAGGACGCCGGCGTGGTGACGACGAAGTAGAATTAGTAATCAAGCCGTCCACGCAGCTCCTCGAAGGGGATCATGACGTGCTTGCGAAACGGCGGGCGCTGTTGCAGCGTCCGATACCAGCGCTCGACCGCCGGCAGCGACGGCCGCTCGATCTCGAGCTCGAAATAGCGATAGAGCGAGGTCCCGGCGGTGATGTCGGCGAGCGACAGCGTCTCGCCGAGCAGGAAAGGTTTGGCTTCGAGCAGCCGTTCGAGCTTGGCAAAATGCTGCTCACAGCGGGCGAGCGCCGTCTTGATCGCCGGCCAATTGCGTTGCGCCTCGGGGGTGCGGAAGAATCCCCAGAACACGCCGCCGAGAAAATCCGGCTGCAATGCGGTCTGCGACCAGTCCATCCAGCCATCGACCCGCGCCCGGACGACGGGATCGTCGGACCAGAAGCGACCGTTGCCATGGCGTGCTGCGAGGTAGCGCAGGATGGCGTGGGATTCCCAGACCGTCGCGTCGTCATCCCTTATGACGGGCACGCGGCCATGCGGGTTCATCGCCAGGAACGCCGGCGCATCGAGCCCGCCGAACGCACCGCCGGCATCGATGTGCTGATGCGGCAGATCGAGCTCGCCGATCAGCCACATCACCTTCTGCACGTTGAACGAGCTGCGTCGTCCCCACACGCTGAGCATGACGCTCTTCCTTCCGTCAGCGTTGCGCCTCGGCGCGCAAATATTCCACGAGCTGCTTGGCGGCGCGCGGCAGCGCCTTGAAACTGCGGGCGCAGATCGTCAGCCGGCGATTGGCCCAGGCGTCGCGGATCCGTATCGTCGTGATCGGCATCGCCGCCGCGCAGCGCCGGGCCGCGGTTTCCGGGATCACGGCAATGCCGACATCGGCGGCGACCATCTGGCAGATCGCGTCGAAGCCGCGCAGGCGGGCGCGGAAGCGCAGCCGCGCACCGAGCTTTGCCGCGTGGCGGGAAATATGGACTTGCAGCGCCGAGGTCGCGGTGAGGCCGACGAAATCGCGGCCGACCACCTCCTGGAAGTCGATCTGGCGGCGGTTGCCGAGATCGCTGCGCCGCGGCGCGACCAGCATCAGGCGGTCCTCGCTGAACAGGAAGCGCTCGACGCTGTCGGGCAACGCGTGCTCCGCGGCGAAGCCGAGATCGGCCGCGCCGCTCGCGATCGCGGTCGCGATGTCGGTGCTCTCGCGCTCCTCGACATCGACGCTGATATCGGGATGCTCGTGCAGGAACGCCGCGAGCGCCCGCGGCAGGTGCTCCGACAGGCCCGAGGTGTTGGCGAGCAGCAGCACATTGGCGCGGACCCCGCTGGCATAGGCGGCGAGATCGCTCTGCAAGGCTTCGACATTGTGGATCACGATGCGGGCGTGGCCGAGCAGGCTTTCGCCGGCCGCCGTCAACTCGACGCCGCGACGGCCGCGCTTGAGCAATGCGACGCCGAGCGCTTCTTCGAGACCCTTGATGCGCTCGCTGGCCGAGGCCAGCGCAAGATTTGCGCGCGCCGCGCCCTGCGTGATACTGCGCGCATCGGCAACCGCGATGAACAATTGCAAGTCGATCAGGTCGAACCGCATGATTTTTTCCGCCCCGGCCTTCGGGCTGCGCGAAGGCTAACTCCGTAACCTCCAGATTGTGCCGATCGCGTCGATCGGTCAATGTCCCGCCATGGTCGACCATCTCCTGATCTTCATCGCTTTCGCCTTCCTGCTCGCCGGCTTCGTCAAGGGTACGCTCGGCCTCGGTCTGCCGACGGTCGCGATGGGGCTGTTGGCGACCACGATGGCGCCGGGGCAGGCGATCGCGATCGTGATCGTGCCGGCGATCGTCACCAACATCTGGCAGACCTTCGTCGGCCCCTATCTGCGCGACATCATCAAGCGGCTGTGGCCGCTGATGCTCGGCACGGTGGCCGGGATCTGGCTCAATGCCGGGCTGCTGACCGGGCCTTACGCCGCCTACGGCACCGTGGTGCTCGGCGTCCTGCTGGTGATCTACGCGATCGTCGGCCTCAGCCGGTTCAACTTCAAGGTCGCGCGGCGCCACGAGAAATGGATCGGCGGCATCGTCGGCGTGATCACCGGGATGATCTCCGCCGCGACCGGCGTGCAGGTCATTCCGTCGATGCCGTTCATGCAGGCGATCGGCATGGACAAGGACGAACTCGTTCAGGCGCTCGGCGTCTTCTTCACCACCGCGACCCTGGCCCTCGCCTTCAACCTGACAGCATCGGGACTGCTGACGGCAGCCACCGCACTGCCCGGCGCGGTGGCGATGGTGGCGTCATTCACCGGCATGTTCATCGGCCAGGCCGTCCGCACACGGATGCAGCCGGATGTGTTCCGCCGCTGGTTCCTGATCTCGATGATCCTGCTCGGCATCTACCTCGCCGGCAGCGCGCTGCTCAAGATCCACGGCTAGGCTCTTGTTTGACGCGTCTTCTTCACGCGAACCGGCAAGCCATTTCGCTCGAAAACGCTCTGGCTTCAGCTAACGCGCCTCCAGCATGGCGACGCGAATGCCGAGATAGATGAACAGCGCGCCGAGCGAGCGGTTGATCCAGGCGACCACGCCCGCCGATTGCCGGATGCGACCGGCGGCCCTTGCCGCGAAGGCCGCCAGCCCAAGGCACCACAGCGTGCCGCCGGTGATGAAGATCAGCCCGAGCGTCAGGAAGGCGAGCGTCTTGTGTGGAGAGTCCGCCGCCACGAATTGCGGCAGGAAGGCCAGGAAGAACAGCGCCACCTTGGGATTGAGGACATTGGTCAGCGCCCCCTGCCAGAACACCCGCGAGATCGAGGTTTCGACGCCCGGCCCGGCAAGCTCGACGATCGGCTTGGCGCGCGACAGCAGCATCTGGAGGCCGGTCAGCACCAGATAGGCCGCGCCGATCAGCTTGACCACCAGGAAGGCGGTCGACGACGCCATCAGCAGCGCCGAGAGCCCGATCGCCGCACCCAGCACGTGGACCAGGCAACCGCAGCTGATGCCGATCGCCGCCGCCGCGCCGCCGCGCCACCCGAGCTGGATGGTGCGCCCGAGGATATAGGCGGTATCCGGGCCCGGCGTGATGTTGAGCAGCAGGCCGGACAGGACGAAGAGCCAGAGTTCGTGAATTCCCAGCATGGCAGCGAGATTAACCTATGTAAGTAACCGCCCGGAAAGGATGCTCAGCTAGGCTGCGCCATCCCAGCGACACACGAATTCAGTAGAGAAATGGACTATACGATCCGTTGGTCGCATGCCAATTCCTGCTACTATGCATTATAGGTGCCTGCAAACCGGGCTTCCGCCGGACCCAGCCTGTCTTGTAAGTATCGGATTCGGTCACATCGGCTGAGTGGCCATTCCAGGACAAGGGGACATGGAAAGACGGCTCGCTGCAATTCTCTGCGCTGATATCGCCGGCTATTCCCGCATGATGGGTGTCGACGAGGCGGGGACGCATGCCTCGTTCAAGGCGCATCGCAGCGCGATCTACCCGTTCATCCTCAACCATGGCGGCCGAATCGTCAAAAACACCGGCGACGGCTTTCTGCTGGAATTTCCGAGCATCATCGGCGCGATCGAGGCTGCGGTCGCCATGCAGACCCTGATGGCCGAGCGCAACGAACATCTGCCGGCCGACCGCGCCATGCACTTCCGGATGGGCGTCCACATGGGCGACGTCATGGCTGACGAAGACGAGGTCTTCGGCGACGACGTCAACATCGCGGTCCGCCTCGAGACGGTCGCCGCGCCAGGCGGTATCGCGGTGTCGGACAAGGCCCGCACCGAAGCGGGACGCCGGCTCGCCGTCACGCTGACCGATGCCGGGCCACACCGCTTCAAGAACATCACCGAACCGGTCAGCGTCTGGACCTGGGCACCGGCCGGAGCTGATGCCCAGGAGCTGGCGCCGGAGGATGGACCGCATCTGCCGGGGCAATACCGTACCGCCATCGTCGGCGTGCTGCCGTTCGACAATCTGAGCGGCGGCGCCGACGAGTATTTCTCGGACGGCCTGACCGAGGATTTGATCCACGCGCTGTCGCTGCAATCCTTTTATCGCGTGCTGAGCCGCAACTCGACCTTCGCCTACAAGGGCAAGAACGTCTCGACCCGCCTTATCGCGCGCGAGATCGACGCGACCTATTTGATCCAGGGCTCGGTGCGCCGCGCCGGCAACAAGATTCGCGTCACCGCCGAATTGATCGCGCCGGAGCGCGGCGAGCAGTTGTGGACCGGCCGCTATGACCGCGACATGGGCGACCTGTTCGCGATGCAGGACGAGATCACCTCCAATCTCTCCGCCGCCGTCGCCCAGGAGATCTATCGCGCCGAGGCTTCGGCGCCGGCGCGCTCGCCCAACTCCGAGCTGACCGCGTGGGACCGCTTCCTGAAGGGCCTGTCGCACTATTATCACCAGACCAAGGGTGATTTCGAAATCGCGATCGCGCTGTTCAAGGAGGCGATCGAACTCGATCCCGCGCTGTCGATCGCACGCGCCTATCTTGCCACCATCCAGATTCAGGGCTCTCAGTTCGGCTGGATCCCGAGCACGCGCGAATTGTGGGTGTCCTCGGTCGGCCTCGCCGAAAGCAGCGTGCGGCTCGACCCGCGCTCGTCCTTTGCTTTTTCGCTGCTGGCCTATCTGCACGCGATGCAAGGACACTACGAAGCCGCGATGGACGCGATCAAGCGCGCGATCGAACTCAACCCGTACGACATGGGCGCGCGCGGTGTGCTCGGGATCTGCCACATGGTGATCGGCGACCACCGCAGGGCGGTCGAGCTGTTCTCGATGGCGGTGCAGCGCGACAACAGCGATCCCCGCTATCAATGGGGCGCCCTGAACGCATTCAGCCATTATTTGCTCGGACAATACGACGCATCGCTGTCGTGGTCGCGCGAGACGCTCTACCTCAACCCGAACCACCTTCAGGGCCTTGCGGTGCGCGCCGCGGCGCTCGCCCAGTTGGGACGCGCCGACGAGGCCGCGCAGGCCGTGCAGTCGCTGCTCGACAACCATCCGGGGCTGACGGTCGAGCGTCACTTGCGCAATTTCCACTGGAAGAACCCGGCCGATATCGCGCTTTACCGCGATGGCCTCTTGAAAGCCGGCGTCCCCTTCGGCAAACTCGCCCTGGTTGCATCTGCGTCGAAATTCGCCGTCGACTCCTGAGCGAATTCATCCACTGTTATTGGATGCCTTTTAAGCTGATGTTTTTCAGGATGTGGTTTGATGTCCGATACGCCTGCTCACGAGGCGCCTGCCGCGCAGGTCTCCCCTGACAATCCCTGCCCGTTCCTGCGCGCGCTGGTCGCCGGCGGCTATGTCGGTGGCCATATCGTGCCACTGCCGAAGCTGACCGAAACCATCGACCGTGCCACCGGCAAGACCGGCCTTCCAGCGCTCAGCGCCGGCGCGAAAATCTTCATGGTCGCGCAGATGGCGAACGGCATCGGTCCGTTCAGCCAGGTCCGCAGCCTGTTGCAGGGCGCGATCCTCGATGAGCTGCGCAACGGTCCGCTCGACAAGCACGGCGCCGGCTCACGCATCCTCGATCAACACGCGGTGGTGCACGAAGACGAGATCGCGCGGCTCGCGACCTTCGGCCGGGATTACACGTCACCCGACGGCAGCGTCGAACGCGGACTGTCGGCCGCCGAGATCAAGACCTTCATGGCGGCGAACTTCCAGCGCGCCAAGGACGAGCAACCACCGTCCTATGCCATCCTGCACTGCTACTATCCGCTGTTGATGCTCGGCGAGTGGCCGGTGCTGCTCGACATCATGGGCAAGGGCGAAGGCAAGGACCGCTATCTCAGCGTCGCCGAGGTCAGGACCCTGTTCGTCGAGAAGCGCTTCCCCGACCGCATCGTCGCGCTGCTCAACGGTTAAGACTGGATTCTTTTTTGACGCGTTTTCTTCACGCGAACCGGCATCGACTTCGCTTGAAAACGCTATGCCTCACTTGAACAGCGGCGTGCCCGGCACGAAGGCATCGAACGCCGCCCAGAACTGCGCGCGGTAGCGATCCTGCTCCTGGAGGATCTCGTGCTTGGAGCCGGCGATCACGAGATGCGAGCCGGCGCGCAGATGATAGGCGAACTCCTCGATCGCCGCGGTCGACACCACCTCGTCATTGCTCGCCGCCAGCATCAGGATCGGCTGGCGGATCTCGGACGGGTACGACATGCCGCGAAAGGTGCGCATCGCGGTGAATGCGGTGTCGGCCCAGGCGATCGTCGGCGCGGCGATGCCGAGCGTCGGGTCTTCTTCCAGGATCGCGGCGTTGCGGGCGTGGCGCACCGGATCGCTGGTCACGGGATTGCCGATGAAGGGCGCGAGGCCGACCAGTTCGCTGCCGCCGCCGGGCACGTAATTGCTGCCCTGACCGGTCAGGCGCATGATCCGCAGCAGCGCGGTCGGGAAGAACGACACACGGCGGCGCGGCAGGTCGATCATCGGCGCCGACAGCACCATGCGATCGAACCAGCGCTTGCCGGCATGCGCGAGGCGCAGCATCACCGCGCCGCCCATCGAATGCGCCAGCGCGAAATAGGGCGGCGGACAATCCGGCAGCACCACCTGCTGGACGAAGGTCTCGACGTCGACCTCGTAGTCGGCGAAGTTGCGTACATAGCCCTTGCGCGGATCGCGCAGCCGCCGCGACGAATGGCCCTGCCCGCGCCAGTCGATCGTCGCCACCGCGAAGCCGCGGTCGCGCAGGTCGCGCACCGTCTCGAAGTACTTCTCGATCATCTCACCGCGACCGCCGAACACGCAGACCGTGCCCTTGCGGCCAGGCGGCGGCGCCCAGCGCGCGAAGCGCAGCTCGGCTCCGTCCGGGGTCTTGATGGTGCCACTGACAACGTCGTCCGGAACCGGGTTGGCGGGAATCGAGACGAGCGTCATGAAGGGGACCGGAGTGCTGGGACAGGGTGAGGATCAAGAACGCCGGCGTCGAAAAAAGCGACGCGGCTTCCGCCTCTTGAACGCGACGTGACCCCTCCCATATCACCACAGTGCAGGCCGCTACCAGTGTTTCGGAACCGGAACATCAGGCTGCACACATCTAAGCCCGGCCCGATTGGCGGGCGGGTAACTGAAACAGTCGCTCATTGGAGGACTACCCTATGCGTAGCTACGACCTCACTCCGTTTTATCGTTCCACCGTCGGCTTCGACCGCCTCTTCAACCTGCTCGACCAGGTGACCTCGGACGGCAGCCCCGGCTACCCCCCCTACAACATCGAGCGCACCGGCGAGAATGCTTACCGGATCAGCGTCGCGGTCTCCGGCTTCTCGCAAGCCGAGCTTTCGATCGTCGCGAAAGAGAACACGCTGACGATCAAGGGCGAGAAGTCCGCCAACGAGAACTCCGGCAACGGCTCGGAAGTGCTCTACCGCGGCATCGCCTCGCGCGCCTTCGAGCGTGTCTTCCAGCTTGCCGACTTCGTGCAGGTGAAGAACGCCTCGCTCGAGAACGGCCTGCTCCATGTCGATCTCGTCCGCGAGATTCCCGAGGCCAAGAAGCCCCGCAGCATTCCGATCGGCGGCGGTGAGAAGGCCCCGCAGGTCGTCGACGGCTCGGCGAAGGTCGCTGCCTAAGCAATGCCCCCCGCGTCAGCAGATATTGGCTGATCGCGAAAACGCCCCGGGAAACCGGGGCGTTTTTCTTTCCGGTAATGGCTACTCCAACCCCTGCACCTTCGGCATCGCCTGGGTCGGCAGGATTGCCGGCGGCGGCGCCGCCGGCGGTGGAGCCGCCTGCCCCACGGTCGGAACCTCGGCCTGCTGAACAGGCTGCGGCGCCACCGCCTGGGTCTCTGGCTTCGGCGCGACGGCGGCCTGCTGGGCAGGCTGGGGTGCGGCCACCTGGGTCGGCGCGGGCTGCGGCACGACTGCCTGCACGGCTGGCGCAGCAGCCTGCGCCGGAGCCTGTGCAGACCTGGCCGCCAGCGGGCTCCGCTTCGGGACCGGCACGCGGTTCGCGACATGCGGGATCGGGGCCGGCGGCCGCGGCACCCGGGCCTGGATCGGCGGGGGCATCGGGCCAACCGGGCCGTAGGTCGCGCTCAACTCGTCGTCGTAATTGTCGCCCATCCGATAGGCCGGCGTGAAGCGGATGATGTGCCCGTCGCGGGCATCGATCACCAGGCGCCCGTCATCGCCGCCCTGATCGATCACCGAGATCGTGTAGACGAAGCCGCGCTGGCGGGGCGCGCCGAGCGGCAGATAGCCGTTCTCGCGGAGCACGGTGTAGACCTCGACCGGCGGCAGCAGGCTCGGGACCCGGCCAAAGCGCGGCGGCGGTGGAACCTCGGGCATCGCAGCGTAGGGACCGTCCATGTCCGAGACCCTGATGAACGATGGGCCACCGAGCCGGGCGGACGTCACGAGCTGCGCCTCTGCCGAGGCTGCGCTGAGCGCGAGGGCGGCGGCTGCAACCGAACCTGTGAACAACTTCATCGCCGTGACTCCTGTCTGGCCCGCCGTGAGGAGCGTTCCCGCTCTCTTGCTGGCTTGCCCGGGAGCAAAATTTCAGTTTGAAATCCGGCGGTCCTTGGTCGCTCCTTGGGCCAGATCACGGCGTGTTTGCTTCGAATCAGGGGCGCGGCGCAGCCACCGAGCCGGTCGATCTGAGCATGCGGGCGAGGACTTCCTCGCGCTTGTGTGATAGACAAAAATTTGGCAAGGTCGAGGTTAGGACAGCAAGGCTGTCTCAATTTCGAGGCCATCCCGGCATGGGGATTGCAACGAGAACCTTCGTGAGGAGGACCTCGGCGCCCCGGGCTTCGAAAATGCTGCAGGCAGGGCCGTCCCGCAGGGGACGTTGAAACGCCCGTCGTCTGAATTTAGGAAAATGCGGCTCGCGGCGGACGAGCGGTGGCCCGGTGGGTGCCGCAACGTCCAAGGTGCGCCAAAGCGGTGAGGCCCCTTACGAAAGGGAGAGGACACATGAGCGGGTCGGAATTCGAGCGCGAAATCATCGTGGCAGGTGCGCTGTCGGCGACCGCGGACTCGAAAGCCGCCGAGCCCGCGCGTGAGCTGCATACATGGCGTCCTGAAGCCGAAGGCCTGTTTGATCCGAGCCTGGAGAAGGACTCCTGCGGCGTCGGCTTCATCGCCAACATCAAGGGCCAGAAGTCGCATCAGATCGTCTCCGACGCGCTGAGCATCCTGTGCAACCTCGAGCATCGCGGCGCGGTCGGCGCCGACCCGCGCGCCGGCGACGGCGCCGGCATCCTGGTGCAGATCCCGCACGCCTTCTTCACCCGCAAGACAGGCGAGCTCGGCTTCAAGCTGCCGCAGCCCGGCGAGTACGCCATCGGCTCGCTGTTCATGCCGCGCGATGCCGCGTGGCGGAACGTGATCAAGAGCATCATCGCCGAGCAAATCAAGGACGAGGGCTTCAAGCTGCTCGGCTGGCGCGACGTGCCATCAGACAATTCCTCGCTCGGCGTCACCGTGAAGCCGACCGAGCCCTACCACATGCAGGTCTTCATCGGCCGCAACAATGCGGTCAAGACCGAGGACGATTTCGAGCGCCGGCTCTACATCCTGCGCAAGTCGATCTCGCAGGCGATCTATCAGCGCCGCGACCGCGGCATGTCCGGCTATTATGTGTGCTCACTGTCCTGCCGGACCGTGATCTACAAGGGCATGTTCCTGGCCGACCAGCTCGGCAAGTACTATCCCGACCTGCACGAAGCCGACTTCGACAGCGCGCTGGCGCTGGTGCATCAGCGCTTCTCGACCAACACCTTCCCGACCTGGTCGCTGGCGCATCCCTACCGGATGATCGCCCATAACGGCGAGATCAACACGCTGCGCGGCAACGTCAACTGGATGGCCGCGCGGCAGGCCTCGGTGCATTCGGAGCTCTACGGCAAGGACATCAGCCGGCTGTGGCCGATCTCCTATGAAGGCCAGAGCGACACCGCCTGCTTCGACAACGCGCTCGAATTCCTGGTGCAGGGCGGCTACTCGCTGCCGCACGCGGTCATGATGATGATTCCGGAAGCGTGGGCCGGCAATCCGCTGATGGATGAGCAGCGCCGCGCGTTCTACGAATATCACGCCGCGCTGATGGAGCCGTGGGACGGCCCGGCCGCGATCGCCTTCACCGACGGCCGCAAGATCGGCGCTACGCTCGACCGCAACGGCCTGCGCCCGGCGCGCTACCTCGTCACCAAGGACGACCGCATCGTGATGGCGTCCGAAATGGGCGTGCTGAAGATTCCGGAGGAGCAGATCGTCACCAAGTGGCGGCTGCAACCCGGCAAGATGCTGCTCGTCGACCTCGAGCAGGGCCGCCTGATTCCGGACGACGAGATCAAGGCCGACCTCGCCAAGAGCCATCCCTACAGCGACTGGCTGCATCGGACCCAGATCCAGCTCGAGGAGCTGCCGGATGCGCCGGCCAAGGGCGTGCGCTCCAACCTGCCGCTGCTCGATCGGCAGCAGGCGTTCGGCTACAGCCAGGAAGACATCACCATCCTGATGACGCCGATGGCGTCCACCGGCGAGGAAGCCGCCGGCTCGATGGGCAACGACACGCCGATCTCGGCGTTGTCGGACAAGCCGAAGCAGCTGTTCACCTACTTCAAGCAGAACTTCGCCCAGGTGACCAACCCGCCGATCGATCCGATCCGCGAGGAAATCGTCATGAGCCTGGTCTCGATCATCGGGCCGCGGCCGAACCTGTTCGACCTTCAGGGCGTCGCCTCGACCAAGCGGCTCGAAGTGCGGCAACCGATCCTGACCGACGCGGACCTGGAGAAGATCCGCTCGATCTCCGATGTCGCCGAGACCCATTTCAAGTCGCGCACGCTGGACACCACCTTCCACGCCGGCTTCGGCGCGGCGGGCATGGAGCAGGTGCTCGACGAACTCTGCGCGCGCGCCGAGGGCGCGGTGCGCGAGGGCATCAACATCATCATCCTGTCGGACCGGATGACCGGCACCGACCGGATTCCGATCCCGTCGCTGCTCGCCTGCGCCGCCGTGCATCATCACCTGATCCGCACCGGCCTGCGGACCTCGGTCGGCCTGGTCGTCGAGTCCGGCGAGCCGCGCGAGGTGCATCACTTCGCCTGCCTCGCCGGCTACGGCGCCGAGGCGATCAACCCCTATCTCGCGTTCGAAACCATCCTCGCGATGAAGGACCGGCTGCCCGGCGCGCTCGAGGACTACGAGATCGTCAAGCGCTACATCAAGTCGATCGGCAAGGGCCTGCTCAAGGTGATGTCCAAGATGGGCATCTCGACCTACCAGTCCTATTGCGGCGCGCAGATCTTCGACGCGGTCGGCCTCAAGGCGGACTTCGTCGCCAAGTATTTCGCCGGCACCCACACCAGGATCGAGGGCGTCGGCCTTGGCGAGATCGCCGAGGAGACCGTGCGGCGTCACACCGACGCGTTCGGCGACGGCCAGATCTACAAGAGCGCGCTCGATGTCGGCGGCGAATATGCCTATCGCACCCGCGGCGAGGACCATGCGTGGACCGCGGAATCGGTCTCGATGCTACAGCATGCCGCGCGCGGCAACTCGCTGGAGCGCTACCGGGCGTTCGCCAAGATCCTCAACGAGCAGTCCGAGCGGCTGTTGACGCTGCGCGGCCTGTTCCGGATCAAGAGCGCCGAGGACGACAAGCGCAAGCCGGTGAAGCTCGAGGACGTCGAATCGGCCAAGGACATCGTCAAGCGCTTCTCGACCGGCGCGATGTCGTTCGGCTCGATCTCGCGCGAGGCGCACACCACGCTGGCGATCGCCATGAACCGGATCGGCGGCAAGTCGAACACCGGCGAAGGCGGCGAGGAATCCGACCGCTTCAAGCCGCTGCCCAATGGCGACAGCATGCGCTCGGCGATCAAGCAGGTCGCCTCGGGCCGCTTCGGCGTGACGACGGAATATCTCGTCAACTCCGACATGATGCAGATCAAGATGGCGCAGGGCGCCAAGCCCGGCGAAGGCGGCCAGTTGCCTGGCCACAAGGTCGACGCGACGATCGCGCGCGTCCGGCATTCGACGCCGGGCGTCGGCCTGATCTCGCCGCCGCCGCATCATGACATCTACTCGATCGAAGACCTCGCCCAGCTGATCTACGACCTCAAGAACGTCAATCCGGACGGCCAGGTCTCGGTCAAGCTGGTCTCCGAGGTCGGCGTCGGCACGGTAGCTTCCGGTGTCGCCAAGGCGCGCGCCGACCATGTCACCATCGCGGGCTTCGAGGGCGGCACCGGTGCTTCGCCCCTGACCTCGATCAAACATGCCGGTTCGCCGTGGGAGATCGGCCTCGCCGAAACCCACCAGACGCTGGTGCGCCAGCGGCTGCGCAGCCGCATCGCGGTGCAGGTCGACGGCGGTTTCCGCACCGGCCGTGACGTCGTGATCGGCGCGCTGCTCGGCGCCGACGAGTTCGGCTTCGCCACCGCGCCGCTGATCGCGGCGGGCTGCATCATGATGCGCAAGTGCCACCTCAACACCTGCCCGGTCGGCGTCGCCACCCAGGACCCGGTGCTGCGCAAGCGCTTCACCGGCCAGCCCGAGCACGTCATCAACTACTTCTTCTTCGTCGCCGAGGAAGTCCGCGAGATCATGGCGCAGCTCGGCTACAAGACGTTCGACGAGATGGTCGGCCAGGTCCAGATGCTGGACCAGACCGCGCTGGTCTCGCACTGGAAGGCCAAGGGCCTCGACTTCTCCAAGCTTTTCGTGCGGCAGCAGGAGGAGAAGGGCCAGACGATCTATCATTCGGAGAGGCAGGACCACCATCTGGAGGCCGTGCTCGACCGCCGGCTGATCGAGCAGGCGCAGGCCGCGCTCGATCGCGGTGCGCCGGTCAAGATCGACGAGGAGATCAACAACACCGACCGTTCCGCCGGCGCAATGCTGTCGGGCGCGGTGGCCAAGATCTACGGCCATGCCGGCCTGCCGCTCGACACCATCCACGTCAACCTGAAGGGCACCGCCGGACAGGCGTTCGGCGCCTGGCTCGCCAAGGGCGTCACCTTCGAGCTCGAGGGTGAAGGCAACGACTATGTCGGCAAGGGCCTCTCGGGCGGCTGCATCATCGTCAAGCCGCCGAAGATCTCCGGCATCGTGCCGGAAGAGTCGATCATCGTCGGCAACACCGTGATGTACGGCGCGATCGCGGGCGAGTGCTACTTCCGCGGCATCGCCGGCGAGCGCTTCGCCGTGCGCAATTCCGGCGCGGTCGCGGTCGTCGAAGGCGCCGGCGATCACTGCTGCGAATACATGACCGGCGGCATCGTGGTCGTGCTCGGCAAGACCGGGCGCAACTTCGCGGCCGGCATGTCCGGCGGCATCGCCTATGTGCTGGACGAGGCCGGCGACTTCAGCAAGCTCTGCAATCTCGCGATGGTCGAACTGGAGCCGGTGCTGTCGGAAGAGATGATCAACGAAGGCACCTATCACCACTCCGGCGATCTCGAGGCGCATGGCCGGGTCGACGTGTTCCAGAACCTGCTCGACTCCGACGTCGAGCGGCTGCACGTCCTGATCACGCGTCACGCCAAGCTGACCGGCTCGAAGAAGGCGGCCGAGATCCTCGCCAACTGGAAGACCTGGCTGCCCAAGTTCGGCAAGGTGATGCCGGTGGAGTACCGCCGCGCGCTGAAGGAAATGAAGGCTAACGCCGACGCCGAGCCGAAAATCGCGATCGGCGCGTAACGACGCGAGCTCGTCATTGCGGGCGCAGCGAGGCAGTCCATCCGCGGACGGATGGATTGCCTCGTCGCTCCGCTCCTCGCAATGACGGGACCCGACTGAACAAATTTGGACGAACACATGATGCAGGGGCATCGGGTTTAATGGGCAAGATCACAGGTTTCCTCGAGATCGAGCGGCACGACCGCAAGTACGAGCCGGTCGCCGAGCGGCTGAAGAACTTCAAGGAATTCGTCGTTCCGCTGAGCGAGAAGGACACGCGCGACCAGGCCGCGCGCTGCATGAATTGCGGCATCCCGTATTGCCACGGCACCGGCTCGACCGCGCCGGGCACGCCGGGCTGCCCGGTCAACAACCAGATCCCCGATTTCAACGACCTCGTCTATCAGGGCAACTGGGAAGAAGCCGCGCGCAACCTGCACTCGACCAACAATTTCCCCGAATTCACCGGCCGGATCTGCCCGGCGCCGTGCGAGGCGTCCTGCACGCTCAACATCGACGACAACCCGGTCACCATCAAGACGATCGAATGCGCGATCGTCGACCGCGCCTGGGACAATGGCTGGCTGAAGCCGGAGATCGCTGCCGAGAAGACCGGCAAGAAGGTCGCCGTGATCGGCTCCGGCCCCGCCGGCATGGCGGCGGCCCAGCAGCTCGCGCGCGCCGGCCACGAGGTGCATGTCTACGAGAAGTTCGCCAAGGCCGGCGGCCTGCTGCGCTACGGCATTCCCGACTTCAAGATGGAGAAGGGCGTCATCGACCGCCGCGTGGCGCAGATGGAAGCCGAGGGCGTCACCTTCCACTACGGCAAGGCAGTCGGCGGCTCGACGCCAGGTGCGATCGATCCGCAGGAGCTGGCCAGGCAGTATGACGCGGTGGCGCTGACCGGCGGCGCCGAAGCCCCGCGCGACCTGCCGATCCCAGGCCGCGACCTCGCCGGCATCCACTTCGCGATGGACTTCCTGCCGCAGCAGAACCGCCGCGTCTCCGGCGAGCCGCTGAACGGCGTCGCCGACATCCTCGCGGGCGGCAAGCATGTCGTCGTGATCGGTGGCGGCGACACCGGCTCGGACTGCATCGGCACCTCGTTCCGGCAGGGCGCGAAGTCGGTCACCCAGCTCGAGATCATGCCGGCGCCGCCCGAGCATGAGAACAAGGGCGTGACCTGGCCGAACTGGCCGCTGAAGATGCGGACCTCGTCGAGCCAGGCCGAAGGCGCGGCGCGCGAGTTCGCGGTGCTGACGACCAAGTTCGAAGGCCAGGACGGCAAGGTCACCAAGCTGCATTGCGTCAAGGTCGACGACAAGTTCAAGCCGCTGCCCGGCACCGAGTTCACGCTCGACGCCGAGCTGGTGCTACTGGCGATGGGCTTCGTGCATCCGGTGCACGAGGGCCTGCTCAAGACGCTGGGCGTCGAGCTCGACCAGCGCGGCAACGTCCGCGCCTCCTTGCAGGATTACCAGACCTCACGCGCGAAGATCTTCTCGGCCGGCGACATGCGCCGCGGCCAGTCGCTGGTGGTCTGGGCGATCCGCGAAGGCCGCCAGTGCGCGCGCTCGATCGATATGTTCCTGATGGGGAAGACCGACCTGCCGGGGTAATCGCCCCGGCTCTCGGCAAGCTATCCTCACACCAGAACCGTGATCGCCCGCGAAAGCGGGCGTTCCAGTTTTCGCGGCCCCCTTTTGGGGTGAAGCGGACCAAGCGCAATCCGCGGTCGCTCTCGCCGTGACGGCAACGGGGCGGCTTCGCCCTACTTCTTCTTCCACGTCTGCGACCGGCAGAACACGCTCATTGCGCAGCCGGTCAGCTCCAGCGTGGAGCCGGCGAGCTTGGCCGTCCCCGAATAGGTCTTGTCGTCCTGCGGGTCCGTGATCGTGCCGGAATATGTCCCATCACCGGCGGGTTTCATCGAACCGATGGTCTTGCCGGCAAACTTCCCGGTCTTCAGCGTGATCGTGCCGCCGGAGATGACGGCGGTGTCACCGCGCGCGGTGATCCACGCGCCGTCGATCGAATCGGCATAGGCCGCTCCGGTAGCCATGACCAATGCTGCCGCAGCGAAAATAGATTTGCGCATCGTCCTCATTCCTCCCTACCCGTTTCACTTTTCCGGATCATGCTCTAGTTCTGCACCCGCACGCCCAGCATCACCACCGTCGATGCCGAACTCTGCAACGGCTGGTTCGAGTCGAGCCAGTCGCGGCGCACGGTGCCCTTGATCCAGAGGCTGCGGGTCATCTTGTAGATCAGGTCGGCCGACACCGAATAGATCGTGTCGTTGCGGTTGTCGCCCTGATATTCCAGCGTGCCGTAAGTGAACTTGCCGATCGCGGTCAGCCAGCGGCGAAAATCGTGGTCGACCTCGATGGTGTAGGTGCGCGACAGCACGCCCGAGGTTCCGGGCAGCGTGGTCTCGCCGATCTGGGTGTCGGAATAGAATTTGGCCGTGGTCAGCGGCGTCGCGGTCCAGGTCAGCGAAGCAGTGGTGAGCAGGCCCTCGAGCCGGTTGAGCCGGGTGTCGGCGTAATCGCGCATCGCGTAACCGATCGAGATCTCGCCGAACAGCATCCGCGTGAACTCGAACGAGGTGCCGACCTTGGCGTATCCGCCCGATGAATCGCGGGCGTAGCCGGCGCGGTCGAGATAGAGATCGTGGACCCGGCTGTCGCCCTGCACCTCGACGAACGGCTTCACGGCCGGGTTGAGCTCGTAGCTGACGCGGCCGACACCGCCANNCTTCGAGCCGGTTGAGCCTTGTGTCGGCGTAGTCGCGCATCGCGTAGCCGATCGAGACTTCGCCGAACAACAGCCGGGTGAACTCGAACGAGGTGCCGGCCTTGGCATAGCCGCCCGATGAATCGCGCGCGT
>NZ_DDOP01000016.1:0-6091 GCF_002341725.1 Bradyrhizobium sp. UBA2491
GACGAGACGAGCGCTACCGCCAAACCGAGCCGCTCAAGGGGGTCAAAATTGGAAGCCGATACGGGGTCAAATTTGAACGCCGATTGACACGCGAACGTATCCATGCCAAACCGGTCTTCATCCGGCTGCGTGATTGGCTTATCGTTCGGGGAGGATTCTTGCGAGTTCATGGTTGGTTTTAAGTCGGCGTTCGGCGGCAAGCGCGTGCATGATCAATATGCATCTCGTCGATGCGGTCCCTCATACGTTACCCGACACGTCGATGACGATAACGGCGATGCGCTTGCGCATGTCTAGCGGGATGAGATCGATCAACATCTGCTCCATCTCCGCCGCCGTTTGCGGACGGTTCCGGCCGCCGGGCGGCGCGGGTATCGGACTTGATCTCTTGTCCCCGAACCAGAAGACGCCGTAAACGCCAAAGCCCTTGGCGTCCGGATCGGGCGTGTAAAATCGCTCGAGCTGCCCCTCGATCGCCGTCCAGACCTCGGCATGATAATCGCGCTTCAGCTCGCACAGGATTTTGACCGACGGAACTGTGACGGAAATGTCCGCCCGTTTGTCGGCGACCATATGCCCTTCCGGTTCAACGGTGATCCCGAGCGGCTGCAACGATGGGCGCATGAGATCGACGAGGTGATCCCGGCAAGCTTCCTCGGGTCGCGGGGCGGAAGGGCGTGCATAGTGATCGAGATTCCAGAAGCCCTTGAAGATATCGGTGTTGGTTCGCGCTATGCGACGTTTTAGGTCATGGAGGTGCGCGACGAGAAGCGCATGCAGATCGGCCGCGGTGGCCGGGCGTCCATTCTCCAGGGCGGCGATCGTTTCGCGCCAGTCGGGCCGGTCGTATTCGGCGTCCCTGCGGCGCTGGCGCTGGTTGGCCAGCGCGTGAAGAAGATGGGGCCGATAGGAAGCAAGTGTGCTATTGGCGATCAAGCGTTGCAGTGCCTCGGTTGCCGCGGGGCTGGGTGAAGCAGAAAGGGTGCTGATGAGATTGCGAACCCACTGGGCGGCGTCCCAGGGATTCTGGTCTCCATTCCACCCCTCCGATGGGAAAGGCGCTTCGGGATAACGGGAGCCCGCAAGTGTCGTGAGAAATTCCAACATCGCCAAGGGCGTGTGCGACGGCTGCCCCTGGTCCGCGAACCCGGATTTATCGCGCAGATCGAAGATGAACCCGGATTGAACACCGGCGCGCTGCGTGACCGCGGTTTCGAATTCGGAAGGAGAAAGTACATAGGCGGTGGCGAGCCAAAGATCGCGCTGACGTTCGCTCAACGCCGTGCTCGCAAGGAGGCTCCGGGCTAAGGCAAGCATGCGCGCATGGGCTGCGGGCCTTTTAGCCGCGGCGTTCAGCAATTCATCGACACGATACGGATCCGCGTTAGGAAATTCACGCAAAAGATCGAGCACGAGATCAATGCGCTCGGGCTCGAAAGCGTCTTCGGTCAACAGCTCGTGGATGCCGTCCGCAATCTGCTCGTTGCGCGAAAGCCGGAGGCGCGCTGCGGCAAGGTAGGCTTCCTTCGCGAGATCAGGCCGGTGCTCCGTCACTTCCCCGCGCCAAGGCTGAACTTTTGACCGGCTTGTGTCCTCCTCATTCTTGGGCACGGGACTGGTAAGGTCGAAGACCAGCATGCCCTTCAGAAAATCATCCGAAAGTCCGGCAAGCCCCTGGCCGGTGGAGCAGCGCTCGTTGAGCCCGGCGGTCAAGGCGTACCACCAATCGTAACGCTTATGGTCTGCAGTGAGCGCCATCACATCCGCAAAACTGGGAAGGTCGTTGCGCGATAAGGATGCTATCAGGGCCTCAAGCGCCGCTTCGCGCCGCTGCTCGCCGAGCCATGCGACAAGGCGCGCGTGCGGTGTGGCGTTTCGTTCGGTGTCGTTATACAGCGCAAAATAGATCCTGCCGAGGTGGGCAAGCCAGCCTGCGTGCGCGCCGCTCTTAATCAGGGCGGCATCCTGATCGAAGTCTTGCCGCTGCTTGTCGCGTGCAGCGCCTTCGTCGCGATGGCGCCTTGGCAACCGGGAAAGATAATTATCGGGAAGATTCGTGACGATGCCTTTGGCGCGGACTTCCGCCAGGCGCGCGTCGCCATCGGCCAGTGACCAGAGGCGCGTAAATACATCGTCGGCATGCGGCTGAGTTGCGTGAATGCAAAGCGCAAGCGTGAACTCGAAAAGGAGAAGCTGGCGGTCACTGCCTGCTGCAGCCGCGCCGAATTCCTCCATCAGCAGATCGAGCAGGGCGTCGGTGCCGATCTCAAACAAGATGGCTTCACGGAATGTGTTGAACGCGTACCAGCGCTGTTCATCGACCGGCACGGTGCGGAAGAAATGGCGCGCGATCTCGGCTAGCCGCTCGGGAGTGGTTTGCATCGCGACGCGTAATCCGCGCGCGCGGCCTTCGCCATCCTTGAATGCGGCGCGCTTTCTCAACCAGCGGAGCGCGCGTTCGGGATCGACAGTGCCGGGGGCCTCCCAAGCGCGAACAAGAAGATGGGCATAGAGCGAGGCAACTTCCCAGCGGCGGCGATCAAACCCGCCACTCTCGCGGTCGGGGAAGTCAATTCCGTCCAGGATGGTTGGCAGGACGGTGAGCGGCAGATGATCGTGCAGAGCCCAGAGCGTTCCTGTGCCCGCCATATCGCCACTTTCAAAGCAGTCATTGACCAGGGCGATGACGTCAGTAGCACCATACGGATCGCCGTAAAGCGCAAGCAGCGCTTCGACCCGAAGACGGATATCGTTCACGCTCTTGCCAAGCTGTCCATAAGCATTGCGCAGAGCTGCCTGGCCTGCGGGCCCGAGGCGCAGCAGCGCGGCGAGCGCGTGTGCCCGCTCGGCGTAAGGTGATGCTTGCCTCCTTACGACCGCTTCGAGATCGGGCAGCATCTCCGGAAGCGGCGTTCCAAGCGCGAGCGCGTCCACCACGACCGAGCGAATGCCAAAGCCCGAAGCAGGATTATCGAGAATGGCGCGGAACTCCCCCACCACATCTTTCCGCGCGAGCCCGCCGATGGCTTTGGCCTGCCAGGTGCCCGACCGAAACCATGGATTTTCGTTCGACAGCCGGTCGAGAGCCCGGATGAGGCAGGCGCAGGCGGAAGGCGACAAGGAAGCGGCATCACCATAGGTGAGAACGCCATAGGGGTCCGTCTCGATTAGTTCGTTCGCGCGCTCGGGCAAATGAACCGCGAGCCATGCATGAAGACCGCGGAGTTCGGATGCGGGATGCCCATCGACCCCCATGAGGGCGGTGACCCGACCGAACGGGAGGCCCTTGCGAATACGTCCGGCGAGGAATTCGGCCGCAAGAAATTCGGCGGTGGTGCGGTGCGCGTAGTCGACGGTCTCCGGTTCGGCCCCAGCATCGAAGATCCGCCGGCCAAGCGCGGCCTGCACCCGTTCCGGCTGGAAAAACGTCACCGTGCGATAGCCCGGAATTTGTTCGGTGCCTTCCTGATCCGTGAGACTGACGGCCTCGACATCGCTGATCAGGCGGGCGGCGCAGACGCCGCCAGCTGCGGGCCGCAAGTCCTCGACCGAGAACGCGCCGCTGCCGGTACGCGCGCGCTCCTTGTCGAACTCTTGCAGCATGAGCTCGGTCGACATCTCGAAAAGTTCTTTGCGCGTCGCGGGCCAGCTCCCGGTCTGGACGGCACGCCGAAGCATGATGAGATTTTGTGGGTTTTCGAGGAAGTCATCGAGGTTTCGCTCGGTCGCTTCCTTCAGGAATGCCTCTGCAGCCCCGTGATCGAGACCCTCCGCCGCAAGCACGGCCAGTTGCTCGTCGCGGGAAAGACTTTGGAGTAAGAGAACCGGCGGCTCGCCTTGCTGCTCGAAATACGGTTGAAATCCAGCAAGGTCGCTCTCGCCCAGCCAGTCGGCCACGCGGCACGAGATCCTGACCTTGCCGGGGTCCACGGTAAAGAGCTTCTCGACGATCTCATCGACGGTGTCGCGGTCGGCGCGCCCCGCGCGTTTTTCATCGAGGCCATCGATGAAAAGCGCCTGGCCGCGAAGGCGATCGCCGGGAAGGCTCAAAAACGCGCGTGCCTTTAAAAACCGTCCGCCTTCACGCTCGGCCGCCTGTTTAAAGACATGGGTTTTGCCTGCGCCGGGGTCGCCAAGCAGAACGAGGTTCGGACTGGCCGCAAAGTCGGTGAAGGGCCGGGTGCCGGCATCTTGCGGTCGGTCGGATTTGAGGTTGAGTTGGCGAACAATGCGGGTCATGGTGGATCATGTGGGCTGCAAGGACGGCCGACTCGCCCAAAGAGGTCTGTGAGCTTACCATTTCTGAAGACATCAGGAGCTTATCGTCAGGGGCCTCGATCAAAAATATGGTTGCGGTGCGGGCCAGCGAGGGCCGTCGCCCGCTTGGCCAACGGATTGCTAGTTTTTGCCAAACGGGGCAGCTCTTCGGCCCGCCGCCGACGCCCTTGCTTCGTGTTTGCTGGGAACGAAAGCCAGGAATTGTTTTAGGATGAAAGCTGAATTGTCGTAGATTTCCTGAGCCATGGCGTCTTTGCTGAGAAGGCCATCGAAAGAGAGCGCCTGAGCGACAATGCTGGCATCGATGATATCATTGCGGATGCGATCTTTCCCTACTTTCTTAGCGCCACCGACCGCGATCCAACGCAAGGCGTGCATGGTGGCGCAAATCGAGAAGCGAAAAATGTACGTGTGCATTAGTTCTTCCCAGGATGGCAGGGGCATTCCCTGTGTCGCGAAGAACCCCGCTGCGAAGTGGAGGAGACGATCATGAATCTTTCCGATCATGTCCTCCGTAAGTGGCTCTTTATTGCGGAGCCGGCGGAGCTCCTCGTCGGTGAATTGTTTCGCAGCCTCTTCAAGGTCGGCAGCAAAGCCGTCCGCGCCTCGCTTGATAGCTTCCAAATGCTCAGTAGCGCCTTCGCGGGCGCGATCGAGGCGCGCCTGCTCGACCACGTCGCCGCGTTCGAGCTTGCCCCGGCCTCGCTCAGCCCATCGTCGGAAGGCCCTTGTTCGCTTACCATCCGAGAAGCGCTTTTTAATACCCTTGCGCCTTCCGCGCATGGTCGCGAGAACACTTGTTTGTTTACCCAGCACGACCTGCTTCGGGTAGTCGGCGAGAATGCTCGTCGATTTGATGATGTTGTCTTTCCCCGCCGCAACCATCTCGACTTCGGTGTAATCGGGCACGATGGCAATATTTGAACGTGAGGCGGCAAGGTACGCACGCAGGTCCTCGTCCTGCAGAAAATTAGTGTCGATGACCTTGCGCATGGATATCCCCTGGCGACGTGAGCCGATCAGAAACCGAGCTAATTGAGAACAGCGCGTGCGTGAACACATTTGTGGTCTCGCCACCTTACGTGGCGAGGGGAAAGGTTACGGTCTTCCTTATCCGCGCCGTGCATGACTTCGATCAGCCGCTCGTCGGGCAGGGGCTTCTGCAACGCGGCGGCCTTGTCCCACGGGGCGCGCGTCCACACATCGTATTCTCCCGAAGTCAAGGATGACTGGCATGGCTTTTGCGTGAACGGGAGCGACCACGCCATTCGCCGGACAAGTTAGAAACGCACAGAGTAAGGTGAGTGCCTTCGATCGGGTTGGATTTGGTGCCGCGCGCCCTACTCCATTCCGTCCATATCCCCGCGAATGAGAAGACCGGCCGCGATCTGTCGAGCGCAGACCAGACCACGTCCCTCTTTCCAGCCATTGCGTGCTTTTGAGCCGTCGGCGATCTTCAAGGAAACCGGATTGGGCTTGTCGTTGTACTCCGAAAAGCTGGTCGCGGGCACGAGACAGTGGTTACCAGGCTTCAGCCATCGGCGCTAATGGGGCGATGTTGGATCGCGGATATTCGTTTTGGTACCGCCATGCCGCGGCGGGTAGGCATCCCAGAGCATCTTGATGAGTTCGCGCTCGCCACCCGCAGCACGAACGACCGGCGCTTTGCAATCGGGAAACACCGCTGGCATATTGCGTAGATTTCCCGCCGCGTCCCGCGTCACCCTGAATAATGTTTTGATGGCGTCCTGATTGGTGGTGATGCTGTGGAGTGTGCCCATGTTATTGCAGATAATCCTTCTTCAGTCGGTTC
>NZ_DDOP01000016.1:6141-30743 GCF_002341725.1 Bradyrhizobium sp. UBA2491
CGCGTCACCCTGAATAATGTTTTGATGGCGTCCTGATTGGTGGTGATGCTGTGGAGTGTGCCCATGTTATTGCAGATAATCCTTCTTCAGTCGGTTCAAGTCGCCGGCGGCGACTTTAAGTTGGGCCGTGGATGGCGGCGTGTCGTCATGCGGGCCGGGCGTCACATAGCCATAGGCGGCGTTGAGTTTGCCTTTGTGGGAGGGATCTTGCGTGAGAAGTGCGAGCGCCTGGGCGCTGAAATCGCCGTAGGCTTTGCCGTCATAGTCCGTGATCGACGCCATCGCATCGCCATTGGCATGACGCGATTTGACGATGAGTTCCTTGCAGAAGCGCTCGATAATCCGTCGTAGCCGCGTGGCGCCTTCTTTGCGTTGGTCGCTGTCTTGCGAATTGATGAAAGTGCGTGCTTGCGCAAGCATGGTAGCGAGCGCATCGCCTTGGTCCCGGATCTCGCTTCCGGCAACGGGGTTTTCGCGCACGATCTGGAACTGAGTGGCACCGCGGTGTTCCCAGCGATGGCCAATGTCCTTCCAGCTCTTATGATCCTGTGTGATTACGATGACTTGCAGGCCGGCATCCAGCAACGCCTCGATGACGGAGGAGGCAAAGTTCGGACGGAAATCATCATCGCTGGTGAGAACGGGGTCATCGAGCACGACGAAGCCCGCCCCGCCATCAATAGCGCGCGCGAGAAAGAGCGATAGACCTAAACAGTGGAGTTGCGATTGGCTGAAGACGGCAACGGCGTCGCGAAGCTTGACGTCACTGCGGTCCTCCTTGGCACTGAGCGCCACTTTGACGTCGACCGTTCGTCGCGTCTTGGCGCCCCGGCGTTGTACCCCGCTGAAGAAGGTCGGCTCGCCCGGACGGAGCCTCTCCCACCAGGCGAGGACATCGGCGCTAAGATCGGTGAATTTTTCGTCGGCGACCTTACCGCTGGCAGCGTCGATCTCACGCAGAGCCCTTTCCAGCGCCTTGACGGTTTGGTGATGCTGCCGGAGCGCATCGAGCGCCTGAAGCGTGCCCGTGGGATCGCGCGCGAGGGCAATCAATTCTTCCCAGCCGCTGGTATGGCTGCTCTGGTCGACGGCCGACTTCACGCCACCACTGATGGCATCGATGGCCGCCGTGTAAGCCGCCGCGGCCGTTTCAAGTTGGAGAAAATGGTTGGCGGCCTCCTCGAGGCCGCGCAGGAGTTCGGCGCCGTCGTCCCAGGTCGCGATATTCTTGACGGCGACCTCGATCGTAATACGCAGGGCGGCGATGCGATCACTATACCGCTTCGCCGTGCGCCAAAACGCACGCGAGGCTGCAGCCCAGCGGGGCGTGCCTTCCGCATCGTTGGACAAGGCTTCTACGCGTTTGACAGTAAAGCCGCGCCTTCGCCGCTCCGCCGCGGTGATCGTCATGAACCGCGGTAGCGCCGCTAAGGCGGCAGTGCTTGAGGCGGACAAAGCGGCGTCGGTTGCCCGCAAAGCGGCCAGCGCTGCTTTTTCCGCGGCCTGATAGGCTTCATTGGCGTTGACTTGTTCGCGCAGGAAATTTACACGCTCCGGCGTCAGCGCGCTCGCAGCGCCGCACAGCGGACAGTCCATTGGTTCCGAACACGTGTGGATGGCCGGGATGGAGAGCGCGCTTTCAAAAAGGGCGACCAGCCGTTGCGTTTCGCTGGACGTTGCGGCCTTCTCGCGATGAAACGCGGTCAGGGCGTCCGGAATGTTCGCCGTCGGATTGGTCCACGGCGCGAGCGGCTTGCGGCCGAAGAGATCAATCGGAAACGCCTGGGCGCGCCGTGCGGAGAGTTCTGATTCAAGCTGATCGATGCACTCGCTCAAGCTCGCCTTGGCAGAGACGCCAATCGCGGTGAGGATCGCTTGTAGTGCGCCTGCGAGAGCGCGTTCGGTGGCCGGCTTCGTCTTGGCGTTGCGAATCGTCTTTAATCCCGCGGTCAGCCCGGCGATATTCTCCAAGGCGGATAGGTTGTTGATTTCCGCACTTGAGGGCGCCGAAACTTCGGCAGGAAGCATCGCCACTGCGGCCCGGAAGTCTTCGAGGTCTTGCGTGTCCAGCACGGCGCGAAAATAAGCGGCGCGGTCCGTCGGCGATGCCGTGAAGACGTAACCAAGGGTGTGTTGCGCTAGAATCGGCGCTCGCAAAGGCGGAAGAAGAAGGCGTAAGCCAAGGCGCGTTTCGATATCGGATTCCGTGCAGGACGCGCCGTCGATCTCAAGAGTGCTGACGCATGACGTGCTGCCGTCGTAGTCGGCGGTCAGCGTCCGGCGGAGCCGACGGCAGACGCCATCAGGACAAACGAGATGTGCTTCAACGAACACGGCAACCGTATCGGGAATGTGGGCGTTACGGAGGGCGCGTGAGAATTCGTCTTTGGCGCTGGCCAGCAATTCGCGCCGAGCAATGTGGCCAGTCAGGAGAAACTCGATTGCCTCCGCGAGGCTGGTTTTGCCCTGGCTGTTGCCGCCCCAGAGAGCCACCACGGAAGCCGGCAGCGTGAAGGATTGGGGGCTTGCACCGAAACCGCGGAAGCCCTGGAGATCAATCCGTTGGATGCGATGCTTCATCTTGGCTCTGTTTATTGGAAGCATGATCTTGAACGGCCGACAGCATACGCGTCTTCGCTTGCTCACGAGGACCGTTGCGCCATGCATCAAGCAGAGCGGCGGCCAGCGTATCGGGCTGCAAGTGAGCCTGCAGCCGGCCGAGATTCGTGAGATCCGGCGGAGGCGGAGGTGGTTCTGGATTTTCGATCGGCCCGGACATGGCGTGCTCTTTTCGAGGCAGGAGGCAGAAAGGGAACAACCGTAGGGCGAAGACTCGCAAGACAAAAATGATGGTCGGAGCGAGACCGCCCTACATACCCACAGCTTCCACGACCTCGGAATTTGGCAAACGAAATCAACGGTCAATGATCTGGTCGGCTTCGGCGGAGCCAAGCTCGTCTATTGGCGCGGCCCGAAAACGGGCGGCGTCGTCGACGGCACCTTTATTGGGTCTTATTCCCCACTACGCCGACCGCTGGCCGGATTTCCGGTCGATCCACGACCCCGCGGTAACCACCTACGAGCAAAGGCTTTCCGGAAGGGCTTCAAGAAACGCCGCCTCACCGCGCCGATGAATGCGTTCTCTCAAAAAGACAAAAGTGGGCAGATGCCATGCGGTTGCGCGCATGGATGTCTATGGAAGGACTCCTGTTTGTGGTGATCCGCCTCGTCATCCAAGCGATGCTTGGCATGATGCAGCTCCTGATGATGCTGGCGGTTCTGGTGGGCCGCATTCTCGCGGCCATCCTGCCGCCGCTGCTGCGCGCCATAGGGGCCGCCGCAGCGCTTCTGCTTGGCATTTGTTTTCAAGGGGCTGCCGTGCCGCTCGCCGCGCTCCGCAGTTCCTTGCGCCGTGACGCGGAATGGCCAACGCGGCACGAAAGCGGATTCTGGACTCATCAGCTACCGGCGGCGCTACACGCTGGATCACATTCGGGACACAGGAGAGCTATGATGTCGGAAACGCGCTCCGCCGCGCACGCGCCTCCTTCTCGGCACATCGTCTCTCACGTCTCTCGCCATCGGCACCATCCTGGCGGTGCCGAAGAAGCGGCGGGTTCAAAGGCTGCGCAGCACCGCCTTGCGCGGCGCGGAGCTGCATAAGCCAGGGCCAAAGGGCCCGGCGCGGAAGCGAGCGGCCTTGAATCCGGCGCGCGCTGTGGCGCGATCCCCACCATTGAAGCCGCTGGCGTACGGACCGGTCTTGAGGGGCGACCATCGGTAAGAACGGCCAAGCCTGGTTCATTTGGCCTTGTCCTCATTGCGGGGAGGACTTATCTAGAAGGCTGACGTATCATCGTTTTAAGCGATTGTTTTAACGGCGTTTTTGCTTGATTTATGTCAGGTTTTTGCATAAGATGGCTGTCAGGTTTTTGCAGACGAGGAAGAGCCATGTCGGTCAAGGAGACGCGGCAACCCGCATATAAGAGAAAGTCGCTGCGCGCTCGCATCGAGGCGCAGATCGCCCGGAAAGCGAGCGACGAGGTATTTTTGACCCGCGAGTTCGCCAAGCTCGGCGGTGAGACACAGGTGCTGCGCGCCCTCAAGCACATGGTCGATGAGGGTCGTCTCGTGCGTCTGGGCTACGGCGTGTATGGTCGCGCGCGTCGCTCCACGCTGAACGGCCGCCCGGTGCTGCGCAGCGCCGACGGTTTTCTGGGCGTGGCTCAGCAAGCGCTCGATAAGCTCGGCGTCGATTGGGAGCCGACCGAAGCGCAGCGTGCTTATAATGAGGGCCGCTCGACGCAGGTGCCGGTCAATCCCGTCGTGCGCGTCAAGGGCCGCTTCGCGCGGCACCTGCGCTATCGCAATGCGGAGCTCGTGCTTGAACGGTAAGCCGACCCGGGACGAACTGATCGATGTGCAGGATCATTTTGGCCTGCCGAGCGCGGCCTTAGAAAGGACGAAGCGATGTTTGTCGAACGCGATCCCGCGACCCCGAACTACATTCGGCCCGCCGAACTTGGACAGTCGGAATCGACGGTCTTCAATGTGCTCTCCTTCATCCTCATGCTTCCGTTCGCCGCGTTTATGATCTTCTACGTCGGATGCTTGCTCTACATTCCGAGTTATCTGGCGTTTCTCGGCTTGCGCTACCCCGTGTATGGCTATCCGATCTACGTGTCTCTCGGCACGATCATGGCCTGTGCGCTTTGCGTGATGCTGATCAGCGAATGGCGTGACATGAAAAAGAACCCATGGGTGGCGGCGGTGCTGCTGGCGGCGAGCCTTGCCTTGATGGTCGTCACGGTGTTCACCAATGGCCTCACGTCATTCGGTACCCTGTCGTTTTTCGCGGCCGCCGGCACGGCGGCCACCGCGCTCACGAAACTCCGCGAAGCCCTGCGGCCACCGCCGCCTGCGGTTTCTTAAGAAGTCCGATGACTTCGCTTCCGCCACCCGAGGCGCTCACACCGAGCTACGCCGTCGAAATCCCGACGATGAAATCGCTCTTCATCGAGATGCGGCGTGGAGACATGGTCTTGGCGACCGGAACGGGCTTTCTCGTCGCAAACGACCGTGAATCCCATTGCGCCTTTGTGACGGCCCGGCACAACGTGACGGGCCGTCATCAGGATACGGGCCAATGCCTCAGCGCGTACGGTGCCATTCCTGATGCCATCACGATCTACTTCCATAAAGGGAACGAGAGCATCGGCGCGTGGACGCCGATTACGCTTCCGCTCTATCGCGACGGCTCGCCGTGGTGGTTCGAGCATCCGGTGCTCGGCGACAAGGCCGACGTGGTCGCGTTGAATCTGCGGTGGGGGGATGACGTGACGCGTTTCCCCTACTACCTCAAAACCGAGTTGGATCGCCCGAAGCTGGTGATCAGCCCGGCAGAACCGGTGAGTGTGATTGGGTTTCCGTTCGGGCTTTCGTCGTCGCTGCGCTTTCCGATCTGGGCAACCGGTTTCTTGGCGCAGGAGCTTAGTCTCGTGACCCAAGAGAACCCGGTGTTTCTGATCGACTGCCGGACGCGTCCTGGTCAATCGGGCGCGGCGGTGATCGCCTTTCGGGTCGGCTCTCATCGCACTATCGCCGGAGGCCGCATCGCCAGTACGCTCACCGGTCAAACGGTCTGGGAATTTCTCGGTATCTACACCGGGCGCATCAATGCAGAGTCCGACCTGGGCCGGGTGTGGCATGTGCGTGTGCTGGAGGACCTGCTGGCCGTTGCCACCGAGGGCTATTCCAAAAGAGACGGCGACGAGGCGGTTGCCTCGTCGCCGCGTTTATAGCGCTTTAGCTCCTATTCGGCCGCTTGCAGCATGGACTCCGGTGCGTGCGGTGCCCGCCGCACCGGCGGCAACCAGCCCTTGCCCGCAAGCCGCTTGGCTGCTTCCTCGGCCATGGCCTGCTTCTTGAGCGTGGCGAGATTGCTGGCGGCTTCCTTAGAAACGCCTTCGCGCACTTCTTCCGAGATGCGGTCTTTGCTTACCCGGCCAAGGTAGTTCTCGACGCTCGGGCTCCAATAAAGACGCATGTTGAGGCCAATAGCGGCGGCGAGGACATCGCCATGCGCAAGATGCCCCTGTTCCTGTGCGTTCGGACGATAGACAGATTGACGTCGCAAACAGGACTCGAACCTTGTCGTCTGTCACTACGAATGACTGCTTCTAGAACCAGACTGCGTTTGCGCTGCCGTGGTAGCTACATGGTAGCTAACGATCGTTGGCTTCGTCGCGTAAACTAGCTAAATTATTGATTTCGCTGGTACAGTTGGGTGGGCTCGAACCACCGACCTCCTGTTCCACAGACAGGCGCTCTAACCAACTGAGCTACAACTGCATCCTGTCGCACGGCCCCGCGTAAAGGGGGGCGGCGATTTCGGGCGGAAACTAGGTGCAACGCCGCGCTTTTGCAAGGCTTTAACGCGGGCTTTTGCACCAAGGGCCGCTTTGTCTTAACGCGTTTCGATGGCGTGAATCGGGCTCCGCCGGGCGCGAAAACACCAACCCGGCCGTTTCCTCGTCGAAAGCAAAAAGGCCCGGACCGCCAAGGCCCGGGCCCTTCGGCTATCTCGTGCGAGCCGCGATCAGGCGGCCGGCTGCTGGGTGAACTTCGCGGCGCTGGCCTTGATCGGCTCGGCGGTCTCGCTGGCGACCTTCTGGCCAAGCTCGGCCAGTTCCTTGGCCTGCGCGGTGAAGGTCTCGAACTGCTTGCGGGCGTGCGACGTCCACAGCTCCACGGCTTCGGTCGGCGACTTCACGCTGAACAGCTCCTGGGCGAAGTCGAGCGAGGAGGTGGTGTTGGCCTTGAAGAACTCGATCAGCTTGGCTGAATAGGCGGTGGCCCCCTTGTTCATCGAGGTGAAAACGGCCTCGACGGTCGAGTTGTGGGTCTCGGCAGCGTCCTTGAACTTGGCGTAGCTGTCGCGGGCCTGCAACACGCCCTTCTCGGCGAATGCGCGGACCTGCTCAGGAACCTCGAACGGGATGATCGAGGCGGAAAACGGATCGGACGGGTTGGTCATACGTGTAATCCTTCGCAACGGGTGAGTAGATGTGACCATTGCGGACGTCCCGGAGCCCATCAGGCCGGGAGCGTTGAAATGGATCACGCTGCCTTGATTCACGGGATTGCCCTTCGTCGGGCGCGCCTAATAAACACCCATATCATGTCAATTTTGTGCAACGCAACGTAAGATCGTGTGCGATGCCATATTTTTTATATGACGGAATATGGGGTTACCGCGCCCGACCTGGTTTTGGGCTTGCCGCAGCCGGACCAGCCGCCCGGTCAGGCCTTCGGCTTGACCGCATCCATCGCGGCGCGGCTGACGGCCTGGCCCATCTCGCTGGCCTGCTCGGCGAGCGAGCGCATCTGCCCCTGCACATACTCGCTGTGCAGCCGCATCACCTCGGTGAGGTCCTTGGCCTTGAGCAGCGACTGGGCATAGTCCAGCGAGGACTGCACGTTCTTTTCCGCATAGGACAGCGCCTTGGCGGACAGATCCTTGGCGCCGGCGCGCATCGTGGCGTTGCGCTCCTCGATCTTGCCGGCGGTGTCCCGCGCATTGGTCACGAACTGCTCGAACGCCTTGCGCGCCTGGTCGAAGCTCGCCTCCGCCATCGACCGCATGTCCTTGGGGATTTCAAACTTGGGGATCTCGAATTGGTCACGCCCGTTGTCGCTCATGGTCGTTCTCCCTCGCCTGGTGATCGGCCCGCCGGTTGGCCCGGCGGGCGCACGGCAGGATATATCGGGATACTGCGATCGCAGCTGTGACGCGGTGCCATTTGGTTCCGCATCATGCTGTCGCAGCGGGTTATCCCTGACAACGCCAAACGGCTGTGGATCGTTCAGCCAAGTTAACGTTATCCAGCCTTTGGCGGGGGCAGCCTCGCCGCGGACATGGACCTGCCGGCCCCTGCTTGCGATACTAACCTTCTGTTAAGGCTGTCGTCCTGTGGCCGCCGGTCCCGTCGGCGAAGCGAGGAAGAAAGCCAAACCCATGCGGTCAAATCTTGCGCGATGAGTGACGCGGAATTCCAGATCCAGGCGCTCGGCGATGTCAGGCTGGCGGACCATGCGACAGGCGTCCAGCCGGCATGGCTATGGTCGGCCGATGGCGCGCGGATCATCTGGGCCAACCCGGCCGGCGCGCAGGTATTTGGTGCCGCGAACGGCGCCGAACTGGCCAAGCACGTCTTCGGTCCGGCCGATCCGCACCGCCGCCAGGTCGCCCGCCTCGGTCCCAGCCTCGGCGCCAACGGTGCGATCCGCCTGGAGCGGCTGCGTGGGTTCGGCGCGGCCGCCGGCGTGCTCGCGACCTGTGGCTGCCGGCGCATCGACCTGCCGGACGGCAGCCATGGCATCCTGATTTCGACGCTCAACGCCGGCGGCCGGGTCATGCCGCTCGCCGAGCGCCTGCAACGGTTGATCCAGGGCCTGCCGCGTCCCGCCGCCGCCTTCACCGCCGACGGATTGTTGGTCGCAACCAACGAGGCGGCGCGGTCGCTGCCCGGCCTGCACGATCTCGGCGAAGCCGGTCTCGATGCCGCCCGTGACGAGGCGCTGACGCAGGGCCGCGCCGCGGCCGACGTCGCGATCGGCCGCGTCGTGTTGCAGCGGATCGGCCACGGCGCCGATCGCGCGCTGGTGGCGCTGATCAGGCCGGCCCCGCATCTCGCGGCCAGACCGGCAGCGCCGGTCATGCCCGAGCCCGTCGCGCCGCAGCCCGTTGCAACGGAGGCGCCGGTGCACGCAGCCGTGCCGCCAGAAGCGGCAACCGTGGAGCCGGCACCTCCTGCCGTCGAGCCAGCCGTCACGCATCACGAAACCCCCGCGCCGATCAGTGAAGCACCGGCCGGCTTCACGCTGTTCGATGCGCTGGATCCGACACCGGAAGCCGCCGCAACCGAGCCGGCCGTCAGCGCGATGGAATCCGAACCTGCGAGCGTTCCGCCAACTCTTGCGACAGCAGAACACGCCCACGTCGAGACCGCGCCGCGCGACGAAACGCCCGACGAAATTTCCGCCATCGAAGAGCCGCTGTCGGACGCGCTGATCGAAACGCCTGCCGAAGCGCAGGCCCGACAGCCCGCGGACATTGCTCTCCCCCTCGCGCCGACACCACAGCCGCACATCGAAGCCACATCCGTCGACACAACGCCTCACCACACATCCGGCGAGAACCCCGCCATCGAGGAGCCGCTGTCGGAAGCGCTGCTCGACGCGCCAGCCGAAACGCTGGTGCAGCCGCTGTCGCACGAGCCTCCACCCGATCTCCAGCAGACGGCGAGCGCGCCGGCTCCGGAGCCATCAGCGCCGCCGCCCGATCCCGTCCCCTCGCCCTATGCGAACGCGGATACGCCCGCGGCGACCGCCGAGCCGGAGCTGGCAACGCCGCCGCCGGCGAAGTCGCCGTCCTGGCTCGACGAGCCGTTGCCGGTGCGGCGGCATCCGCTGCGCTTCATGTGGCAGATGGACCATGAGGGGCGCTTCTCGCTCGGCTCCGACGAGTTCACCCGCCTGATCGGACTGCACACTGCGGCGGGATTCGGCCGGCTGTGGAGCGACATCGCCGAGAGTTTTGGCCTCGACCCCGAAGGCCATGTGATGCGGGCATTCGCTAGTCATGACACATGGAGCGGCGTCACGCTGAACTGGCCGGTCGACGGCGGCGGCCGGCTGCCGGTCGAATTGTCCGGCCTGCCGGTATTCGATCGCAACCGGAATTTCGCCGGCTATCGCGGCTTTGGTGTGTGCCGCGACCTCGACGGGCTTGCGCGACTCGCCGCTTTGCGCCGCTATGAGTTCTTCAGCGGCGCGGTGGCGCCGCGATCGCTGTCGGCCGATGTCGCGCCCACACCGCGCACCGATACGCCACCCGAGCCTGCCGCGCCGCATGACATGGCTCCGCCGCATGCGGAGCCGCCGCCCGATACGACCGCAGCACCTGAGGAATTGAGCGAGCCGACAGCCACAGAGACATCACACCAAGCCGACCCGGATCACGCCGTGGACACGCCCCAGGAAACCGCAGGAGAAGCCAAGGGAGCAGCGCAAGCGGAAGCGCATGAGATAAGTCTTGATCCGCCACCGAACGTGGTGCCGTTCCGCCTCGCCGGCGACAGCAGACCGCCGTCGCTGACCCCGGTCGAGAACAACGCCTTCAACGAACTCGCCCGCCAATTATCCGCCCGGCTCGAGAGCGAGGCCGGCATCACCACGACAAACAATCAGCGCACCGCGGCGGAGCCGGTTGCCGACGCCCCTGTCTTGCCCGAACCGCCGCCAGCGCAAGAACCGGCGCCAGTGGCAGAGACCGCCCCGCGTCAGGAAACCGTCGCGCAACAGCCGCCGCCGGCCGACCTGCCAAAGGCCAATTGGCTGATACAACCCGAGCCCGCGCCACGCGCGGACGCGCGGCGCGACCGTGCGCTGCTCGATCTCCTGCCGGTCGGCATCCTGATCTACCGGTTGGACCGCCTGCTCTACGCCAACCACGCCTTCCTCGCGCGCATGGGCTACGACAGCCTGCACGCGCTGGAGGCCGCCGGTGGACTGGACGCGCTCTATGTCGAGCCCGGCGTCTCGCAGGCGAGCAGCACCTCGGGCACCGGCACGCCGGTCACCATCTCGGCAAACCAGCACGCGGAGCATGGTGCGCAAGCGGTATCCGCCGACGCCCGGCTGCACACCATCACATGGGACGATGAGTCCGCGCTGGCGTTGATCTTCTCGCGCACGCTCGAGGAAGACACCGCGGTCGCCGCCGCGCTGTCCGATCCGGCGCCGGCCGCAGTCGCGGAGCCCGTGCTCACGCCACCGCCGCCGCAAGCCGGCCACGCCGACGCAGAAGAACTTGGCGCGATCCTCGACACCGCAGCCGAAGGCATCATCATGTTCGATGCCCAGGGCAACATCCATTCCTGCAACCGCAGCGCCGAGGCGCTGTTCGGCTATGACGGCGGCGCCTTCATCACCCACAATTTCGCCGATTTGTTCACGCCGGAGAGCCAGCACGGCATCTTCGACTATCTCGCGAGTGTGAAATCGTCCGGCGTGGCGAGCCTGCTCGATCATGGCCGCGAGACGCTCGGCCGGGTCCGCCAGGGCGGCATCATCCCGCTGTCGGTGACGATGGGCCGCACCCGCGCCGACGGGCCGAACTTCTTCGCGGTGTTCCGCGATCTGTCGCAGACCAAGAAGAGCGAGGGCGAAGTGCGCGAAGCGCGGCGGCTCGCCGAACGCGCCGCCAACGCCAAGACCGACATGCTGGCGCGGATCAGCCACGAGCTGCGCACGCCGCTCAACGCCATCATCGGCTTTGCCGAGGTGATGATCTCGGAGCGCTTCGGCACGCTCGGCAACGAACGCTACGTCGAATACATGAAAGACATCCGCGCCTCCGGCGAGCGGGTGATCGCGATCGTCAACGACCTGCTGGATCTGTCGCGGATCGAAACCGGCAAGCTCGACCTCGCCTTCACCAGCCAGAACCTCAACGAGATGGTGGAGAGCTGCGTCGCGGTGATGCAGCCGCAGGCCAACCGCGAGCGCATCATCATCCGCACCTCGCTCGCGCACACGCTGCCGCCTGTCGTCGCCGACGCCCGCGCGCTGCGCCAGATCACGCTGAACCTGATCGGCAGCTCGATCCATCTCGCCAATGCCGGCGGCCAGGTGATCGTCTCGACCGCGCTGTCGGATTTCGGCGAGGTGATGCTGCGGGTGCGCGACACCGGGCAGAGCCTCAACGACAACGAGCTCGCCGCCGCGCTGGAGCCGTTCCGCGCGCCGACACCCTCCGACCAGGCGGGTTCCGGCGGCGTCAGCCTGTCACTGACCAAGGCGCTGGTCGAAGCCAACCGCGCCAAATTCCAGATCAGGACCGGCGGCCGCACCGGCACGCTGATCGAGGTAACCTTCGCTCACGCCGCTGCGCGGGCGTGAGAAATACGCCATACGACGTTCCGCGTCAGGGACGCACTGAGGGAAGGGCTCCCTCCCCCCTTGCGGGGGAGGGTTGGGGAGAGGGGTGGCCACACGGCAAGCGCTCTCCGTTCAACAATACTTCAACGCCCGCGCATGATTGCGAACGCCAAGCCTACGACAGTCATCTCGCCCGGGGCGTACCCCTCTCCCCACCCTCCCCCGCAAGGGGGGAGGGAGCCGAAGAGCGTGCTCACCTCACGTACACTTGCCGACGCGCCACACCTTAGGGCTGCTTGATCTCCACCGTCTGGCGCTTGCCGGCGGCGATCGAGAATGGCTTCTCTGACGTCTGGCCATCGGCATAGGTGGCGACCGCGACGTAGTCGCCGGCGTTGAGCGCGACGTTGTAGGTCGCCTCATAGTTCACCGCGACGCGCTTGCGCTCGTCATTGAGGTCGCGCTCGGCGCTGTAGATGTCGATCTGCTGGGCGCTCTCGGCCTTGATCCCGACCACGCCGGCGTTGAGATTGACCGTGACGCGGGTCGGCGCGCCGGACTTCACCTCAGTGCTCGCGGTGCCCCTGGCCTCGCCGACCGTCACCTTCACCTCGTAGCTGCCGCCGGGCAGATCGAACTTCGATTCCGGATCGTATTCCTGCGCGACCCTCTCGCCCTCGTCGCCGTCGGGCTTCGCGGGCTGGTGGACCGCGACCACGAGGTCCTTCTCGACCTTGGGCCCGCCCTCCGCATAGGTGGTGGTGACGATCAGCTTGCCGACATCGATCGTCATCTGCACGTTGCTGGAATCGCCGGCGGTGACCGTGAACGGCTTGCTGGTCTTGGACTGGCCCTTGGTCAGCGTCAGGGTGTAACTGCCCGCGGCGAGCACGAAGCGCGGCACCGCGTCGTATTCCTGCGCAATCACCTTGCCGCCCTTGTCGGTGACCCGCCAGATCACGTCGTCGACCTTGCCCGCGCCGCCGGCAACGGCGCCTTCGCTGGTGACATAGCCGGCATCGAGGATGACATCGAGCGCAGCCTGCTTGCCCTTCTCGACCTTGAGCGGAAACTCGCGCTTGAGCTGCCGGTAGGTCACCTCGACGATGTAGTCGCCGGGTGCGATGTTGTCGGCGAACGGCGCACCGTAGAAGGTGTTGACATGCGCGCCCTTCTCGTCGCCGGCGCGCTTGAAGATGCTCCAGTTGACGTCCTCGTCGCTGATCGGATCGAGCCCCTCGGCAAGCCGCGCCACACCGCGGATGTTCTTGCCCAGATAGGGATCGGCGGCCGGCTGCGGCGGCGCCTCGCTCGCGACCTTGGTGCCCTGCGTTGCCGCCACCGCCTTGGTCAGCGCGCCGGTCAGGCTCGATGCGTTGCTGGCATCGAGATAGACGCCGCCGGTGACGCGCGCGATGCATTGCAGCTGGCTCTTCGCGGCGGGATCGGCGACGTCGAGGCCGATGACATGGGCGGTGAAGCCGATGCCGGCCTTCTTGAGTTCGGCGGCGGCCGCGCACGGATCCGGCGCGCAGGTCTCGATGCCGTCGGAGACCAGGATCACATTGGCCTTGTTCTCGGTCGAGTGCAGCGCCTCGGCGGCGGCACGCAGCGAATCCGAGATCGGCGTCTTGCCCTTCGGGTTGATGCCGTCGATCGCAGCCTTGACCTTCGCGGCGTCGAACTTGCTGACCGGCACCATCAGCTCGATGTCCTTGCAGTCGCCCTTCGAGCGATGGCCGTAGACCATCACGCCGAGACGATCGGCGGGATTCCATTTCGACAGGATGGCATCGACCGCCTGCCTGGCTGCGGAGATCTTGCTCTGGCCGTCGACCAGGCCCCACATCGAGCCGGAGGCGTCGAGCACGAGGATGGTGTCGGCCCCTTGAGCTTGAGCTTGCCCCTGCGCTTGCGCGCCATGAGGGGACAGCAACGCCAGGCCAAGCGACAGCAGGCCGGCAACGAACGAACGGCGGAAAACCTTGATCACGGATCGGTCCTCGATGATGCAGACAATCGGGAGCAAGGACGGCTGCGGCGGCACGGCGTGTCGAAACATCCCGTGCGCAACCTCAGTCGTCCCCCTGTTTCGGATTTTATTTGGGCGGCCGGATTGCCGGGCTCACGCCATTTCGGCGTGCAAGCAACCGGGCGCCTGAAGCGGGTCCAGATAGCGCAACTCGGCTCCGGACACTTGGACTATGGCGACACGCGTTTGGCCTGACGCGACACGCACATGACAATTGGATGGCGGCGCAGGCCGGGACGACGGCGCCAATGAGGCACAAGCGGACCACACCATCACCAACCTCGGCTGGGACGTGGCGCGTTGGCCGCCCCACTCAAATCGAGCGCGCAAATCTGCGAAAGCCGGGCGCGCCGGTCAGCACCTCGAATGCGGCATCGCGCTTCTCTTCGGCGAAGGCGAAGCCGGCCTTGGCGTAGCAGCGCTCCGCCGCGTCGTTGCCGATCAGGAACGAGATCGATGCCCGGGCGAAACCTGCGGCCTTGCCGTCGGCGAGTGCGCGTCCGATCAGCGCCTGCACCAGACCGCGGCCGTGTTGCGAGGCTTGCCGGGCGACATGCTCGATCAGCCAGTCGCCCTCGCCGCCCTGAACCCAGCAATTGCGGGCGTAGCCGCCGCGCGCAAGGATACTCTCTGCATCCGTGCCGGTCTCCGCCGCGACCTCCTCGATCGCCGCGCGCGCGGCAACCACCGTTCCGGATGCCGGCATCGCGCACAACGCGGCGGCAGGCTGGCCGTCGACTTCGGCGATCAGGAAGTGGGCCACGTGGTACCATGACCGCACCCGCGCAACGGCGAGCCGCGTCATGAATGCCAGGCATTCGTCCTCCGGACGGTCGAGCGCGATGTCGAACCAGCCGCGTGGCATTGGGCCGCGCTGCGCGGCCAGCACGATGCGGGCGATGAAGGCCGCATCGTTGGAGCGGGCGGGACGGATCGAGGATCGTCCCGCGCCGGTCATGTCAGGTGTTCTTCAGCGCGACGCGGAATTCCGCCTCGGTCTTGGCCTTGACCTCGTCGAGCGTGACGCCGTCGGCGAGCTCGATCAACGCCATGCCGTCCTTGCCGTGCTTGTCGATGGTGAACACCGCAAGGTCGGTCACGACCATGTCGACCACGCGCTCGCCGGTCAGCGGCAAATTGCACTGCTTGAGCAGCTTCGGCCCGTCCTTCGCCGAATGTTCCATCACGACGACGACGCGCTTGACGCCGGCGACGAGGTCCATGGCGCCGCCCATGCCCTTCACCATCTTGCCGGGGATCATCCAGTTGGCGAGGTCGCCGTTCTGCGCCACCTGCATGGCGCCGAGAATCGACAGATCGATATGGCCGCCGCGCACCATGCCGAAGGACTCGGCCGAGGAGAAATAGCTGGTCGAGGGCAGCTCGCTCACGGTCTGCTTGCCGGCGTTGATGAGATCGGCATCGACCTCGTCCTCATAGGGGAACGGGCCCATGCCGAGCATGCCGTTCTCGCTCTGCAAGTTCACGTCGACGCCGTCGGGGATGTAGTTCGAAACCAGCGTCGGGATGCCGATGCCGAGATTGACGTAATAACCGTCGCGCAATTCCTTGGCAGCGCGGGCGGCCATCTGTTCACGGGTCCAGGCCATGAGGCTCTCCTGAAGAAAAAGGGTTTTAAGCGGCGGGCCGCGGACGGGTGTTGCGGAACTCGATCCGCTTCTTGGCCGTGCCGACCTCGATGATGCGTTTGACGAAGATGCCGGGGGTGTGAATGTGGTCCGGGTCGATCTCGCCGGCCGGCACCAGGTGCTCGACCTCGGCGACGGTGACCTTCGCAGCGGTCGCCATCATCGGGTTAAAGTTGCGCGCGGTCTTGCGGTAGACCAGATTGCCGGCGGTGTCGCCCTTCCAGGCGTGGACGATGGCGACGTCGGCGAACAGGCCGCGCTCCATGATGTACTTCTCGCCGTCGAACTCCTTCACTTCCTTGCCTTCGGCGATCAGCGTGCCGACGCCCGTTTTTGTGTAGAAGGCCGGAATGCCGGCGCCGCCGGCGCGGATGCGCTCGGCCAGCGTGCCCTGCGGGTTGAACTCGAGCTCGAGTTCGCCGGCGAGATATTGCTGGGCGAACAGCTTGTTCTCGCCGACATAGGACGAGATCATCTTCTTGATCTGGCGCGTCTCCAAGAGCCGGCTGAGGCCGATGCCGTCGACGCCGGCATTGTTGGACACCACCGTCAGGCCCTTGACGCCGGAATCGCGGATCGCGTCCGACAGGGTCTCGGCGATGCCGCAGAGGCCGAAGCCGCCCGACATGATCATGATGTTGTCCTTGAGGAGACCATCGAGTGCCGATTTGGCGTCGGGATAAACTTTGTTCATGCAGCAAATACCTGATGGAGGGCGCGGAACGGCTGTGGCAAAGCGGATTATTAGGCGAAATCTTCGCAATGCGTCAATCACGGCCCCGTGCGACGACGGGCGGCGGCCCGCGGCGGCAACATGGCCTTGAAAGCGTCAAGAAAACCCTTCAAGTTGCGTGGGTTGGCAGGGGCTTCCGGCGAGAACCCGCTGTGTTCGACGACGACCCGACAAACCTCAACCCGACCCGGACATGTCATTGACGATGGCCCAAGGAATTAAGCGCCTGGGGATGCCGATCGCGGCGCTTTTCGGCCTGGTGCTCATCGGCCTGGTCGGAACGTCGTGGTTCCTCAACCGGGACGCGTTGCAGAGCGCGGTGGAGGCGCAGATCCGCGCCGTGACCGGGCTCGAGCTCGTCGTCAACGGCCCGATCGATGTCTCGGTGTTTCCGGGCAGCTACGTCTCCTTCCACAATGTCGGGCTGAAGGGCGCCGATACCATCGATCCGGCGCTGCAAGTCGATGTGCTGACCGCCAATCTGCGCCTGCTGCCACTGTTGCTGCGGCGGTTCGAGATCGCCGACGTCATGATGCTGCGCCCGCATATCCATGTGGTCCGCGACGCCGCCGGCGAGAGCAACTGGACACCGTTCGTCGAGACCATCGCCAAGGCGATGACGCCGGGGGCCGAGAACCAGGTGTCGTTCTCGGAAATCCGGATCCAGGACGGCGAGCTGAATTACGAGGACGGCGCCAACCACGTCTCCGAAAAGCTCGGCGACATCGATCTGTCGCTGGCCTGGCCATCGATCTCGCGTTCATTTGCCGCAACCGGCCAGTTCGACTGGCGCGGCGAGCGCGTCGACGGCTCGATCAGCGCCAGCGATTTCGTCGCGCTGCTGTCGGGCGACCGTTCCGGCCTCAAGGCACGGCTCGCCAGCGCGCCGCTGAAGGTTGCGTTCGACGGAACCGTGGCCAACCGCACCAGCCTGATGATGGAAGGCACCGCCACCATGGATAGCCCGTCGCTGCGCAACGCGTTGCGCTGGATGGGACAGGCTCCACCCGGCGGCGGTGGCGGCTTCGGCCGCTTCGCGATGAAGGCCCGCGCCAATGTGGTCGGCGGCTCGGTCGCCCTCACCAATGTCAATGTCGAGCTCGACGGCAATGTCGCCGAGGGCGTGATGACTTACGCCAATAACGGCCGGCAGACGCTGCAAGCGACGCTTGCCGCCGGCAATCTCGATTTCACGCCCTACATCTCGACCTTCCGCCTGCTGGCCAGCGGCCAGCGCGACTGGAACAGGCAGCTGTTCGATCTGTCCTCGCTGTCGTCGACCGATCTCGACATGCGGCTGTCGGCCGCCAAGGTGACGGTCGGCCCGTCCAGGCTCGGCCGCACCGCGTTCGGCGCCAATCTGCGCGGCGGTGCGCTCGCGCTCAGCGTCGGCGAGGCGCAGATGTATGGCGGCATCGCCAGGGGTTCGTTCGCGATCGCGCGCTCCGATGCGGTGGCCGACGTCAGGGCGCAATTCCAGTTCACCGATGTCGATTTGCAGGCTTGCGCCAGCGAATTGTTCGGCATCAACAAGCTGTCCGGCCGCGGCAACCTCAACGTCTCGCTGACCGCCTCCGGCTCGAGCCCGTTCGGGCTCGCGTCGTCGCTCGACGGCACCGCCACGCTGACCGGGCACGACGGCGCGATCGCCGGCTTCAATGTCGAGCAGCTGCTGCGGCGGCTGGAGAAGCGGCCGCTGTCCGGCGGCGGCAATTTCCGCTCCGGCTCGACGCCCTATGACAATCTCAGCATCTCGGTGAAGTTCGCCGACGGCGTTGCCACCGCCGACGACATCCACGTCGAAAGCCCGGCGGCGAAGATCACGCTGACCGGCACCGCCTCGGTGCCGTCGCGCGAATACGACCTCAAGGGCGTCGCCAGCCTGACCTCGGCATCCGCCGGCGGCAACGCGTTCGACCTGCCGTTCGTGATCCAGGGCCCGTGGGACGATCCGCTGATCTTCCCCGATCCGGAGAGCCTGATCCGCCGCTCGCCGGCGTCGGCTCCGCTGCTCGATGCGGTGAAGGATCGCAAGACGCGCGACGCGGTGCGCTCGGTGATCGAGCGCTTCACCGGCGGCGGCGCGCGGCAACCGGCGTCCGATGCCGCGACCGCAGCACCACCCGGCAGCGGAGCGGCGACAGCGGCCGAGAACGCCAAATCGAACTGACCAAGGTCGCATTGATCCGATCCATTCACGTTCCGCATCGATGCGCCGGGACTGATCCGCGCACGCGCCGCGAACCCCTACAGAAGTCGTCGACGCGACACCTTTATCAGGTCACGGCCATGCGCTAGTGTTTTACCCAACCGGTTAAAAAATAAGCCGGCGCCAAGAGGGGAGAACAACGTGAAATCCAAGGTTATCGGTGCGCTATCACTTGCGGTCGCCGCGGTCGGCCTGTTCGCCGCAACGGCACCCGCTCTCGCCCAGAGCAAGACGATCACCGTCTGGTGGGGCAAGGGATTTTACAAATCCGAAGACGACGCGCTGCTCGACACGATCAAGAAATTCGAAGCCAAGACCGGCATCAAGGTCGAACTGTCGCAATATGCGATCCAGGACATGATCCCGAAGACCGTCGCTGCGCTCGATTCCGGCACCGTGCCCGACGTCGCCTATTCCGACACTTACGACGTGCAGGCCCAGGGCAAATGGGCCTTCGAGGGCAAGCTCGAAGACCTCTCCGACATCATGCTGCCGATGAAGGACGCGTTCGCGCCGAACACGCTGGAAGCAGTCCTGCTCTACAACGACGTCGCCAAGAAGAAGTCCTATTACGGCTTTCCGCTGAAGCAGCAGAGCATGCACGTCCAGATCTGGGGCGACATGCTGGAGAAGGCCGGCTTCAAGGCCGCCGACATCCCGAACAAGTGGGAGGACTACTGGTCGTTCTGGTGCGACAAGGTGCAGCCGGCGATCCGCAAGGCGACCGGCCAGCGCATCTACGGCGTCGGCCAACCGATGGGCGTGGAATCCACCGACTCGTTCCAGTCGTTCTACACCTTCATGGATGCCTATCACGTCAAGCTGGTCGACGACGACGGCAAGCTTTTGGTCGACGATCCCAAGGTGCGCGACGGCCTGATCCATGCGCTGAAGGATTACACCGACACCTACATCAAGGGCTGCACGCCGCCCTCGTCCACCACCTGGAAGGACCCCGACAACAACGTCGCCTTCCACAACAAGACGATCGTGATGACGCATAATTTCACGATCTCGATCGCGGCGAAGTGGTTCGAGGATTCGACCAACCCGGCGCTGACCGACGCGCAGCGCGCCGCCGGCAAGCAGGCCTATGAGCACGACATCATCACCGCGTCGTTCCCGAAGGCGCCGGACGGCTCGACCATCAAGTACCGCTCCGACGTCAAGACCGGGCTGATCTTCGCCAACGCCAAGAACAAGGCGGAGGGCAAGCAGTTCATCGCCTTCCTGATGCAGGAGGACAATGTGCGGCCCTATGTCGAGGGTGCGCTCGGCCGCTGGTTCCCGGTGACCAAGGCGAGCCAGGCCAGCCCGTTCTGGCAAGCGGACCGGCATCGCAAGGCGGTCTGGAACCAGTTCACCGGCGGCACCGCGCCGTTCGACTTCACCAAGAACTGGAAGTTCACCATCCTGAACAACGAGAACGTCTGGGCCAAGGCCATGAACCGGGTGGTCAGCGAGAAGGTGCCGGTGGATAAGGCCGTCGACGAACTGATCGCCCGCATCAAGCAGGTTGCGGGGTGACGTAAGCGATGGCCGCCTCTGCCGAGACTTGCTCCGCGTCGTCCCGGCGAAGGCCGGGACCCATACGCCGCGGCGGTCGTCTTGGAGTAGGCTCGTCGACGGCTTTCGCGCAGCGGCTGGGCCCTGTGGTTATGGGTCCCGGCCTTCGCCGGGACGACGTCGTAACCGTGGCCGGCATCTCGTTTCAAGAGTAGGCGCATCATGGCGATCACGCTCTCCGCATCCGATGCCCCCTCGCCGCCGCTGTCGGCGCGGTTGTCGCCGCCGCAGGTCTGGGGCATCGCGCTGCTCGTGCCCTACCTGCTCGTGTTCCTCGCCTTCGTGGTCTATCCGGTCTGCTACGGCCTGTGGCTGGCGCGCCAGCCGTCGAACTATGTCGCGCTCTATCACGACCCGATCTTCGCGCGCGCCGCGGTCAACACGCTGATCTTCCTGGTGATCGGCATCAACATCAAGATGCTGATCGCGCTGTTCCTGTCCGGCTTCTTCGCCCAGCAGCGCGCCTGGATCAGGTGGCTGTCCGTCATCTTCATCCTGCCCTGGGCGGTGCCGTCGATCCCGACCATCCTCTCGGTGCGCTTCATGCTCAATCCCGAATGGGGCGTGATCAACCAGTTGATCTTCAAGTTCACCGGCGACGACGGCCCGAACTGGCTGAACGATCCGGCGGTGGCGCTGGCGATGGCGATCGGCGTCCACATCTGGAAGTCGCTGCCGTTCTGGACGCTGATCCTGTTGACCGGACGGCTCGCCATCTCGCAGGACCTCTACGAGGCCTCCGACGTCGACGGCGCCAATTGGTGGCAGAAATTCCGCTACATCACCTGGCCGTCGATGCAGACGCTCTACATCACCTGCACGCTGCTCTCGATGATCTGGACGCTGGGCGACTTCAACAGCGTCTACCTGCTCACCGGCGGCGGCCCCGCCGATCTCACCCATGTGCTGTCGACGCTCGGCATCCGCTATCTCAGGCTCGACCAGCTGTCGCTGGCGATGGCCTCGATCGTCTGTGCGATGCCGTTCGTGCTGCCGCTGGTCTATTTCATGATGAAACGGTTGTCGCGATGAAGCTGCCCACCCTGCGCGACGTCGGCACCGAAGCCAAGCTGCTCCTGATCGGCATCCCGGTCTTCATCTGGACCATGATCCCGATCTACCACATGTTCGTGTTCGCGATCTCGCCGAAGGAGGACGCGTTCACCGGCAAGCTGTGGCCTGATCATCCGACGCTGCACAATTTCTCGATCGTGTTCCATCAGCAGCACTACTTCCTGCGCGACTTCTGGATCCAGTTCTGGAATTCGACCGTGATCGCGCTCGCGGTCGGCGCGCTGACGCTGTTCGTCGCCACCGCCGCCGCGTTCTCGATCTCGCGGCTGCGCGTGCCGGGCGGCCGCGCCGTGATGAACATGGCGCTGTTCACCTATTTCATCCCGGCGGCGTTCCTCGCCGTGCCGATGTACCGCACCATGGGCAATTACGGGCTGCTCAACACCCACTGGTCGCTGATCCTGGCGATGGTGACGATCGCCGCGCCCTACGCGATCTGGGTGCTGAAACAGGCGTCCGACAAGCTGCCGGTCGAGCTCGACGAGGCCGCAACGATGGACGGCGCCACCACGCTGCAATTGTTCCGCCTGGTCTATGTGCCCTTGATGATGCCCTCGCTGGTCGCGGTCGGCACTTACGCGATCCTGCTCGCCTGGAACGAATATCTCTACGCGTTCCTACTGCTGTCAAAGGACACCGACATCACGCTGCCGGTCGCGCTCGGCAACTTCCTCGCCGCCGACGATTCGCCGTGGGAGCTGTTGATGACGACAGGCTTCATCTACGCGCTGCCGCCGGCCGCAGTCTATTACGCCTTCAAGCGCTACATGGTGGGTGGCCTGACGGCGGGCGCCGTCAAGTCGTGAGGTCTGAGCGTTTCGAGAAAAGTAGACGTCCAGCGGCGCGCGCAAGTCTTCTCGCCTCACCGCGCTAGCAACTGACGTGAGGTGAGCACGCTGCGCAGGCTCCCTTCCGCCGGTGGCTCCCTTGCACGGAGATGCTTCCCGCAAGGAAAATGCGTCGAAACAAGAGATTACAACGGCGCCGCGCTCTCGCCACGCGCGTTCGAGATTTTGGAGGCGAACGAGGCGACCACGATGATCACGGCGATCAGCGCGATCACCAAAGTGCAGATCGCGTTGATCTCGGGCTTCACGCCGAGCCGCACTTCGGAGTAGATCCGGATCGGCAAGGTCGCCGAGCCGGGCCCGGTGGTGAAGCTCGCGATCACGACGTCGTCGAGCGACAGCGTGAAGGCGAGCATCCAGCCGGCGATGATCGCCGGCACGATCAGCGGCAACGTCACCATCAGGAACGCGCGCACCGGATCGCAGCCCAGGTCCATCGCGGCTTCCTCCAGGCTGCGGTCGAGCGTCGACAGGCGCGACTGCACGATGACGGTGACGAAGCACATCGTCAGCGTGGTGTGGGCGATCGTCACCGTCCAGAAGCCGCGCTCCGCATTGAGCGCCACGAACAGCAAGAGCAGCGACAGGCCGGAGATCACCTCGGGCATCACAAGCGGCGAATACAGCATGCCCGAGAACAGCGCCCGCCCGCGGAACCGCTCGCCCCGTGCCAGCCCGACCGCCGCCAATGTGCCGAGCAGGGTCGCCAGGGTCGCCGACACCGCGCCGACCGACAGGCTCATCCACGCCGCCTCCAGCATGGCGTGGTCGTTGAAGAACTCCTGGTACCAGCGCAGCGACCAGCCGCCCCACACCGTCACCAGCCGCGAGGCATTGAACGAGTAGATCACCAGGATCACGATCGGCAGATAGAGAAACGCCAAGCCCAACGCCAGCGACGTCATGTTGAAGCGGGTGAGCCTGGTGACGGTGTGCGCCATCAACGGCCCGCCTCGAGTTGGCGCCGTTGCAGGCGGTCATAAAGCACGAGCGGCGGCACCAGCAGCAGCAACAGCGCGACCGCAGCGGCGGACGCCACCGGCCAGTCCTTGTTGGTGAAGAACTCGAGCCACAGCGTCTGCCCGATCATCAGCGAGTTGGAGCCGGCGAGCAGGTCGGGAATCACGAATTCGCCCACGATCGGGATGAAGCAGAGCAGCGCGCCGGCGCCGACGCCGGGCAGCGACAGCGGGAACGTCACCAGCCAGAACGCCTGCAACGGCGAGGCGCCGAGATCGCCGGCTGCCTCCAGCAGCGAGGCATCCAGCTTCGAGAGCGTCGCATAGAGCGGCAGGATCATGAACGGCAGGTAGGAATAGACGATACCGAGATACATCGCGCTGTCGGTCGACAGCCAGACCACCGGCGCGGAGACAATGTGCAGCGTGAGGAGAACCTGGTTGAGCAGGCCGTCATGCTGCAAAATGTTGATCCAGGCATAGATCCGGATCAGGAACGAGGTCCAGAACGGCACGATCACCAGCATCATCGCGACGCCCTGCCAGCGTTGCGGCAGCCGCGCCATGCCATAGGCGATCGGGTAGCCGATCAACAGCAGGATCAGCGTCGAGCTCACCGCCACGGCGAGGCTGCGCAGATAGGACAGGATGTAGAGATTGTCCTGGACCAGCAGCCGGAAATTGTCGAACGACAATTGCGCGAACGCTGCGGCCAATGCCGCGCGGCCGGCGGTGACATCGAACACCGGCGTATAGGGCGGCTGCGCGATCGCGGTCTGCGACAGGCTGATCTTCAGCACGAAGCCGAACGGCACCAGGAAGAACAGCACCATCCAGAGATAAGGCGCGATCGCGGCAAGCCGCGCCGGCCGGGCAAAGATGCGGCGCGCGCTCATTGCTCCAGCACCAGGCAATCATCGGCGGTGAACCACGCCACCACGCGCTGGCCGGCGAGATAGGCGTCGACATCGAGCCGCGCGGTGTTGGCCATCGACGCGCGCACCACGGCGCCGGTCTCCAGCCTCACCCGATAGCTGGTGACGCCACCGAGATAGTTGACGTCACTGACGACGCCCTCCAGCCGGTTGATCGCATGCGAGCCACCTTCATCCGAGGCCGGCGCGCGGCGCGACAGCTTCACCTTCTCCGGCCGGATCGCGACGCTGACGGCTTGCTTGGTCACCGGCGGCCACAGCTCGCTGACCGCGAGCGTCCCGGCTTCCGCGGTCGAGACCGTCAGACGTCCATTCTCGCGCGCGGCGACCTGGCCGCTAAACAGGTTGATGTCGCCGACGAACTCGGCGATCCAGCGCGAGGCCGGCGCCTCGTAGAGATTTCGCGGGGTGGCGACCTGCACCAGGCGGCCGGCGTCCATCACGCCGATGCGGCCGGCCATCGTCATCGCCTCCTCCTGGTCGTGGGTGACGATGATAAAGGTCATCCCAAGCCGGCGTTGCAGCTCCATCAGTTCGCCTTGCGTGCTCTCGCGCAGCTTCTTGTCGAGCGCGGCGAGCGGCTCGTCGAGCAGCAGCACCTGCGGCCGGCGCGCCAGCGAGCGCGCCAGCGCAACGCGCTGCCGCTGTCCGCCG
>NZ_DDOP01000016.1:30856-50820 GCF_002341725.1 Bradyrhizobium sp. UBA2491
AGGATCAGGATCGGCGCATCCGCCAGGAAGGCGCGCGCCAGCGCCACGCGCTGCCGCTGTCCGCCGGAGAGCTGGTCGGGCTTGCGCTTCTCGAGCCCCTCGAGCTTGACGAGCGCGACCATCTCCGCGACGCGGGTCGCAATGTCGGCGCGCGCCATGCCGGCACGCTTCAGGCCGAACGCGATGTTGTCGCGCACCGACAGATGCGGAAACAGCGCATAGTTCTGGAACATCATGTTGACGGGCCGCTCGTGCGGCAGCACCTGGGCGATGTCGCTGCCGCCGAGCAGGATGCGGCCCTCGTCCGGGGTCTCGAAGCCGGCGAGCATGCGCAGCAGCGTGGTCTTGCCGCAGCCGCTCGGGCCGAGCAGCGCGAAGAACTCGCCGGCGCGGATATCGAGCGAGAGCTGGTCGACCGCGCGGAAATTGCCGAACGATTTGGCGACACCCTCGATCCGCAGCAGCGGCAGGTCCGAGATGGCCGGTTCGGGCAACGGCCGCGTCGCCTCCGCACTCGCTTCGTCCAATGTCACGTCCAATAGCCCCGATTCCCCGCCGGTTCGACAATGGCCGCAAGCTAGCGGCGGATCGCCAGCGGCTCAACCGCTTCAAGAACATCTCCCGCAATATTGTCGGCGCGCGCACCTCTGCTAGACTTCACAGCCAAACTCGGGAGGACAACCGATGATCCATGACCGCTACGCCCTGCCGCTCACCACGCGCTCGGAGCGCGCCGCTGCACATTACATCGACGGCGTCGATCGCATGCTGGCGGCGCTGCACGGCGCCGATGCCGCGTTCGAGGCAGCCATCGCCGAGGACCCGGATTTCGCGCTCGCCCATCTGGGGCGCGCGCGCGTCCACCAGCTCAACATGGAAGGCGCCCAGGCCCGCGCCAAGGCCGCCGATGCTCGGCGGCTCGCGGCGGCCACGAGCCCACGCGAGCGTCAGCACATCGAGATCATCGCGTCGGTGATCGAGGGCCAGGGCAAGAAGGCGATGACGGCAGCCGAACAACATCTGAGCGAATATCCGCGCGATGCGCAGATCCTCTCGCTGTTGCTCGGCGCCTTCGGCCTCTATGCCTTCTCCGGCCGGTCCGACCACGACGCGGCCCGGCTCACGATCTGCGAACGCTACACCGGCGACTATGGCGACGACTGGTGGTTCCTCACCTATCTCGGCTGGTCGAAGACCGAGGCCGGCGAGCTCGTCTCGGGTCGCGCCGTCACCGAGCGCGGCTATGCGCTGAAGCCGGAGAATGCCGGCGCCGCGCACGCGGTGGCGCACGCGCTGTTCGAGCAGGGCGACGCGGCGGAAGGCCGCAGCTTCCTCTCTGCGTGGCTGCCGGCGAATGATCGCACCAGCTTCCTGCAAGGCCATCTCGCCTGGCACCTCGCTCTGATCGCGATCGAGGAAGGCGATGCCGACAGTGCGCTCGAGATCTACGAGCAGCACATCAAGCCGGCCAACCGGCCCTATCCGCCGCTCAATATCTACACCGACACGGCCTCGCTGCTGTGGCGGCTGTCGGTCGCCGGCAAGACCGGTCTCGACGCGCACTGGAAGGATGTCGCCGCCTATGGCGACGGCTACTTCCCCAGGGCCGGCGCGCATTTCGCCGACGTGCACCACGCGCTGGTCGCGGCCACGACGAATAACGATGCGCTGGAGGCGCGGCTGGCCGAGATGGCGGCGCGCGACGCCGATGGCAAGCTCGCGCCCGGCCCCGCCGCGATCGGGCTCGGCCGCGGCATCGCGGCCTTCGCCGCCGGCGACCACGACAACGCCGTGCGCATCCTGGCGCCGTTGATGCCGGAACTGGTGCGGATCGGCGGCAGTCACGCACAACGTGAATTGTGGGAAGACACTTTCATCGTCGCATGCCTGCGCGCCGGCCAGGGCCGGCAAGCAACCGGCCTGATCTCGGAACGGCTGCATCGGCGGCCGTCGCGGCGCGACCTCGCCTGGTCGCAGGAGGCGGCACGGCAATAGCCGCTGTCGCGGCTATTCCCGTTTCTTCACACGATTTCTGATTATTGGAAATATATCCCTGAGTTGCCCGACGTGTCAAGTTGACTCGTCGAACGCCGGCCGCCGCCTTTGCATGGGGTTGTTTTCGATATTTTGGCCGCGTGCAGCCGCGGCGCTGTGTCAGCCAGCTCCGACGGAGGCGAAGAAGTGTTCGGGTCCATCGACCTCGACCAGCTTCCTGCCTTCGATCACCCAGAACCGGTTGGCCACCGACCGCACGAACTGGCGGTCATGCGACACCAGCAGGCAGCTGGCCTGCTGCTCCATCAGCTCCTCCTCCAGCGTCTCCTGGCCCTCGATATCGAGATGGTTGGTCGGCTCGTCGAGCAGATGGAAGTTCGGCTGGGTCAGCCGCAGCACCAGCATGCCGAGGCGCGCCTTCTGGCCGCCCGATAGCCGCCCGATCGGACGGCCCTGCATCTCGATCGAGAGACCGGCGCCGGCGAGCAGACCACGCGCACGCTGGTCGCCGACCTCGAAGCGCCGCGTCAGCATCTGCATCGGCGTGTCGCTGTCTGTGAGGTCGGCCAGCGCCTGGTCGCAATAGCCGAGCACCAATGACTCGGTGGCCCTGATCTCGGGTGCTGCCGCCTCCGGGGTCTCGATTGCCAGCCGCAGCGCCGCGACGAACCTCGTCTTGCCGGCGCCGTTCGGCCCGAGCAACGCGATGCGGTCGCCCTTGCAGATGAACTGCTGGCCGGTCCTGAACAACAGCCGGCCGTCGGGCGTGGTGATCGCGGCGTTGTTGAGCCTGACCAGAACCTTGGCATGGGTGTCGCGATTGGCGAGCCTGATGGTTCCCGCCGAGCGCTCGACATGCGCGGGCTTCGTCGCCTCCTCCAGTTTCTCGGCGCGCTGCTTCAGCTGCTTGGTCTTCGACAGCAGCAGGTCGCTGCCGGAGTTGATGCCGAGGTTGTTGAGCTTCGCGGCCTGCTGCCGGAGCTGCCGGACGGCCTTCATGTCGCGCTGATAGCGCCGCTCGTCGGAGGCATCGAACTCATCGACCGCCGCGCGCGCCGCGGTGTAGGGCAACGCATACAGCTGCGAGCGCTCCGGGCGCAGGAACAGCGTCCGGTTGGTGACGGCGTCGAGGAAAGCCCGATCATGGCTTGCGATCACCACCGGCATCTCGCGCGGCAGCGTGTTCAGCCAGGCTTCGAGCCTGTTGATCTTGGCGAGGTCGAGATGGTTGGTCGGCTCGTCGAGCAGCAGCAGGTCCGGCTCGGTCACCAGCGTGCGCGCCAGCAGCGCAAACCGCAGCCAGCCGCCGCTCAGCTGCTTCAGCGGCCTCTCCCACAGCTCGTTGGGCACGTCGAGCGATTGCAGGGCGACGTCGACCCGCCAGCCTTCGCTGGCGCGCTGCTCGGCGGGCAGCGCTTCGAGCACGGCGGCATGGAACGGTGCATCCAGCAGCCGCGCTGGCGCATCCTGCTCGACATGGCCGACGGTCAATCCGCGGGCACGGGTGATGTCGCCTTCGTTCGGCTCCATCGCACCGGCGATGCAGCGCAGCAGCGTGGATTTGCCGCGCCCGTTGGCGGCCACGAGGCCGATCCGGTCACCGGCGTTGACGACAAGGTTCAGTTCGGAAAACAGCGGCGCGTTCAGCGTCACGCCGAGATTGCGTAGATTGAGGAGGGTCACGATCGTTCTCTGGTCTTGCCGGCCATCACGACATCCCGAGGCGTCCAGCCATCGGATGCGTGTGTCGAAGCGCGGCGAGGGATTCATGTGCGGGCACGAACGCTCAGACGCTCGATGCCGCACGGCCACGAAGGGCAGACCAGGAAGAGATTTTACGCGAGTTTCCGGTCAGCCCTGCAAACGCATTTGCAGGGCGTTGACGGGGCCACGCCTGAAGTGGTGATCGAGAAATGTCGCCACGACGCAGCCCTCCTTTCTCGGCTGAAACGATGTTGACGGTCCATGATGTAATGGCCGACGGAGCGGATGGCAAGCGCATCGGTCCAGCGCGGACCGGCGGATCAGGCCAATCTACCCGGCCTTGAGCACGATTTCGGCGGGGGCCTCGCCGCCGACCAGCGCGGCAAATTGGCCGATCGGGGCCGGCCGGCCGATCAGATAGCCCTGCACCGCGTCGCAGCCTTCTTCGGAGAGGAAGCCGAGCTGCGCCTCGGTCTCGACGCCTTCGGCGACGATCGACATCTCGAGGCCGTGGCCGAGATCGATCACCGCGCGCACGATCGCGGCCGATTGCGGGTTGCGGCCAAGGTTGATGACGAAGGCGCGGTCGATCTTGATCTTGTCGAACGGGAACGCCTGCAGATAGCTCAGCGAGGAATAACCGCTGCCGAAATCATCCATCGAAATGCGGACGCCGAGCGCCTTCAGCCGCCGCAGCAGCGACAGGCCGCGGTCGAAATCCTCGATCAGCACGCCTTCGGTGATTTCGAGTTCGAGCCGGTCCGGGGTGAGCCCGGTCTCCAGCAGGATCGAATGGACCAGGCCGACGAGGTCGCCATGGGTGAATTGCGCCGGCGACAGGTTCACCGCGACCTGCAGCGGAACCGTCCATGAGGCGGCCTCCCGGCAGGCTTCGCGCAGGATCCATTCGCCCATCTCGACGATCAGGCCGCTTTCCTCGGCGATCGGAATGAAGTCGCCGGGCGGCACGAAGCCGCGCACCGGATGGTGCCAGCGCGCCAACGCCTCGAAGCCGATGATTTCGCTGGCCGCGACGCTCGCGCCTGCGACGGCCTGCGGCTGGTAGTAGAGCGACAATTCGCCGTTCTTGATCGCGACCGACAGCTCCTGGTGCAGCACGCGGCGATCGCGGATCTGCTGGTCCATGTCCGGCTCGAACAGCGAGATCGTGCCGCGCGACTTCGCCTTGGCGCGGAACAGCGCCGCGCCGGAATTGGCCAGCAGCGACGCCGCGTCGGAGCCGTTGTGCGGGAACACCGCTATGCCGGTGGTCAGGCCGGTCCGCACCGACTTGCCGTCGATCGCGAAGTCCTGCCCGAGCGCCTCGGCCGCCTGTTCGGCCAGTGCGATGCCCGCGGCGGGCTGCTTGCCGTCGATGATGAGGCCGAATTCGTCGCCCGACAGCCGCGCCACCACGCCACCGCGCGCCGCACCTTGCAGCCGCTGCGCGACCTCGATCAACACCTTGTCGCCGGTCGCATGACCATAGACGTCGTTGATCTCCTTCAACCCGTCGAGGTCGACGCAGAGCACGGCGAACTCCTCGTCGGTGCCGGCGCAGGCTTCGATCATCTGGGTCAGCGCCTGGAGGAAAGCAGCGCGGTTCGGCAGGTCGGTCAGGCCGTCATGATAGGCCATGTGCGCCATCCGCGACTCGGTCTGGCGCCGGTCGGTGACGTCCTCATGGGTCTTGATCAGGTATTGCGGCTCGCCGGCGTCGTCGAGCACGGTCATGCGGCGGGTCAGGAACAGCCGCAGGCCATCCTTGGTCGAGATCGGGTGCTCCTCCGCGATCATGCTGCGCTTGCGGATCGCAGCCTCATCGCGGGCGATGATCAGTTTGGCTTCGCGCTGGTTGAAAATGTCGGCGGCGGTCAGGCCAGCGGCATCCTCGCGGCGGCGGTTGAGGATCGTCTCGGCGCTGCGGTTGGCCAGCAGATAGCGGCCGTCGCTGACACGCTGCACGATCAGCGAGACCGGGATGTTGTCGACCACGAGTTCGAGGAATTTCTTGCTGTTCTCGAGTTCGCGCGACAGCGAGCGGCGGTCGGTGACGTCGTCGAACAGCGCGATCAGGAATTCCGGCTTGCCGGTCTCGTTGCGGGCAACGACCCGGTTGGACGCGAGGACGCGCTTCTGCGAACCGCGTTCGACCACGAATTCGCTGCGATGATAGCCTTCCGGCGCATTCAGCGCCGCACGGTCGGCGGCCTCGATGCTGGTCGCGGTCTCGGGTCGGAAGATCTCGTCGGCGCGCTTGCCCACGATGTGGTCGCGCGAGAAACGGGAGAACCGCTCGAATGCGCGGTTGGCGAAGATGTAGCGGCCGTCCTCGATGTTCTTGGCCGCAACGCAGACCGGAACGTTGTCGAGCACCGATTCCAGGAATTGCGTGGTCGAAGCGAGCTTGCGCGACAGCTTGCGCTGGTCGGTGCAATCGAGATGGGTCGCGACCGAGCCGCCGTTCGGCAGCGGAAAATATCTCACCAGCACCGACCTGCCGCCCGGCAGTTCCGTGACCAGCCCGTCCGGGGCCGCCGCCCTGGCAAAGAAATCCTCGGCGCTGACGTCGAGCACGCCACGGTCGCGGCGCAGCTCCAGCAACTCGGTGCCCGTCATGTTGCGCCTGATATCGGCGCGCGACAGGCCGTAGATCTCGAGATAGCGATCGTTGCAAAATACGATGCGCTCGCGCACATCGGTCATCACCACGCCCTGGTTCAGATGATTGAGGGCCGAGGAGACGAAGGCGTTGCGCCGCAATTGGGCGCGTCGGGCCTTGCGCAGTGCCGAGAGGATCCAGAGCCCGATCGCGCCGAGGAACGAGGCAACCACCACGCTGCCGATCAACAGCTCCCAGACCACGCCGGGATCGAGGTCACCGAGATAGCTCGACGGTGCGAACGCGTTGGAGGCGGCCCGGGCCGTGGCGGCAGGCGCAACAGCGGCAACCAGGCAAAAGACGACCCTTGCCGGAATCGAATTCTTCCCGCCCGCCTGCCACTTTCTGCCAGCCATCAATCACCCGCGGATTTCGGGGGCGAGTGTCCGGCTCCTGCGGTTTGGATCGGGTAAACAGGCACCAACGCAACCTGAAAATGTGACTCAATTTACGGCAATTGCCCTGACATGATTAATGCTCCGCTAACAGGACATGGCTCCCCGACTAATTGAGATGGCCCAACCACTTGCCCAAAACGAACGGATCGGCAGAACGATGCTGGCGCACGACGGCGAGCCGGTGGCCGCGCGAAAATTTCAGGACCTGAAGGACGAGATGGACAAGGTTGATTGCGTGGTCGTCGGTGCGGGGGTGATCGGCCTCGCGGTGGCGCGCCGGCTGGCACAGGCCGGCCGCGAAGTCATTGTGATCGAGGAGGCCGAAGGGATCGGCACCGTGACCTCGTCGCGCAACAGCGAGGTGATCCACGCCGGGATCTATTACAAGGCCGGCAGCCTGATGGCGCGGATGTGCGTCAGCGGCAAGCGGGCGCTCTACCGCTACTGCGCCGAACACGGCGTCCCGCACAAGAATTGCGGCAAGCTGATCGTCGCGACCACGCCCGCGGAGACCGAGAAACTACAGTCGATCCGGGCCCATGCCGCAGCCAACGGCGTCGACGACATGCAAGTATTGTCCGGCGACGCCGCCCGCGCGCTGGAGCCGGCGCTGAACTGCGACGCGGCGCTGCTGTCGCCCTCCACCGGGATCATCGACAGCCATGCCTACATGCTGGCGCTGCGCGGCGACGCCGAGGCGGCCGGCGCGGCATTCGCCTTCCATACACCGCTGCTCCACGCCAGGGCCACGGCAAACGGGTTCGAGGTCGAGGCCGGCGGCGCGGCGCCGATGACGCTCGCCTGCGATCTCCTGGTCAATGCCGCGGGCCTGGGTGCAACCGCGGTCGCGCGCGGTATCGAAGGCATGCCGATCGAACTGATACCGACGGCCTATCTGGCCAAGGGCAACTACTTCAGTTGCAGCGCCCGAGCCCCGTTCTCGCGGCTGATCTATCCGGTGCCGGAACCGGGCGGGCTCGGCGTGCACCTGACGCTCGACATGGCCGGCCAGGCAAGGTTCGGTCCCGACGTCGAATGGATCGACCACATCGACTATGCCGTCGATCCGGATCGGGCCGAGCGGTTCTATCCGGCGATCCGGAGATACTGGCCGACCCTGCCGGACGGCGCGCTGATGCCGAGCTATTCGGGAATCCGGCCCAAGATCGTGCCGCCGGCGGTCGCGACCCAAGATTTCCTGATCCAGGGACCGGCCGACCACGGCGTCGCCGGCCTGATCAACCTGTTCGGGATCGAATCGCCCGGACTGACATCATCGCTCGCGGTCGCCGACCATGTCGGCGATCTGGCGAGGCTCTGAGCAAATGCAGCATAGCCCCCGAGGGATGCGCGCTTCGGCGTTCATCCCTCGGCGAAAGGCCAATCTATTCGCTAGTTTGCGGGGGCTGACTTAGTGGACCGTGTCGTCGGCGGAAAGCTTCAACCGCTCGATCTGGTCCTTGACCATCAGTTTGCGGCGCTTCAGCTCGCAAATATGCAGGTCGTCTACGGAGGGGTGAACGAGCGCTTCGTGCAGTTCGTTCTCGAGTATTTTGTGCTTACGCTCCAGCTCAACGAGATGGGCCTGTATTGCCATTGCGAACACTCCTCGGTGCGTTAAACCTCAGGTTCGATCCGGACCAATAAGTGTACACAAGTGGGCGGTGCTGTCGATAGGGGACGCGATATGCCGCACGCACGCATTTCGGTTTATCTGTAACCAAATGTGATTATGGAACCAGTCCGGCTTGCGCGGCGCGCGCACAGGGACGATATTCCGGCGAACCGCTGCTTCGGCCGCAACAACCTCGTCGTACTTACCAGTTAATACACAACCATGAACGATCAGGATGAGCGCGAACTCCTTGCCGAGCTTGCGCGTCTGCAACAAGAGCACCGCGACCTCGATGCCGCGATCGACGCGCTGCATCAGTCGCCGGCGCCGGATCTCCTGATGCTGCAACGCCTAAAGAAGCGGAAGCTGCAATTGCGCGATCGCATCGCCTTCATCGAAGACCAGATCACGCCCGACATCATCGCCTGACGCACGCCTGTTGGGTTCGGCGGCCCGCCAGTTCAGGGGCGGCCAGGGTTTTCCCCATCATCCACAGCGCCACGCCGGCTTCACGTTCGCGGCAATGGACGCGCGCGCGGCTTTCGACGCTTGACTCCAGAGGAACAAAATAAGAACATACCAATCCAGCCGCCAGCCATCAGAGGGAACCCGCCATGTCTGCTCCGCCTTCTCCGCCCGACAACAGCCGCTACGAGAAGGCCTGCGACCAGGCGATCGCGATGTGCGACGGCAACCTGCGTAGCACCATCAAGGCCCTGATCATGGCCAACGAATATCTCGAAGCCGAACTGGAGGAATTGCAGGCCGCGATCACCGCCGGCTGCGTGCCGGCGCGGACCCAGCCGGCGAGCGACGCCGCCTGATTTCTCAGGGAGCACAGCGATGGCCGATGTTACCTATTACGTCGCGTTGCCTTTCATGCAGGACGACGACGGCACCCCGGTCGCCGGCAACGCCGAGGAATGCCAGAGTTCGGCGATTGCGCTGCGCCGCGCCGAGACGATGTCGCGGATGCCCGGCAGCATCGGCGCCGTCGCATTCAGCCGCACCGGCGACCCCGCGATCGGCGAATTCGGCGACGCCAAGCTGCTGCGGGCCTACGGCAACGTGCCGGAGGATTTGAGCGCGCTTTAGCCTTGGGATTGATCGCCAGGCTCGTGGCGCCGCTGTGCCTTGCGTACATACATCGCACGGTCGGCCTCATCGAGGACGCGGTCGATATCGGAATGTGCGGTGATGATCGCGACGCCCGCGGAGGCGCCAGCGGTGACACGGTTGCCACGGAATACGAAGGCGAGTTGATCGATCGCCTGTTCCAGCGCGGCGGCCTTGGCGCGGGCATCGATCTCGCTGAGATTCCACAGCAGCACGGCGAACTCGTCACCGCCGAGCCGGCCGATCACATCGGAAGCGCGCACCTGGTCCGATATCGCTGCGACGATCGTCTTCAGCACCGCGTCACCGGCTGCATGTCCGAACGCATCGTTGATCGGCTTGAGGCGGTCGACGTCGAGCACGATCAGCGCGCCGGAGGCCTGATAGCGCTTGATGAAGGAGAGCGAGCGGATGAGTTCGCGCTCGAAACCGCGGCGGTTCAGGATGCCGAGCAGGAAGTCGGTCTCGGCGGAGGCTTGCAGTTCCTCGATCCGGGCCTGGGCCCGCACCAGTTGCGCCCGCAGACGGCGGATCGTGGATTTGTCGCCGGATGCGACCGCACCTCGCGTGGTAGCTTCCGCTCCAGCCGCCTTGGTTCCTGCCCGCTTGGTTCCGGCCTGCTTGGTTCCAGTCTGCTTGGTTCCAGTCTTGCCGGGTGCGGATTTGCGCACGGGAGCTGCGCCTTTCCGTCGTTTTGCCGCCCCGGACGCGGCCGCCGTCGTCTTCTTCTTCATGCGCATCCTTGTTGAGGCCTGCTTATGAAGGCTTGCCGGGATTCACCAAGACAGGATAGTGCATTCTAACTCCCTTGCCACGCCTTGGATGCCGCCCGGGCCGCCCCTATAATCGGCCTATGCTTTTGGATTCCTGCACAGAATTGAAGAGATGACCGCTCCGATCGCCATCATCATGGGAAGCCAGTCCGACTGGGAAACCATGCGCCACGCCGCCGAGACGCTGGCCGCGCTCGGTATTGCCTGCGAAACGCGCATTGTTTCGGCCCACCGCACCCCGGATCGGCTCTATGCCTTTGCCAAGGGCGCCAAGGCGGCCGGCCACAAGGTGATCATTGCCGGCGCCGGTGGTGCCGCGCACCTGCCGGGCATGACCGCCGCGCTGACGGAGCTTCCGGTGTTCGGAGTTCCCGTCGAATCCAAGGCGCTGTCCGGCGTCGATTCGCTCTATTCGATCGTGCAGATGCCGGCCGGCATCCCGGTCGGGACGCTGGCGATCGGCAAAGCCGGCGCGATCAATGCCGCATTGCTCGCGGCAAGCGTGCTCGCGCTGAACGATCCCGCTTTGTCGGCCCGGCTTGCGGCCTGGCGAAAGCAGCAGACCGACGCGGTCAAGGACCAACCGGAGGGCTCGGCGTGACGGCTTCCCATCCAGTGAAGCTGAAGCCGGGCGACACCATTGGAATCCTCGGCGGCGGCCAATTGGGCCGGATGCTGGCGATGGCCGCGGCGCGCCTTGGGCTGCGCTGCGAGGTGTTCTCACCGGATCCGGATTCGCCGGCCTTCGACGTGGTGCAGCACGCGACCTGCGCCGAATATGCCGATGTCGAAGCGCTCGAACTGTTCGCCAACGACGTCGACGTCGTCACCTACGAGTTCGAGAACGTGCCGGCCGCGACTGCCATAGTGCTGGCCGCACGCCGCCCGGTGCTGCCCGCCTACAAGATCCTCGAGACCACGCAGGACCGGCTGATCGAGAAGGATTTCGTCAGCAAGCTCGGCATCGGCACCGCCGCCTATGCCGACGTCTCCTCGGTCGCCACGCTACGCAGCGCGATCGAACGGATCGGCCTGCCTGCCGTCATCAAGACCCGCCGCTTCGGTTATGATGGCAAGGGCCAGGCCATCATCCGCGCCGGCGACGACCTCGACCAAGTCTGGGACGATCTCGGCACCAAGTCGGCCATCCTCGAGGCCTTCGTGCCGTTCGAGCGCGAAATCTCGGTGATCGCGGCACGCTCGGCGTCGGGCGAGGTCGAATGCTTCGACGTCACCGAGAACGAGCACCGCGATCACATATTGAAGGTTTCCCGCGCACCGGCTGCGATTCCCGACGAGCTCGCCGCGCAGGCCCGGGCAATCGCCGAGAAGATCGCCGCGGCGCTCGACTATGTCGGCGTGCTCGCGGTCGAGATGTTCGTGGTGCCCGGCAACGGCACCGCGACGGTGCTGGTCAACGAGATCGCACCACGCGTGCACAATTCCGGTCACTGGACGCTCGACGGCGCCTCGATCTCGCAGTTCGAACAGCACATCCGCGCGATCGCCGGCTGGCCGCTCGGCAAGCCGGTGCGCCACGGCGAGGTCACCATGACCAACCTGATTGGCGACGACATCCTGAGCTACGAGCAGTGGCTCGCCGTTCCCGGCGCCACCGTGCATCTGTACGGCAAGGGCACGCCGCGTCCCGGCCGCAAGATGGGCCACGTCACCGAGGTGACGCCGCCCCGCAAGCCGTAGCTCCAACCGGCAGCCGCCTTCGCTTGATCGATGGAAATGGGATCGTGCGAGCACGATCCCATTCGCCGATCAGGCCGTCTTCACGCCGGCGACGATGCCGGAGGGCTCGTCGCTGAGCCAGCGATAGATCACGCCGCCGAGCGCGCCGCCGATCAGGGGCGCAACCCAGAACAGCCAGAGCTGCCCCAGCGCCCAGCCGCCCACGAACAACGCCGGTCCGGTGCTGCGCGCCGGGTTCACCGAGGTGTTGGTGACGGGAATGCTGACGAGATGGATCATCACCAGCGCGAGCCCGATCGCGAGCGGCGCGAAGCCGGCCGGCGCCTTGCCATGGGTCGATCCCATGATGATGAACAGGAACATCATGGTCATCACCACTTCGGTGATGAAGCACACCACCATGCTGTACTGGCCCGGCGAATGCGCATCATAGCCGTTGGAGGCGAAGCCCTTGCTGACATCGAAGCCGGGTGCGCCGCTGGCGATCACATAGAGCAGCCAGGCCGCGATGATCGCGCCGGCGACCTGCGCGATGATGTAGGGCAGCACCTGGCCGCCCGGAAAACGCCCGCCCGCGGCGAGCCCGACCGTCACGGCCGGATTGAGGTGACATCCCGAGATATGGCCGATGGCATAGGCCATGGTGACGACGCTCAACCCGAACGCCAGTGACACGCCGACGAGGCCGATTCCGACCTGCGGAAAGCCGGCCGCGATGACAGCGCTGCCGCAGCCAGCGAATGTGAGCCAGAACGTACCGATCAGTTCGGCAGCGTATTTCTTCATATCCATGTGGCATCTCCCCTATTTCCAATGTCCGGAGTTATCAAAAACTCCGGGAGCGGCCTCGATCCTGGCGCCAAACCACCCAAATCAGGGCTGCACAAAGGCATTTTCGCCGCATTTCGTGGCTTTACTAGGCCCGAAAGTCACTCGACCGGTGGACATCCGCGCGTTTGTCTGGTACATGCGCGCGCCTAGGGTTTAGAGGCAGGCCTTTTGCCGCCCCTTCACCTCGCCAGAATTCCGAACCGATCAATTCAAAAGAGGATGCCGCGTGCAGGTTCTCGTCCGCGATAACAATGTCGACCAAGCCCTGAAGGCGCTGAAGAAGAAGATGCAGCGCGAGGGCATTTTCCGCGAGATGAAGCTCCGCGGTCACTACGAAAAGCCCTCCGAGAAGAAGGCCCGCGAAAAGGCCGAAGCCGTGCGCCGCGCGCGCAAGCTGGCGCGCAAGAAGCTGCAGCGCGAAGGCCTGCTGCCGATGAAGCCGAAGCCGGTGTTCGGTGCTGGTGCGGGTGGCGATCGCGGTGGCCGTCCCGGTGGTGCAGGCGCTGGTCGCGGCCCTCGCTGAACCGTTTTGCCGATCTGAATACCTAACAGCGCGGGCCCCGGGCCCGCGTTGTCGTTTTGAAGCAGGCCGCGTTCCGGGGTACCCATGCAAGATCACCGGCTGGAGCATTTTGCATGACGGAGGCTCCGGCCCCCCGCGCCCTCGTCCCAAAATCAGCGCAACGCCATCGCGCGGCGCAACTCGTCGTCATCGCGGTGGTTCTCGGTCTGCCGCTCGGGGGCTGCTCCTTCGACCTGGGATCGTGGGGCTCAGACGACAAGCCGAAGCCCGCTGCCACCCCCGATAAGCCGGCCGCCGATGCGGTTACCCCGCAGGACGTCAGCACCGCCAAGGACCATGTCACGCGTGGCCAGGTGCTGGCGCATTCCGGCAAGCTCGATGAGGCGATGACGGAGTTCGAGCAGGCGCTGACGGCCGATCCCTACAACATCCAGGCGCTGTATGGCCGTGCCCTGATCTATCAGGGCCGCGGCCAGCATCAGCAGGCGATCGACGATTTCACGGCGGCGAGCAGGCTGGCGCCCCAGAAGGCCGAGCCGCTGGTCGGCCGCGCCACGAGCTACCTGGCACTCGACAGGGGCAAGGAAGCCGCCACCGACCTCGATGAAGCCGTGCAGGCCGATCCCAACAACGTTGCGGCGTGGACCGCGCGGGGTCAGGCCTACGAGCGGCTCGGCGACAAAGCCAAGGCGGCGGCGTCCTACAGTCGCGCGCTCGCGCTGCGGCCGAATGACGGGAACGCGCGCAACGGGCTGGCCCGCACCGGCGGCTAGAGCACGATCCGGAAAGATGGAAACCGGCTTTCCGAACAGATCATGCTCAACATGATCTGATGGTTCGGATTATTTCGGCAGGACGGCGTGGAACATCGACTTCATGCCGGAGAACATGTCGTCGGTCACCGACGAGCGCTCGCTCTTGGGCACCGGCATGACGGCGTCGGCGCGCAGATCGAGCGGGGCCTGCAACACCGGAACCGGGATGTCGGCCGGCGGCGTCAACCGATTCGAATCCTGGGCGTTGGCCTGAGCGTCGGCGGCGTAGGGCGGCCGCGACTGCGAGGACTGATCGACGTTCTCACCCGACGGGTTCGACACCATGATCGGGGGCGGCAGCGGCCGGATCGCCGACGTGGCCGGCGGACGCTGCGCCTCGGGCAGACGGGCGAGATCGGTGCGCTGTGCGTCCTGGGAGCGCGTAGCGTCCTGAGAGCGCGCGGCATCCTGGGAACGCGCAGCCTCTTGCGGACGCTCCTTGCGCAGCCGTTCGATGGCGGCACGCGCGAGATCGTTGGCGTCGCGATTCTCCTCCGGCGCGACTGCGGCCTCGACAGGCTGCGGTGCGGCCGCAGGCGTCACCTTCGCGACCGCCTTCGGCGCCGCCTGGTGATGACGCGAATCAGCGGGGATGCTGGCCGTCTCGGCGGGTGCGTCAGCCTTGAGGTCGGCTGATTTCTCGGCGGGCTTCTCGGTGACGGTGGCCTTCTCGGATGCCGACCGCTCGATCAGCGTGCGCTCGGACATGCCCTTGGCCTTCACGCCGGCTTCGGGGAGGCTGCTGACGACGGTGGGCTTTTCGGCGGGCTTCTCAACGGTCTTGGCGGCGGTCACGGCAGCGGTGGCCGGCGCTTCCGGCCTGGCCACGATGTAGTGATTGACGATGTATGCCCCGATGATGGTCGCCGCCACCGAGGGCAAGATGTCCATCACAAATTTCTTCAGGTAACTCAGCATGACCTGCCACTCCCCGCCCCTTTATTTCATGCTGGAACTTTGAGGCACATTCAGGGATCAACTGCGTCGGATCGGTGGCAAACCCCCGTTCCGACGTCACCTTTGGTGTCACTTTGGTTTCAGCCGGAGGCGTCCCCTGCGCAAGGCCGCGTCCGGCTTTTAGATCATCGTGCAGACGTTAACGGCTTATGAATTTCCACAACGGCGCGTGCTCGGAGCTGCTATTCGAACTTTGCAGAGTTCCGGTCCGCCTCAGGGCTTGAGTTCGACCTCGAGGAACACGATCTCGCTGGCGGTCTCGTTGAGGACATCGTGCTGGACCCCGGCTTTGCGGAAATACGACTTGCCGGCCCCAAGCTGGGCCTTGGAACGCTCGCCGTTCGGCGCCACGATCGTCATCTCGCCGGCGGTGATCGGAACGATGACATAGTCCATCTCGTGGGTATGCGGACCGGTTGCGCTGCCCGGCGCTAGCCGCCACTCGGTCACACGGACCTCGGCGGTATCGACCTGAACATCCGATTTGGCGCTGAGCATCGTCACGTCTCCAAGTTTCTTGTTTGAACGGATCGCGCGCTACGGCACGAACACCATGAACACGAACACCGCGAACACCACCATGTGAACGAGCCCGAACAGGATGTTGGTGCGACCGGTTCCGAAGGTGAGCATGCTGACCATGAAGGTCAGCAGCAGGATCAGCATATGCTGGTTGCTGAGGCCGAGCACCAGTTCCTTGTCGAGCGCATAGGCGGCCACGGCAACGGCGGGAACCGTGAGCCCGATGGTCGCGATCGAGGAGCCGAGCGCAAGGTTGATGCTCTTCTGCAGGTCGTTCTTGCGCGCGGCCGATACCGCGGCAACGCTTTCCGGCAACAGGATCAGGGCCGCCACCACCAAGCCCGCAAAGGCCGGCGGCGCGCCGATCTTGACCGTGACGACATCGACCACCAGCGAGAATTTCTTGGCCAGCAGCACCACCGCCAGCAGCGACACCAGCAGCAGGGCAACGCTGATCGCCGTCTCGCGGTCCGACATCACCTCGCCATGCGCCGCCGCCTCATTGGCGCCGCTGACGAAGTAATCGCGGTGGCGGATGGTCTGGGTGTACAGGAACACCGCATAGAGCAGCAGGGTCACGACGCTGATCACCGCGAGCTGGGCGGTGGAATACATCGGTCCCGGCGCGGTGAGGGTGAAATTCGGCATGTCCAGCGTGATGGTCGCGAGCACGAACAGCACGCTGAGATAGAGGTTGGCACCGGTGATCTGGAAATCCTGCTCGCGGTAGCGGATGCCGCCAATGAAGATGCAGAGCCCGACCAGGCCGTTGCAGACGATCATCACCACCGCGAACACGGTGTCGCGCGCCAGCGTCGGCGCCGGGGTGTCGCCCAGCATGATGGTCGCGATCAGCGCCACCTCGATGATCGTGACCGCGAGCGTCAGCAGCAGCGTGCCGAATGGCTCGCCAATCCGCTCGGCGATCATTTCGGCGTGGTGGACCGCCGCGAATACGGTGCCGAACAGGATGACGAGCAACACGGCCGCGAACAGCCAGCCTCCCGCCGATGGCGCGAAGACGTAACCTGAGGCCGAGACCGCGGCGAACAACAACACCGCGAGAATGGGATACAGCCAAGCCGACCGTGGCATCGGTCCGTGTGCGCTCATATTGTCCGACCTCTCAATTCGACTGGCGCGAGTATGCGACAGACAATCGCCGCCGTCAGCCTCCCGCGGCGTCGATAAACCGCCTTGCGATCGCCATCGCACCGAAATCGTCGAGATTGTCATGCCCGCCACCGGGCAGGCGCACGAATTGCTTGGGCTCATGGGCGAGGCCGAACAGGCACTCGCCGAAACGGATCGGGATCACCGGATCGGCGGTGCCATGCATGATCAGGAGCGGCGCCTTGACGCCGGTGATCCGCCGGTCGGAATGGAATTGGTCCCGCATCAGCAGGCTGACCGGCACATACCAGAACAGCGCGCCCGCGACGTCGACCGTCGACGTGTAAGGCGCCTCCAGGATCAGCCTGCCGACCGGATGCCCGGCGGCGAGCGCCACCGCAACGCCGGTGCCGAGCGAGAATCCCCAGGCCACGATCTGCTCGGCACGGTAGCGCGCGGTGGCGAAGGCGTAAGCCGCCGCGACGTCCTGAAGCAGTCCCTGCTCGCTCGGAGATCCGCTCGAGCCGGCATAGCCGCGATAGGACAGCGCCACCAGCCCGGTGCCGTCGGCCGTGATGGCCTTGAAGCGCGCCACGCGGCCGGCAAGGAAATCGCCATTGCCGGGAAAGAACAGCACGACCGGCCGGCCCGGCTTCGCCGGCACGTGCCAGACGATGACCTTCTCGCCGTCGGCGGTGGTCAGGACATGCTCCTCCGCGTCCGGAAGACCGGCGGCCGCCGGTGCCGTCCGTCCGACCGGCGGCGCCGGAAACAGCAAGTCACGCTGCTTGAGGTACAGCACCGCGAGCCCGCCCAGATAGACGACCACTGCCGCGACCAGGAGCCATTTCAGGATTGCGAGAGCCAGCGTCATCACCAGTGACCGCGGCTATTTTTTGCCGCGGAGCTTCCGCCGCTTCTCGACGTCAGCCTTGATGCTGTCAGGAACCGGACGGCAGGCGCAGGCCGCCACATGCGCGACATGCCACTCGATCCGCTGTTCGCGCGTCGCCCGGGGCGGCATGCGATGCGCGCGATGCCAGTCCCGGTTCAGCGCCATCGCGATCGGTCCTACATCGCCTTGACGATGTTCTCGGTGACCTTCTTGGCGTCGCCGAGCAGCATCATGGTGTTGTCGCGGTAGAACAGCGGATTGTCGATGCCCGCATAGCCCGACGCCAGCGAGCGCTTGATGAACATCACGGTGCCGGCCTTCCACACCTGCAGCACCGGCATGCCGTAGATCGGCGAGGTCTTGTCCTCTTCGGCCGCCGGGTTGGTGACGTCGTTGGCGCCGATCACGAACGCGATGTCGGCCTGCGCGAACTCCGAATTGATGTCCTCGAGCTCGAACACCTCGTCATAGGGCACGTTGGCCTCGGCCAGCAGCACGTTCATGTGGCCGGGCATGCGGCCCGCCACCGGGTGGATGGCGTACTTCACCTCGACGCCTTCCTTCTTCAAAAGGTCGGCCATCTCGCGCAGCGCGTGCTGGGCCTGCGCCACCGCCATGCCGTAGCCGGGCACGATGATGACCTTGGAGGCGTTCTTCATGATGAAGGCGGCGTCGTCGGCCGAGCCGAGTTTTGCGGGCTTCTGCTCGCCGGAGCCGCCGCCGGCCGCCGCGGTCTCGCCGCCGAAGCCGCCGAGGATCACCGAGATGAACGAGCGGTTCATCGCGTGGCACATGATGTAGGACAGGATCGCGCCGCTTGATCCGACCAGCGCGCCGGTGATGATCAGCGCCGAGTTGCCGAGCGTGAAGCCGATGCCGGCCGCGGCCCAGCCGGAGTACGAGTTCAGCATCGAGATCACGACCGGCATGTCGGCGCCGCCGATCGGGATGATCATCAAGACGCCGAGCGCCAGCGCCAGGATCACGATCATCCAGAAGTCGAACGCGCTGCCCGACAGCACGAGACCGACGATGAAGAACACCAGCGCCAGCGCCAGCACGATGTTGATGACGTGGCGGAACGGCAGGATGATCGGCGCACCGCTCATCCTGGCCGACAGCTTCAGGAACGCGATCACCGAGCCGGTGAAGGTCAACGCGCCGATCGCAACCCCGAGCGACATCTCGACCAGGCTCTGCGGATGGATGTTGCCTGATGTGCCGATGTCGAACGCCTCGGGCGCATAGAACGCACCGGCGGCGACCAGCACCGCGGCCATGCCGACCAGCGAGTGGAACGCGGCGACGAGCTCCGGCATCGAGGTCATCGGCACCCGGCGCGCGATCACCGCACCGATGCCGCCGCCGATCGCGACCGCGAGGATCACCAGCAGCCAGGCCACGCCGTCGGCCGGCGGATGGGCCGCAAGCGTCGTGCCGACCGCGATCGCCATGCCGATCATGCCGAACATGTTGCCCTGGCGCGACGACGCCGGGCTCGACAGCCCGCGCAGCGACAGGATGAACAGCACCCCCGCCACGAGATACAACAGTGCAGAGAGATTGGCGCTCATCTCAGGTCCCCCAAATCCTTACATCACCCCGAGGTGTGCCGTTTACTTGGCTTTCTTCTTGTACATCGCCAGCATGCGCTGGGTGACCAGGAAGCCGCCGAAGATGTTCACGCAGGCGAAGATCAGCGCCACGAAGCCGAAGCCGCGGGCCCAGCCCGAGCCGCTCGACACCATGCCGACGCCGACCGCGAGCAGCGCACCGACCACGATCACCGAGGAGATCGCGTTGGTCACGCTCATCAGCGGCGTGTGCAGCGCAGGCGTCACCGACCACACCACGAAATAGCCGACGAACACGGCGAGCACGAAGATCGACAGCCGGAACACAAAGGGATCGACGGCCTGCGCGAGATGCTCCATGGCTTGGCTCCTTACTTCGGCTGGAAGTTGGGATGGATGACGGCGCCGTCCTTGGTCAGCGCGGTGGCCTTCACCAGCTCGTCGTCCCAGTTGACCGCGAGCGCCTTGCTGGCCTTGTCGACCATGGTCTCGATGAACGAGAACAGGTTGCGCGCGTAGAGGCTGGAGGCCGAGGCCGCGACCCGGCCGGCGACATTGGTGTAGCCGACGATCTTGATGCCGTCGGTCTCGACCACCTCGCCGGGCTTCGCGCCCTCGACATTGCCGCCGCGCTCGACCGCGAGATCGACCAGCACCGAGCCGGGCTTCATCGACTTCACCATCTCGCCCGAGACCAGCTTCGGCGCCGGACGGCCCGGGATCAGCGCGGTGGTGATCACGATGTCCTGCTTCTTGATGTGCTCGGCGGT
>NZ_DDOP01000016.1:51209-51705 GCF_002341725.1 Bradyrhizobium sp. UBA2491
TTCGCAGCCGGAACGGTGCCCGCCGCGGTCATCATCATCGGGAAGGCGCGGCCGAACGCCTCGGCACCCTCGATCACCGCCCGGTAGCCGGCCAGGTTGGCCTGCGAGGACAGCACGTCCATCACCTGGGCGCGGGTGATGCGCGGCATCAGCTCCATCGCGAACGCCGACACCCCGGCATCGGCCATCGCCTTCAGCGCCGCCTCGTTGCCGTAGGGATCCATGATCGCGATCACCAGCGCGCCGCGCTTGTACTGCGACAGCTCGGAGGCTTCCGGCCGCTTCACCTTGATGATGATGTCGGCGTCCTTCAGCGCATCGGCGCTGACGGTGGCGCCCACGGCCGTGAACTCCGAATCGGGCAGCCCCGACTTGATCCCCGCCCCCGGCTCGACCGCGACCTCGGCGCCCAGCGCCTTGAACTTCTTCACGGTGTCCGGCGAGGCCGCAACCCGCGGCTCCGACGGATCGATTTCCTTCGCTACGGCAATCTTCA
>NZ_DDOP01000045.1:0-70282 GCF_002341725.1 Bradyrhizobium sp. UBA2491
GACGAGACGAGCGCTACCGCCAAACCGAGCCGCTCAAGGGGGTCAAAATTGGAAGCCGATACGGGGTCAAATTTGAACGCCGATTGACAAACCGTGTCGGGTCTGCAAGGGCATGGAACTGGAGATGCAATTGGTTACCCATTTGGGTAAGCTAAATACAGCGGCGTGGCCTTGTCAACGATATTTATCCAAAAAGATAAGTGTCCTTCGAAATTCCAACACACTGAATTCAATGCGCGCTGGAGGAAGGTTTAGGCTGAATCGACATTCAGCGCATCCATAGCATTGCTGCGGCGAGGTGTAGGAAGCTGAGGAAGTTTGCGGCGCGCCGGTCGAAGCGGGTTGCGATGCGTCGGAAGTGTTTGAGCTTGTTGAAGCATCGCTCGATGGTGTTGCGGACCTTGTAGGCCTCGAAATCGTAGGGGATCGGCTGCTTGCGGGTGGGGATGCAGGGAATGACGGCTTCGGCGCCCATGCTGGCGATCAAGCCGCGAAGGGTATTGGCATCATAGGCCTTGTCGGCAAGCACGCGGCGTGGCGAGAGGCCCTGGAGCAGGGCCGGGGCGAGCGGTGCATCGCCGCGCTGTCCGGGCGTGAGGATCAGCTTCAGTGGTCGGCCCAGCGCATCCACGGCCATGTGGATCTTGGTCGTCAGTCCTCCTCTGGAGCGCCCCAGAGCCTGGTCCCCCCTTTTTGCCCGCCGCCCCTTCCGGTGGCTGCCTGCTGATGAGCGCGCACGAGGCTTGAATCGAGGCTCACATAATCGTTGTCGGGATCGTCGATCAGGTGGGCGAAGACACGTTCCCATACGCCGGCCTTCGCCCATCGCGTGAAGCGCTTGTGGACAGTTTTCCACTTGCCATAGCGATCAGGCAGGTCATGCCAATGTGCGCCGGAGCGCAGTACCCAGAGCACGCCATTGACGAAATTGAGATTATCCGCCCCAGAACGGCCCGGATCACCGGGCTTGCCGGGCAACAAACCCCCGACCCGGCGCCATTGCTCAAGGGTCAATTCGTAGCGCTTCGGCTTCGACATCTGCAGGCTCCAGACCAACGGGTCTGGAGCCCCATGAATCACACATCACGACAGAACTGAATCCTGAATGTCGATTGGTCCTAGCTAGGGCGATGCCCCACGATCCATTACCGGTGCTGGCTACCCGATGAGGGTATAAAAAGAGCTTTGGCGTTGCCCTTCGGGCCGCGCTCTCGGCTGCGCCGGAACCACGCCCATGGCGCGTTTCCGCCATTCGGCTTCGATCGCTAACGCAAAACGCAAAGGCAGCGGCGGTCATTTCGCGAGCGCCCCACATAGGCGGGCCTCATTCACCATCGCACTGACACCAGTGTGATGAGGCAGCTCCACTCGGTCGATCACGGCAGGGAGCAGAGCAGCACCGGAAACCCGGATCGAAGTTGCGGGCCAAGGCATTCATGGCTGCTCTCGTGAGCAGTCGTTCCGGCAGCATCAAACCCAGCCTGTGCAGCGAGGGAGCGAAAGCTCGGCCGAGCATCGCTTACACCCATCGGGGGCGGTTGCCGGCCTTGACGATGAAGGTCAGGCGGCAGAACATCGACCAGCGAACCCCGCGCCGTTTCCGTTCTCGAGCGGCGAGGCGCAGGGACGGCCGCCATTGCCGTATTCCCCTGATTTCCTGAAACGGGCGCTCCATCCGCGATCTCGATTGGCATGGGTCTGACCGAGAACCGGCTTCGCCTCGCTCGTCTCCCGCAACGTCCGTCGCCAACTTTTGTCCGCCGCCTTCGGCTTTGCATCGCGATCCAAAAAAGCCGTCGCCGGCCGCCTTCCACTTCATTCCGGCCCTTCGGGTGCGGGGCCGATCGTCCCCGGTCTCACGACCCTTATCGAGGTCGCAATGGTGCGGCCCGACAGGAAAAGGAATACGGCAATGGCAACCATCGGCACCTTCACCAAGAACGAAAACGGCGCGGGCTTCACCGGCGCGGTCAAGACCCTGACCCTCAACGTCAAGGCCAAGTTCGTCCCCACCGAAGGCGAAAGCAAGCGCGGCCCCGACTTCCGCATCTTCGCCGGTGCGACCGAGTTCGGTGCGGCCTGGAAGAAAACCGCCCGCGAGAGCAGCTGGGAATACCTCTCCGTCAAGCTGGACGATCCGAGTTTCCCGGCCCCGATCTACGCCAGCCTGGTCGAAGCCGAGGACGGCAGCGGCCACAACCTCATCTGGTCCCGCCGCAACGGCGATTGAGGCCAGCCTTCCAGAAGCCCCGCCAAGATCGGGGCTTCTTTATGCTCATGCCCGCCGCCTTCAAGAAAATAGAGAGATCGGGATGAGGAGATTTCGACTTTCAGATTTCCGGCATCCCGATCGGATCTTCCCTCCGGCTCCCGCTTCGCTCACGCCGGACAGGTTGCTTGGGGGCGCTGCCCCCTGGCGCGGCGCAAGGGATCGCTGACGCTCGGCCGGGCCGGGTTCCCATCCGTCTCGGCCGCCCTTGCGCCTTGCCCCCCCGGTCTCGCCCCGACTTACGACGTGCTGGTTCTTTTGGTGGTAGCGGCGGCCCTCGTTCGGATCGGCGTGACCACAAACTGGAGCAGAGGAGCGGTCTCAACGACTGGAAGTGGGTGCATATTTTTAGAATGATTCTAAAATATTGACAGACTCGATCGCCAACGGTTACCATGATTAGAATCATTCTAAATCTGGTGATCCATGAAGCGTTTTGACGACCTCTCCGAATCCGAGGTGCTGGCCCTGGCCGTTGCAAATGAGGAGGAGGACGCACGAATCTATCTCAATTTCGCAGCGAAGCTGCGTGGCACCTATCCGGCCTCGGCGCGGGCGTTCGAGGAAATGGCTGCCGAGGAGCAGGGACACCGCCGCCGGCTGCTGAAGGTCTACACTGACAAGTTCGGGGACGAGTTACCCTATATCACCCGGCAGGACGTGAAGGGGTTCCTGAAGCGCAATCCAGTCTGGCTCCTCAAGGACCTGCGCCTCGATGCGATCCGCAAGCAGGCTCAACTCATGGAATATGAGGCCAGCCAGTTTTACGCGAAGGCGGCTGAACGCACGACGGATGTCGGCATGCGCACGTTGCTCACCGATCTGGCTGAAGAGGAGCATCAGCACGTCAACATTGCGGCTAATCTGGAGACGACCCGCACGGTCGATGCCAGCGAGGAGGAAGAGGCTACAGCCAAGCGCCTCTTCCTCTTGCAGGTGGTACAGCCCGGCCTCGCCGGCTTGATCGATGGCTCGGTCTCGACCCTGGCCCCGATCTTTGCGGCCGCCTTTGCCACGCACAATTCGTGGAACACGTTTGTCGTCGGCCTTGCCGCATCGATCGGCGCCGGCATCAGCATGGGGCTGACCGAAGCGTTGTCCGACGACGGCGAGATCACGGATCGCGGCCATCCCTGGCTGCGCGGTGGCATCTGCGGCCTGATGACCGCAATCGGAGGCCTCGGGCACACGCTGCCTTATCTGATCCCCAATTTCTGGACCGCGACCATCGCGGCGATGATCGTGGTGGCGGTGGAGTTGTTCGCCATTGCCTGGATTCGCTGGAAGTACATGGAGACGCCCTTCACCTCGGCCATTATTCAGGTCGTCCTCGGCGGTCTTCTCGTGCTGGTCACGGGCATCTTCATCGGCAGCGCTTGATGTTCAAGCGAAGGAACAACGCCACCTCGTCGCCGGTAGCGATGGCTTCCATACTTTCCGGGGGTAATCGCTTGCCCGATTGCCTGACGCAGCTCCTGCTCACGGCTGGCCCAAGCCGATGCCAGGTCCGTTACGCATGCTCGCTGCCGATCGCGCGGGAAGACCTCCAGGCGCTGCGGCGCGACGCGGCAAGGCCGAGGAGGCGCGATGACTGAAACGGCTGTTCGCGAGAGCCTGTCGGAGCGAACCGACGCGCAAATTCGCGAGGTGCTGGCAGGACGGCGGCGCGGTGCGCGATCAGCCCTGCTCTTTGCCGGGCCGGCGGTGATCGCCTCGATCGCCTACATGGACCCCGGCAACTTCGCCACCAACATCCAGGCGGGCGCCCGCTTCGGTTACTCACTGCTGTGGGTCGTACTGATGGCCAACCTAATTGCCATGCTCTTCCAGGCGCTTTCGGCCAAGCTTGGCATCGTCACCGGTCGGAACCTTGCCGAGATATGCCGCGATCAGGTTTCAACGCCTGTGCGCTATGCCATGTGGGTCGTCAGCGAGATTGCCGCGATGGCGACGGACCTCGCCGAGTTTCTCGGTGGCGCCATTGGTCTGTCGCTGCTCTTCGGCATACCTCTGATCGCAGGAATGGCCGTTACCGCGATCGTGACCTATGGCGTCCTGCTGTTCGAGGGGCGTGGCTATCGCCCGATGGAACTCATCATCGGCGCGCTGGTAGCAGCGATTGGCCTTTGCTACGTGATCGAACTGGTCATCGCGCCGATCGCCTGGGGCGAAGCGATGCTTGGTATCGTGATGCCGTCAATGCCTGACGGGGCTGCCCTGACCATCTCGGTCGGCATCATCGGCGCGACGGTCATGCCGCACGCGCTTTATCTGCACTCTGGTCTGACGCAGAACCGGGCGTCGGCCCGTGACAATGCAGAGCGCCGTGCCCTCGTGCGCTTCTCCAATCTGGAATGCTTCGTCGCGCTCGCGGTCGCCGGCGCGGTCAATATCGCCATGGTGATGATGGCGGCGGCCGCTTTCCATACCGGCCATCCCGATGTCGCGGAAATCAGCACGGCCTACCATACGCTGACGCCCTTGCTGGGGGCCGCCGCCGCTTCCGTGTTCCTGGTTTCGCTGATGGCGTCCGGCATTTCCTCATCAGCCGTCGGCACCATGGCGGGCCAACTGATCATGCAGGGTTTCACCGGATTCCGCCTTCCGATCTGGCTGCGCCGGCTGGCAACGATGCTGCCGGCATTTATCGTCGTTCTGCTCGGGGCCAACGCAACGGACGCGCTGATCTACAGCCAGGTCGTTCTCTCCTTCGCGCTGCCGCTTCCCATGATTGCGCTCGTCATTTTCACGCGCAGCCGCGCGATCATGGGCGAATTCGCCAATGGTCGTCTCACCCATCTCACCGCCGTTGCCGGAACGATCGCCGTCCTCGGTCTCAACGTCATTTTGCTTCTCCAGGTCTTCGGCGTCTCGATTCCGGGATTTGGATAAGGGGGAAACATGCGCACAATTCACAAGGAAGCTCATCTCATCGAGCGTATCGGCTGGCTTCGAGCCGCAGTGCTCGGAGCCAATGACGGGCTGATATGGACGTCGAGCCTGATCGTGGGCGTCGCCGCCGCTACAACAGCCCAGCACGAAATCCTCGTTGCCGGCATCGCCGGGCTCGTTGCCGGGCCGTGGGGGATTCGAACTTCCTCATTGTGGTACGCTATCGTCGGAAACACAGCGCCGGCAGGTAGCTATGCCGCCGCTCGAAAAAGCAATTTGAGATGGTTGCGTGCCCCCGCAACCATCTCAAATTGCGATGCCAAATCGCGTAGATCAGCCGCCCCAACCGGGCGGCTTTTTTGCGTCCGCAAGTTCTGATGGTTGCGCCCTCCCGCAACCACCTCAACTTGGGGATCGCGCAAGTTCTGGCCAATGCCAGTCCCCGCAACCAAGCTTCGGACCAACCGGTTCCGACAAAAAGGCCCGCCTCACGGCGGGCCTTTTTCGTGCATGTCTTGATCCTGCATGGCTCACGGTGTTGAGTCGTTGCAGGCGGCCTCCGCCGGTGCTTCATCCACGTTCGGGTCGGCGGCCGCGGTTGCCCAGGCCAGTTCGACCAGCGTCACGATCCGCCGTCCGGCGCCGTCGAGCTGGCAGACGATCAGGCCTTGCTCCTCGATGTAGGTCAGAAGATGCCGCGCGCGGCGCAACGAATGGGTGCCGTAGGCGCGCGCGATTGCGGCGTCGCTCGGGCAGGGCCAGCCTTCCTTCGCCGCGCGGGCGATCATCATGAAGACGCCCTGCATGTCCTCAGGCAGCAGGGAGGCGCGCAGCGAGACGTCCTGCCACGCGTCGTCCTCGGCCATCTCTGTACCGAGCCCGGCGCGGGCCCGCGTCAGCATGCGGCGGAAATCGGTCAGCTCCGGCACGACAGCACCGAGACCCTCGATGCGGCAGCGGACCACGAACTCCTGATACAGCACACCGATGGCGCGGAAGCCGGCGTCCGGCTCGGCGAGGATGGCGCGCAGGATCCGGTCCAGCCGTTCGCGCCGCTCGGCCAATTGCTCGGCACTGAGCGGCTGTTCCGCAGCCTCTTGAGCCGGTTCCGGTGCCGGCGACTTCGCCGCCATCAATTGGCTGAGCAAATCCGGGGACGGTGCCCGGCGCTGCGGCCGGGCGCTGGTCTCAGGCGGCGGCGCCGCGAGGATGATCGCGCGCGCGTCTTCCAGCGTCGCTTCGGGCAGCGGCATCAGTCGTGGTGCCGCGTTGCGCGGCTGGGTATCGGTCGGACCGATGCGCAGGCCGAGCGGACGGCGCGACAGCGCGGGTCCGAGCGCCATGAATTGTCCGCGCTCCAGGTCGCGGAACGCTTCGGCCTGGCGCCGCTCCATGCCGAGCAGGTCGGCGGCGCGCGCCATGTCGATGTCCAGGAAGGTGCGGCCCATCAGGAAGTTCGACGCCTCGGCCGCGACATTCTTGGCGAGCTTCGCCAGCCGCTGGGTCGCGATGATCCCGGCAAGGCCGCGCTTGCGGCCGCGGCACATCAGATTGGTCATCGCGCCGAGCGACAGCTTGCGCGCCTCGTCGGACACTTCGCCCGCGATCGCCGGCGCGAACAATTGCGCTTCGTCCACCACCACCAGCATCGGATACCAATGGTCGCGGGCGACGTCGAACAACCCGCCGAGGAAGGCCGCGGCACGCCGCATCTGGTTCTCGGCGTCGAGCCCTTCGAGATTGAGCACCGTGGAGACGCGATGAATCCGCACCCGCTCGCCGGCGACCTGCAGGCTGCGCTCCGTATGATCCTCGGCGTCGATCACGAGGTGACCGAAGCGCTCGGCGAGAGTGACGAAGTCGCCTTCGGGATCGATGATGGTCTGCTGCACCCAGGGCGCGCTCTGTTCCAGCAGGCGTCGCAGCAGATGGGACTTGCCGGAACCCGAATTGCCCTGCACCAGCAGGCGCGTGGCCAAGAGCTCCTCGAGGTCGATGGCCGCCGAAGCGCCGGCCGTCGTTTGTCCCATCTCGATCGCGACCGTCATGCTTCGACTCAAATCATCCTTGCGAAGACGCGACTTAACAAGCTCACCGCGCCCAGTCGAGCACCCAGCTGCCACGCTATCCCCAAGCCTGCGCAAGCAGTGGATAGGTTGCTGAGGCGGAGAGCGCTGCCGCCTTGCGGTGTTCTCCGACCGCGGGGGGGGGGCTGCGGTTGTCTATTGACGATCCCGAATCGTGATGGTCCTGATATCCGCGGCCGATCGATAATCAACAACAAGATCAGCCGTGTGGGTCCAGCGGACCTCGACAGGGGAGGTCGTGATGCGCAAGGAGCAGGTCCTGGAGCTTTGCACGGAGATGGCAACGCTTTGCGACTTCGCGTCGGCGCTCGATCGTGTCAAGGCCGTTGGCCAAGCCATCGGCCTTCCGCTTGTCCTGTTTCGGGATGATCTCGCGTCCGAATCGAGTGAACTCCATATCGCCGGACGGTCGCGGTGGCCGTTGTCGGAAAAGTTCATCGAGTTTCGCCGGGTATGGGACAAGCGGCAGTACCGGATGAAATCCCCGGTCTATCTGGCCTGCCGAACGCAATACTTGCCTTTCACGTGGCGACACGACGGTCAGGGCCCCGCGACGATCGACGTCTCCAGCAAGAATATCGAGTTTGTGAAGACCTACGGCATCCTGGGCGGTCTCTGCGTTCCGATCCACGCGCCGCGCGGCCGGGTCGGATGTCTCCATTTCCTCGACCGCAAGGGAATCGATCTCGAGCACTGCCTCGAAACCCATCGTTCGGCGTTGGTGGTCGCCGGCATCTACCTGATGAACTCGTGCCTCGATGCTGCCGCCAATGCCGACGTGACACAAGCCATCAATCATCTCACCAAGCGCGAGATCGATTGCGTCACCCTGGCAGGACGCGGGCTGACCGACAAGCAGATCGCCAAGGAGTTGCGCTTTGGCCCCGGCACGGCGCGATTTCATATCGACAACGTGATGAAGAAGTTGCAGGCCCAGACCCGCGTGCAGGCAGTGGCCAAGGCCGCGCAGCTCGGCCTGATCGGTCCGATCGCATGAGCGTCGCAGCGGTCCAGGCTAAGGCTGCGGAAGGCCCGACTCGCTGTTGAGGATCGGGCCGAATGGCACCCAGCGGGTTCCGTCGAACTTCACCAACTGCATTCCCTCGATCGGGCGGTAGTCGCTGCTGCTGGTATTGACCATGATGCCCGGCAACAGCATTGCCGCCCGGAAATCCCTGAGATTGGCGGCCTGCTTCATGACGTTCTCCCGTCGCAGGTCGTCGCCGCACTGTCTCAGCACCTGAACCATCAGTTGAGCCGCGACATAGCCCGCCGTGACGATCGCATCGGCCTTGTTGGCACCGGGATCGTATTTCCCGAGGAAGGTCAGGTAGTCCCTGGTCTCGGGATCGTTCGTCCATTGCGGGTCGGTCGGATCCTTCAGGGAAGCCGCCGAGACGATGTCCTTCGCATTCTCGAGGCCCGCCGGCTCGAGCACCGCGCTGATCGACGTCGAGATGCCGTTGAGCAATATCCGTGGTTTCCAGTTCAGCTCCGCCAGCTTCCGGATGGTCTGTGATGCGAACCGCGCGCTGGTGACGCTGAACAGCGTGTCCGCGCCACTGGCCTTCAGCGTGGCGATCTGCGAGTCGATCGTCGGCTGGCTCGTCTCATAGGGGACCTCGGCCACGATCATATCCTTGGCGGCATTGCCGAGGCCGTCCTTGAAGCCCTTCAAATAGTCTCTGCCATAGTCGTTGTTCTCGTAGAGGATGCCGACCTTCGCCTCGGGCCGCTGTTTGAGCAGATAGGCCGCGTAGATGTGTCCCTCGCCGCGGTAGCTCGGCAACATGCCCATGGTCCACGGGAAGTTCTGCGGATCGGCCCATTTCGCGGCGCCGGATCCGACGAAGATCTGCGGGACTTTCCTGGCGTTGAGATATTTCTGCATCGCCGTGTTACTCGGGGTTCCGAGCGGGCCGAGCACCGCCAGCACGTCGTCGCTCTCGACCAGCTTGCGCACCTGCTCGACCGTCTTGGGTGGACTGCTGGCATCGTCATAGGAGATGAACTTGATGCGGCGTCCATGAATGCCGCCTTCGTCGTTGATCTTGTGAAAGTAGGCTTCCTGCGCCTTGGCAAGGGCGCTGTAGGCGGAGAAGGGGCCGCTGTAGGGCGCCAGGTTCCCGATCCTGATCTCGGTGTCGGTCGCGCCACCGTCATACTTCTTGTCGGTGGCGGCAGCAGCCAGGGTGCTCGCGACGACGCACGCAACGCTCAGGATGATTCTGCCCATCGGCATGGGATGCTCCCACAGCTTGATCGGTCTCCGTCGGCACAAATCGACGGAGTGAGGACGATTGAACGCCACGTGATTGAAGCGCCGGGTGATGCGGGATGCCACCTTGCGAAAACGAGAGGTAAGCCGCCTGCCCGAGGCTGCGCGGCGACCCTCGCGAATCCGGGAGGTATTTTTCCCGGCTCATTTCCGCAATCCTCGCCGCGACATGAAGCCGGCCCGTCCGGGATCGAAATAGCGAGCGCGAGGCATTGATCGTGAGTCTGAAGGGTGCGGCGGCCATTACCGGTTATGCGGAGTTCCCGCCGACCAAGACCCCGGATGGTCTTGTCTCGCTCGAGATCATCGCGCGGCTGGCGCGAGAGACGGCGCAGGATGCCGGGTTCGAGAAGCGCGACATCGACGGGCTGCTGACGACGACCCCGATCGATTCCTTCAGCATGTTCTGGCCGACGGTGGTTGGCGAGAACCTCGGCATGTCACTGAAATATTTCGACACCGTCGAGCTTGGCGGCGCATCCGCGGCCGGCATGATCTGGCGCGCGGCCGCGGCGATCCATGCCGGACTGTGCCGCAACGTACTGTGCGTCATCGGTGGCGTGACCGCCGGGGGAGGCTCGCTCCAGCTCGGTCATTTGAGCCCGGCGCATCGCGCCGAGTTCGATGCGCCGTTCGGCATATCGCAGCCGAACGCGGGCTATGCCCTGATCGCGCGGCGGCACATGCACGAATACGGCACGCGGCCGGAGCAGATGGCCAAGGTCGCGGTCGACCAGCGAACCAACGCGCTGCGCAATCCGATCGCCTTGTTCAACAAGGAGCCGCTGACGGTGGACAAGGTGCTGGCGTCTCCGCTGGTGTTCGATCCCCTGCATTTGCTCGAGATCGTCTCGCGCTGCTCGGGCGGCGCCGCGGTTCTCGTCAGCAGCCGCGACGTCGCGCGCGCGTCGAAGAACCGTCCGGTCCATCTGATTGGTGCCGGCGAGGCGGGCACCCATCTGGCGATTTCGGCACGGAAGAACATCACGGAGTCCTGGGTCAAGGCGTCAGCGGAAACCGCATTTGCCATGGCCGGCGTCGCGCCGAAGCAGATGGATTTCGTTCAGGTCTACGACTGCTACACCATCACGGTTCTGGTCAGCCTGGAGGACATGGGGTTCTGCCCCAAGGGGCAGAGCGGTCCGTTCGTCGCCGAGCGCGACCTGACCTTCGCCGGCGATCTTCCGCTCAACACCAATGGCGGCCAGCTTTCGTTCGGTCAGCCGGGAACGGCCGGTGGAATGATCCACGTCGTCGAAGCCGTGCGCCAGCTGATGGGACGCGGCGCGGCGCGCCAGGTGAAGAATGCGAGCCTGGGTGTTGCCCATGGCAATGGCGGCGTGATGGGCGACCAGGTCACCCTCGTGCTTGCAAACCAGTGAGACAGACAGTCATGGGCGCCTCCTCCAAACCCCTGCCGCAGCCGTCGCGGCTGTCCCTGCCGTTCTGGGAAGGCGCGCGCCGCTCGGAAATCCGTGCGCAGCGCTGCCGTGCCTGCGGCCATATCGAGCACCCGCCACGACCGCTGTGCACCGCGTGCTGGAATGACGATCTGGAGTGGGTGAGCTGCGGCCTTGAAGGAGAGGTCTACTCCTACACGGTCTGCCACTGGGCAACGATGCCAGAATTCAAGGGCGACACGCCGTACATCATTGCGATCGTCGAGCTCGGCGACGGCGTGCGCTTGACCAGCAACGTCATCGACTGTGCGCCCGACGAGATTTCGGTGGGGTTGAAAGTGAAGGCGGTCTTCGAACCGGTCTCGGACGCAGTCACCCTGATCAAGTTTCGACCAGCGTCGCAGCGGTAAGGTTGCCCGGGAGAGAACGACATGAGCGATTTGATTGTTGAGAGAAGAGGCCCGGCGCTTTGGCTGACGCTGAACCGGCCCGAGGTGTTCAATTGCATGAGCCCCGAGGCATGCTGCAAGTTGCAGGACGCCTGGCAGATGCTCGAGACCGACGACGAGCTGCGCGTTGCTGTCGTCACCGGGACCGGCGACCGTGCGTTCTGCTCCGGCGCCGACCTCAAACGCCTGATCCCGCTCTACACCGGCGCGCGCGAGCCCGAAGACGAATGGGATCGCCGGGTCGTCGAGATGCGCAAGGCCGGCCGTGGCGGCTTCATGAAGGACCGGATCGTCGCGAAGCCGATCATCGCCGCCGTCAACGGCGTCGCCTACGCGGGAGGCTGCGAGCTGGTGCTGGCATGCGACATCCGGATCGCGACGACGTCGGCGCGCTTCGCATTGCCGGAGGCGCAGCGCGGAATCGTGCCGGGTGCAGGATCGATGGTGCGTCTGCCACGGCAAATTCCCTACTGCCTTGCGATGGAGTTGATGATGACGGGACGCATCTTCACCGCGGCCGAGGCGCTGGCGGCGGGAATGATCAACCGGGTGGTCGAGCCGCATGCGCTGTTGTCCGAGACCGAGAAGATGGTCGAGGCGCTCGTGAGCAGCGCACCGCTGTCGGTCCAGGCGATCAAGCGGGTCGCCCTGCAAAGCAGCGGACTGTCGTTGTCGGAGGGGTTTGCCATCGAGACGGCGGCAGGACGCGAAGTCACGCGGTCGGAGGATGCCCGCGAGGGACCGCGTGCCTTCGCCGAAAAGCGGCCGGCGCGGTTTCGCGGCCGATAGCAACGGGCTGTGCATATCGGGTTGCCGTTGAGGACCAGTGGTCGCCTGCGTGGAATCGGAAAGAGGGAATGAAATGAGCGGCGCGCTAGCAGGTGTTCGGATCCTTGATCTGACGACCATGATCTCCGGTCCCGTTGCCACGCAGATGCTTGCCGATCAGGGCGCCGACGTCATCAAGGTGGAGTCGCCCGAGGGCGACACTTTGCGTCATTTCGGCGTCGGACCCGGTTCCGTCTCGTCATCCTTTCTCAGCGCAAATCGCAACAAGCGATCGGTGATGCTGGACCTCAAGCACGAGCCGGGCCGGCAGGCGCTTCGCGAACTGGTCAGAACCGCGGATGTCCTGGTCGAGAACTTCCGCCCGGGCACCGCCGCCAGGATGGGCTTCGGCGAGGCGGAGGTGCGCGCGATCAAGCCTGACATCGTCTACGTCTCGATCAACGGGTTCGGCGAGAACGGTCCCTACATCCACAAGCGCGTCTACGATCCCATCATCCAGGCGGCGTCAGGTGTCGCTGCCCTGCAAGCCGACCGGGAGACCGGGAAACCAAAATTCGTCCAGATCATCCTCGCCGATCAGGTCGCGGCCATGACCGCGGCCCAGGCGATCACGGCGGCATTGTTCGCCCGCGCCCGTTCTGGCGAGGGGCAGACGGTCAGGCTTGCGATGCTCGATGCCATGGTGTCGTTCCTGTGGGTGTCGGCACTGGGCTCGCTGACGCGTTCGTCGCAGGACGATCCCAAACGTCCGCCGGGACGCGTGGACCGGATTTTCGAGACCACGGATGGCTACATCACCGCGGCCGTCGTTTCGCAGATCGAGTGGCGTGGGCTGTGTGCGGCGCTGGAGAAGCCGGAATGGCTTCACGACGAGAGGTTTTCCACCAGTTCGTCGCGTCTGACGAACGACAAGCTGCTTATCGCGGAAATCCAGGAGGTCTTGCGACACCGCGATAGCGAGCACTGGCTGAACGTGCTGGATTGGAACGATGTGCCCTGCGCGCCGGTCCTTGGAATCGAGGACTTGTTGCGCGACCCGCAGATCGCGGTCAACGACATCGTGCAGCATTGCGATCATCCCGATTGGGGGCCGATCCGGCAAGCGAGGCCCGCCGCCCGCTTCAGCGCGACGCCCTCGGAGATTCGCTCGCATGCGCCGTCGCTCGGCCAGCACACGCGCGAAATTCTCGACGAGCTCGGCCTTCTGGCGTCGGAAGGTTGATCGGTCGACTCGAGATCGAACAACGCCACGGGGCAGCATGCACATGGTTGAGGGCTCGTAGGTCGGCGATAGCTGCGTCGAAGTTCAAATCGACGCTGGAAATCAAAGTCGTTCACGTCGCGAAGGTGGTCGCTGATCTTGAGCTGCGCGCTCGAGGCCAGCGTCGCGCGCTGACGCCGATAAAAAGCAGCGCAAGGGGGAAACATGACAGTCTTCAACAGAGGAATTCCGGTTCTGTGGGTGGTGACTCTGGCTGGAATAACCGGAGCATCTGCTGCGGATCTCGCGAAAGACAAGCCGGTACTCAAGGCGAAGCCGGCTGCCGAGAAGCCGTTCTTTCTGATCAACGACAACCGTGTGACATACTCATATTACGGGTCGGCGGCGGTGCCGGGCTACACCAGGAACGCCAGTACCAATACGCTTGCCTTCACGCATTTCGATGCGTGGGCATATGGCACCAACACCGTTTCGATCCTCTACAGCAAGTACGACCATGCGGTCCCGACGCCGCCATGCGTCGGCAACCTGGCGGGTCCGGCCGGTCCCTGCGCGGGTGGTGCGGTTGGTCTGTTTTCCGTCCGTAGCACCCTTGGCTGGAACGAGTTGTTCGACACCAAGGCGTTCTCGGTCGGACCCTTGACGAATATCTCGTTCCTGGCGGGCGCCAGCATGGCGCCGTTCAACCTGCTGACCGCCACCTCCGGCTCGGGGGTGATCGCCGGGCTGCAATTCGGCTTCGCGCTGCCATACAAAGGCTACTTCAACATCGCGCCGGTCTACTCGCAAGACTGGGGCTACACCAACAATGCCCTGCCGTCCGGCACGGACGGCGCAATCGGAGTCAAGCCGCCCTTCACCGGCCTGCCCGACGGTGTGCAGCGCTTCAATCCAACATGGGGGATCGAGACCAACTACTACATGGATCTCGGCTTCCTGCCGGAAAGCTTGCAGTATTTCTCGATCAGCGGTCGGGCCTCGATCCGTGGCCCGAAGGGCAATGGATATTACGGGCCCTATGTGGGCGATCCGCTGAAATCGCGGACCGTGGAGTATGTCACCGAGCCGATCCGCGTGACGCTCGATGCGGGCAAACTGTTCTGGGGGCCGCAATACAGCCACCTGGTCGATATCTGGACGGCATGGCGTTACAACCGAAACACTGCCGGCTATGCGGTGGCTTACGACCCGACCTGCGCGCCCGGCGGCGTCTACAATGGCAGTTGTTCCGACAGCGGCGTGTATTCGGGCATCACGGTCAAGCTCGGCGCCGAGGTGCCGGGCACGCCGGCGCTATCCGCGTTCGGCCTGCCGTTCTTCAAGGATGTCGACAACCGGCTCACCTATGCCTATCTGCCGGACGCAACGTCGCCCGGACAGACCGCCAGTACCGCAAAGCAGGTTTTTGCCTACGCGCATAACGATGCCTGGAGCTACGGCACCAACAGCTTCTATGCCGACGTCATGCGATCGGATCACCGCGATCCGTCGTCCCCGTGCTCGGCGGCATATGGCACGCCGGTCTTCGGGGCATCTGGACCATGCGCAGGAACCTACGAATTCAACGCGTCGCTGCGCAGCACGCTTGGCTGGAATGAGGCTTTCGGTACGCGCGCCTTCACGGTCGGGCCTTTGAAGAACATCTCATTCGAAGCAGGTGCGGACCTTAGAATCGCAAACAACTTCATGTCACCCGAAAAGAAAGCCGTCGTCGCCGGTCTGCAGTTTGCGTTCGACCTGCCTTACCGAGGCTATCTGAACATAGCGCCGCTCTATTATCAGGAGTGGAACCACAACACCTTTGCCTATCCGAATTATGCCGGCTTCGCACTGCTTGGAAATCCGCCCTACGCAGGGCTGCTGCCGGCCGGTCTGACCGGGACGCCCGACGGCAATCTGCACTTCAATCCGACCTGGGCGGTCGAAGTCAATTACGGCATGGATCTCGGTTTCCTGCCGGAGAGCCTGCGCTTCTTCTCGGTCAGCGGCCGCGCTGGCTTCTACGGTCCGAAGGGCAATGGGGCCTATGGCGGCTACACGCTGCCATCCGCGATGAGCACCAAAACGGAGATCAATTCGGAGCCGGTCCGCCTGACGTTCGACGCGAGCAAAGCGCTGTGGGGCGCGAAATACGCGCATTTCGTCGACGCCTGGGTCGCGTATCGCTACTGGAGGAACAAGTTCGGGTTCGACGGCAGCAATCCGGCCAACAGCATTTGCTTCTTTGCCGATGGTACCAGCAACAGGAGTTGCACGGAGCAGACGGTGTACTCGGGCATCACCGTAAAGTTCTGAACTGAGATCCCGTCTCGAGCATTGCAGCCGCCCGATGTCCTACGGGACGTCGGCGGTCCAGCGTTCGCCTCACGTCGTGATGAATCCGGTTGGAACCGCCCGTTGCATTGCACGATGTCACGCTCGGGAATTTGTCCCGGCTCAAGCGGGAACGGTTCCTCGTCGCGCGGTTCGCGTCACGGACGCCTACTCCGAAAGTCGAATGTTCCACGGATTTATGTCACGCTGGTACGTACGTCGATGAAAATAGAAGCGCTCTAAGAGCGATTCCAGAAAGCCGCGGCTGCTAGTTCTTTTCTCGACAGAGCCGTGGCGTTACGGCTGCCTCATCAGTCGCATGGGGCGTGACAAGTGGGAATGCTGGGTGCTGGAGCGAAAGCTCCGATCGTTGTTTGTGTAGGGGTGGCGTTGGCGGGGTATGCAACGGCGGGAGCCGCGCAGACCGCGGGAAGCGGGCAGGGCGCAGCGGTGTTGCCGCCGGTAACCGTGGAGGCACCGAAACAACGGACGCAACCGCGCACGACGGCGTCGCGCGGTTCGCGCGCGGCACGCAGCGACCGGCCGAGGCACGCTGCCAACCGCAACGTACCGAGTGCTCCACCGCACGCCGAGACGGTGGCGAGCCGCGGCTCGTTCCGCGAAGGCAATGGTCCGATCCAGGGCTACGTCGCGCATCGCACGTTGGCGGGAACCAAGACCAACACGTCGATCCTCGAAGTGCCGCAGTCGATGTCGGTGATCGGCGCCGACCAGATCCGCGACCAGGGCGCGCGCTCGGTGGTGCAGGCGATCGGCTACACCCCGGGGATCGTCACCAACAGCCCGAACGACACGCGCTTCGAATCGCTCTGGATCCGCGGCTTCCAGGCGCAGCTCTTCCTCGACGGCATGCGGCTGCCCTACGGCGCGGCCACATTCGGCCAGCCGAAGCTCGATCTCGCACTGCTGGAGCGGATCGAAGTGCTGCGCGGACCATCCTCCTCGCTCTATGGCCAGGCCCCTCCCGGTGGCTTCGTCAACATGGTCAGCAAACTGCCGACGGCCACGCCGCTGAACTCGTTCGAGCTGCTTGCGGACAATTGGGGTAAGGTGCAGGCCAATTTCGACGTCGGCGGCGTCGGTGCGGTGAACCAGAAGGGCGATCTGTTCTGGCGCATCGCCGGCACGGTCCATGGCGGCGGAACACAGGTCGATTTCGTCAATGACTTCCGCGGCGCAATCGCGCCGTCCATCACCTACAAGCCTGACCTCGATACCACCATCACGTTCCTGGGCGGCTACCAGCGCGACATCACCGGGCTGGCGTTGCAATTCATGCCGGCGGTCGGCACGCTCTACGCCAACCCCAACGGACGCATCCCGCTCACCAAGTTCCTCGGCGAGCCCGGCTTCGATCATTTCGACCGCACCCAGGCCTGGGTCGGCTACCAGTTCGAGCACTCGTTCAACGAAGTCTGGACGGTGCGGCAGAACGTTCGCTATTTCGACCTTCAGACCAACACCTACGCGGTCGCGGGCGCCGGCGCGCTGATGCAGACGGCGTTGCAGCCGGATTTGCAGACGCTCAATCGCGGTGCGTTCTCGTTTCCTGAGAGTGCCAGTTCCGTCACCCTGGACAATCAGGCCGAGGCGCGGTTCGCGACCGGCCCGCTCGCGCACACCATGCTGTTTGGCGTCGACTATCGGCACATCGACAGCTCGATCGACATGCGTGTCGGCGCCGCGCCACCGATCAACCTCTACAACACCGTCTACGGCGCGGCGATCACGTTCCCGACGATCAAGACCAACAATTCCAGCCAGACGCAGGACCAGACCGGCCTCTATGTGCAGGACCAGATCGCACTTGACCGGTGGCGGCTGACCCTGAGCGGTCGCAGCGACTGGGTCACGACCGACTCGACCAATTTCCTGACCAACAAGCAGACCAACCAGAACGACCAGGCGTTCACCGGACGCGCCGGCCTGAGCTACATCTTCGATTCCGGCATTGCCCCCTACATCGCGTATGCGACCTCGTTCCTGCCGACGCTCGGAGTGACCGCGACGGCTCCGCTGCGTCCGACCACCGCCAAGCAGGCCGAGATCGGCGTCAAGTACCAGCCGGCCGGCACCAACCTGCTGCTGACCGCGGCGTTGTTCGACATGACGCAGCAGAACGTCGTGACGCCGTCGCCCATTCTGGGATTCAGCGAACAGACCGGCGAAGCGCGGTCGCGCGGCGCGGAATTCCAGGCCCAGGCCAGCCTGGCGGAGGGCCTGAAGCTGGTCGCCTCCTACGCCTACACCGACACGCTCACGACCAAGACGAACACGCCCTCCCAGCTCAACAAGCACCTTCCGATCCAGCCGATGAACCAGGCGGCGCTATGGGCCGATTATACCTTCCAGCAGGGGCAGCTCGCCGGTTTCGGCTTCGGCGCCGGCGTGCGTTATATCGGCGATTCCTATCCCGATCTCGCCAATTCGTTTTCGATTCCGAGCTACACGCTGTTCGACGCCGCCGTGCACTATGATCTGTCCAATCTCGATCGCAGGCTGCGCGGCGTCACGCTTGCGGTGAACGCCACCAATCTGTTCGACAAGTACTATGTCGCCTCCTGCACGACGCTGAACTCCTGCTTCCTCGGGTCCGGGCGGACGGTGATCGGCAGCGTTCGCTACACCTGGAATTGATGGAGGCCGCTCCGCATGACCCCGCGATCGATCCGCCTCTGGACGAGCATCCACAAATGGACGAGCCTGGTTTGCACGCTGTTCCTCCTGATGCTGTGCATCACCGGGCTGCCGCTGATCTTCCACGATGAGATCGACGCGGCGTTGGGCGCCACCATCGAGCCTGATCAGGCGCCGGACAATGCGCCATTGCTCAGCTTCGACCGGATTCTCGACATCGCGCGTGCAGCGCAGCCAACCCAGGTGGTGACGATCGTCGGCGCGGATGACGAGAATCCGATCTGGCACGTCTACATGGCATCGACCGTTACGGCGCCGAAAACCGAGGTGATCGTCAGCGTCGATTCGCGTACCGGACGGGTGCTCCACGTCGGTGCTGCTGCCCGCGGCGCCGTTACCAAATTCCTGCTCGACCTGCATACGGATCTGTTTCTGGAACAGCCGGGCATGCTGTTTCTGGGCGCCATGGGCCTTTGCTTCCTGGTCGCGATCGTCTCCGGCGTCGTCGTCTATGGCCCATTCATGCGGCGGCTGGAGTTCGGCACCATCAGGCCGCGCCGCCGTCTGTACTGGCTCGACCTGCATAATCTGCTCGGGATCGTCATCCTGGCCTGGACGGTCGTCGTCGGCGTGACCGGCGTCATCAACACGTTGTCGACGCAGATCGCGCAGCATTGGCAACGGACCGAGCTCGTTGCCATGCTGGGGCCATGGCGCAACGCGCCGGTGCCGCCGAAACTGGCGTCGGCGCAAGGCGCGATCGATACCGCGCTCGCGCATGCGCCGGGCATGAAGGTGCAGTCCGTTGCGATGCCCGGTTCGCCATTTGCCGGCGGCCATCATTACGGTGTTTATCTCCGCGGCAACCAGCCGCTGACCTCGCGGCTGCTCAAGCCGGTGCTGATCAACGCCGATGACGGCACGTTTGGCGAGACCAGGGACATGCCGCTCTATGTCCAGGCATTGTTCGTGTCGCGTCCGCTGCATTTCGGGGACTATGGCGGCATGCCGCTGAAGATCATCTGGGCGTTGCTCGACCTCGCGACGATCATCGTGCTGGGCAGCGGCCTCTATCTCTGGGCGGCGAAGTTGCGCAAGGTGCCGGCGCGCACGCCAATCGCAGCGGGCCGGCCGCTGGTCGCCGGCGCGGAGCGATCCTGATGCCGGCCGCAAAGCGTTCGATCACGCAGATATTCCTGGCGCCGGTGCTGCTCTGCGCCGTGATCGCCTTCGGGCTGATCTCGGCGCTGCTCGGCGACGGCATCTGGGATCAGGCGTCCTGGCTCGCGCTCGCGCTGCCGCTCGTCGTGATCGTGTTCTATGTCAGCCGGCGCGGGAATCGGTAAGCAAACCGGCCGAACGCAACTATCGCTGCACGTTCTGTCCGGAGGGCCGGTAGGTCTCGCCGCTGCCGTCGTGCTGGGCACTTCGCCGCGGCTCGGGTGGTCGCCACGTCACGCCCTGTTCGGCGAGCAGATTGTTTCCCCACTCGGCCAGCGGGGTCAGCAGCGCAACCAGCTCGAAGCCCCGCTCCGTCAGCGCGTAGATCGATCGTTCGGATGAAATCTTGCGCTGCTGGACCGCGCCGTCGGCGATCAGGTCCCGCAGCAGGCTGGACAAGACTTGCTGGCGAACGCCCGCGATCGAGTTGCGCAATTCGCCGAAGCTGAGTTCGTCTAGCGAAAGCAGATGAAGCACCCGGACCTTCCACTTGCCCGAGACGATCTTGAGCACCGTCTCGACCGGGCAGGGATCCGGGGCAGGGCGCTTGCGCTGGTAGGCCATGGTGTCCTCGGTCAGAAATTAATGTGTCTGGCTGGTCCACGATTGATGTGGGACCATGACGCGATCGGAACGGCGTAACCAGCCTGCCATCGGCTACAGATCGCAAGGCTTCATGGGTGTCTCGATGAGCGGTCGGATTCTCAATCTGCTGTTGTGGGCGGGCGTGGCCTATTTCTGCTGCATGGCGGTGGCGCATTTCTTCGGAATCAAGGTCCCGATCCTGTTCGTCTACTACGATACACCCTACTATGCCTATCAGGACAAGATCATCTCGTTCGCGGTCGTGGCCTATATCTGCCTGTTTGCCTCCGCGGCACGTTCAGGTGAGGTTCTCTTCGCATTGGTCGCGATCTGGGTCACCGTTCTGGGACTTTGCGCCGTCAATGTTTCCGACGCGCTGCAGACTGTTCTCTCCGGCAAGTCTACGCTGCCTTACTGGCTACAGACCGCCGCAATCGCGGCCTACGCCCTGTGCCTCACCATTTTCGCGCGGCAGCCGCGAAGCCTGTCGGCGCACTGAGGGCGAAGCACGATGGTGCGGCCGGAATTGATCTTCCATAATGGCAAAGTGTTCACGGCGGATGCCGCTGCGGGCCGCGCCGAGGCGATGGCGGTGGCAGGCGGCACGATCGTCGCCGTCGGCAGCGATCTCGATGTCAAAGGCCTGGCCGGTCCCGGAACCAGGATGGTGGACCTCGGCGGCGGCATGCTGTTGCCGGGCATCGTCGACGTGCACAACCACCATCTCCGTGGCGGGCAAGCCGACCTCTATGAATTGAAACTGCTGCCGACGATGTCGTTCGATGCGGTGCTCGAAACCGTGCGCGCGCGATGCGCGACGACGAAGCCGGGCGAGTGGGTCTTCGGCGGCATCTGGGGCAGTCAACTGGTCGAAATGATCGGCCGTGCAAGTTCGCTGGCGGCGCTCGATGCCGTTTCCGGCGCGCATCCGGTGATGCTGCGCGACGACAGCCAGCACAACCGGTGGGTCAACTCGCGTGCGTTGGAACTGATCGGGATCGACGATGGCACCCGCGATCCCCAGGACGGTCAAATCCTGCGTGACGCGGAGACCGGGGCGGCGACCGGGCTGTTGCTGGAGCGGGCCTCGGGGTCGGCCGAGCAGGCGGTCGAGCGCAGCATCCCGGATCTTGCGGAGCGCAACAAGGCTTCGTGCCGCCGCGCGGTTGAGATTCTCAACGGCTTCGGCATCACCGCCTTTCAGGATGCGACCACGACGCTTCCGTTCCTGGAAGCGCTGGCCGCGCTCGATCGTGCGAACGAGCTCAATGGCTGGTGCGTCGCCTCGCTGCCCGGGCAACGGACGTTGTCGGGCGCCGATCTCGTCGGCGACGCGCTGATCATGCGCCGCGAGACCTATCGCACCCGCCACGTCCGCCCCGATTTCATCAAGCTGTTCATGGATGGGGTGCCGACGACGCGGACCGCCGCCATGCTCACGCCATACCGCGCCACGCGCCTGCAAGGCTGCTGCTTCTGCGGCGACCCCTTGATCTCGATCCCTGACCTGGTGCGGTGGATCGCAAAGGCCGAGAAGCATCGAATGCGGGTCAAGGTGCATTGCACCGGCGATGCCGCGGTTCGCGATACGCTCGATGCCATCGACGTGGTGCGCAGCTTCAACGGACCCGGAAACGGCGCCGGCGCTACGCACCAGATCGCGCACGCAGGCTTCGTTGCTCCCGCCGATATCCCGCGCTTCCGCGCGCTCGATGTGGCAGCCGACCTGTCGCCGATCATCTGGTATCCCGGCCCGATCCAGCAAGCCATCCGCGCGGCGATGCCGGAGGACCGCGCCGACTGCTATTGGCCGCTGCGCGATTTCCGCGATGCCGGCGCGTTGATGGCGGCCGGCTCGGACTGGCCGGTCGTGGCCAATCCCGACCCCTGGCTCGGGATCGAAGGGATGATCACGCGGCGCAATCCGCGGGGCGGATATGACGGCGCGCTTTGGCCGGAGCAGGCCCTCGATCTCGAGACGGTGCTGCGCATCTACACCATCAACGCGGCGCGGGCGATGGGCTTGTCCGATCTCACCGGCTCGATCGAAGCCGGCAAGTCGGCAGATTTCATCCTGGTCGATCGCGACCTGTTTGCGACAGCGCCGGAACGGCTATCGCAGACCAAGGTGCTTTCGACATGGTTCGAGGGCCGTCAGGTTCACGAAGCCGGATGAAAACTTGCGCGTGGCGGACTTGCGAATAGCGCTTGCGCCGGATCGAGAGCGCGGCCGGACAGGCCGCGTTCGTTCACGTGCGAACAGGCCTATTCCGCCGGCTTCGCGGCCGCCGCTGTCGTCGCGGCCGCCGGCGGCTTGGGTGCCTTGTCGACCTTCTTCGACCAGGAGCGGTAATAGGCCAGCACGGTCATCAGCACGATGCCGACCACGCTGACCACGATCTGCATCCAGAGGCTCTCGGAGACCTCGACCAGCACGACATGTGCGACCACCGCGAGGAAGACGCCCGCGCAGAACACTTCGAGCGACTGCTGGCCGGATTTGATGATCGGCTCGAAGATCGGCCATTCGTAGCCCGGCCATTCGCGCGGCAGGAAGCGGGTCACGAAGAAGGCGAGCACCACGAAGTGCAGCACGCGATAGGGCGCGAGGTTGGTCTTGTCGTTCGGATTGAAGGCATCGTAGAGCCAGGCCGGCATCGCCTGTCCAAGCTCGGGGAAGCGGCCCGCCAGCGTCATGACCAGCGCGAACAGCAGATAGGCGCCGCCGAGCCACAGGAAGGCGCGCGAACGGATGAACGAGATCGATTCGCTGGCGCCGCCGAGCGCGAACCAGCCGCCGAACACGAACAGGAACTGCCAGCAGAACGGATTGAAATACCACGTGCCAGATGGATAGGCTGGCAGATTCCAGCCGAAATGCCGTGCCGCGAGATAGAGCAGGAACGAGGCCAGCAGCGTCAGATTGAGCTTTCGCAACATCGCCCACAGCACCAGCGGATAGACCAGCATCAGCGCGATATAGAGCGGCAGCACGTCCATGTTGACCGGCTTGAACGCCAGGATCAGGCCCTGATAGAGCGTCTCGGCGGGGTTTTGCATGAAGCCCGCGACGTTGAACTCGTTCTGCAAATTGGGGTCGTGGTAGCGCTGGGCGAGATAGCCGATCTCGGCGATGTAGATCACGAACAGCAGGACGTGGGCGACATAGATCTGCCAGGCCCGCTTGATCAGACGGGTGGCGCCGATCACGGTGCCGCGCTCGAGCATCATCCGCGCATAGACAAAGGACGCGGTATAGCCGGAGATGAAGACGAACAGATCGGCCGCGTCGCTGAAGCCGAAGTTCTTCTGAGTGATCCAGTTCACCGCGTTGTTCGGGATATGGTCGAGATAGATCGCCCAGTTGGCGAAGCCGCGCAGCAGATCCAGGCGATAGTCGCGGCCACGCGGTGGCAGGACAGCTTTGACGTCCATCGGTTCGCTCCCCATCCCAATGCCCGCGATTCCGGACGCGGGGTCTCCATTGCATGATACTAGAACATGAATTTGCCGGCTGTGTATCGGTTTTCACGGTGACCGCCGCTCAAACCACGACGAATTGGATCAAATCGTCCCGGTCTTGGATCAGCCCCTCACGCTGGCGGGATGTCGAATGTGCCGAAGGGCAGCTTGCATGCCTTGGATGGGGAGAGTGAAGCGAAACCCATCACTTTGTGCCCGACGCATGACGGGTTTCGCTGCGCTCTACGCATCCTACATTTGTCGCGGCTACGCCGCGGCATAGCGCTAGCGCTGAACGAAGCCGTTGTGCAGCGTGGTGAACAGCGCCTTGCCCTTCTTCACCAGATCGTATTTGCGGCCGTAGAGCAGCCAGACCGCGGTCAGGTGGCACATCCCGCCCATCATCAGGGACATCGCGGTGTAGGGGTCGAGATTCCGGCGATAGCTGCCGGCGCGGATCGCCTGCCTGATCAACTGCACATAGAGCAGGGCATATTTGTCGACCGCCTTCTTCACCCGCGGCTCGGCGGCAAGCACGCTCGGCCATATTTCCAGGAAGAAGACACGGCCCCAGCTCGGGTTGTCCTTGATGTACTGAAAGTTCGTGAGGAAGATGATGCGAAGCTGCTCGACCGGGTCACCGCCCTTCACCAGCAGCGGCTCGGTCTTCTGGTACAGCGCCTCGAAATTGCCTTCGGGCACCTCGAGCACCAGCGCGCGCTTGTCCTCGAAATAGTCGTAGATGCTGGAGAGCGGTACTTTCGCCACGGCGGCGATATCGGTAATTGAGGTGCCGTCGATACCTCTTTCGCCGAACAGCTTGGTGGCCGCCGAGAGAATCTGCTCACGCCGATCGCGGCTGCGCTGCTGCTTGAGCTTGAGTATCGTCCCCGAAGCCACGTCCGTCTCCTCGCGTTCCCCACAAAAACAGTAAGGCCGCGGGATCGGAACACAAGCGCTATTGCGACAATATACAACGTCGGCTTGTCGTCAGGCCGGCGCGTTGCGCCGTTCATGATTGCGGAACGCATTGCGGGCGATGATCTGGCGCATGATCTCGGATGTTCCATCGAGAATGCGAACCACCCGCGTCTCCCGCCAGATGCGTTCGATCGGCAGGTCCCTGGAATACCCGGCACCACCGAACAGCTGCATGGTCATGTCGGCGATGCGCTGCACCATGTCAGCGCCGGTATATTTCGACAGCGCCGCGGCCGCCGTTCGCGCCGCCGCGTCGCCCTGGTCATAGCGCCACGCCGCCTCATAGGCGACAAGCCGCGCGGCATGCAGCGCGCTCGCCATGTCGGCGATCTGCCACTCGATCCCCTGATGGTCGCGCAGCTTGCGTCCAAAGGTCTCGCGCGCCGAGACGTGATCGAGCGCGTAGCCCAAAAGCTGGCTTGCCGCGCCGACGCAATAGGCGCCCCAATGCACGCGTCCGGCATCCAGGCACCGCATCGCGATGGCGAAGCCTTCGCCCTCCTGGCCCAGCAGGTTCGCGCGCGGCACGCGGCAGTTCTCGAACGTCACTTCGGCATGCTGCGAGCCGCGACCGGCCGCCATTTCGACCACGCGGCCGATGCTGAGGCCCGGCGTCCTCGCATCGACTGCGAAGGCCGCGATGCCCTTGGCGCCGGCAGACGGATCGAGGGTGGCGAACACGGTGAAGACGCCGGCGGCCGGCGCGTTGGTGATGTAGGTCTTACTACCGTCAAGGATGTAGTGGTCGCCGTCGCGCCGCGCCCGGGTCTCGATCCGGGCGGCATCGGAGCCGGCATTCGGCTCGGTCAGCGCGAAGGCGCCGATAACCCGGCCGCTGGCAAGCTCCGGCAGCCATCGGTCACGGACGGCACCTGTGGCGAAGAACTCGATCGCCTTCGATCCGATGTGCACGTTGACGCCGCTCAGATAGTAGAAAGCGGTATGCGCCTTGGCCAATTCCTCGATCGCGATGCAGCTCCCGAGCATCGAGAGCCCGAGGCCGCCGAATTGCTTCGGTGTGTTGGTACCGAACAATCCCATCCGGCGCAGCCCGGCCATGGCGTGCTCCGGCACGTCGCCGGTCTCTTCGATCGCTGCGTCATGGGGCTTGAGCTCGGTGCGGACAAATTCGCGGATCCGGCCTTGCAGGGCGACGAGGTCGTCGGGAAGCTGGAAGTGCATGGCTCACCATAATTCGAATAATCTTCGAAAAATGTTGCGCCGCCGTCCCGGTGATGTCAAGGTTTTCGGGGGTGCCGGAGAGAGGACGATGATGCTTGCAGGCCTGATGCAGCAAGTGCCGCTCACGCTAAATCTGGTGCGGGAGCGGGTTGGCGACCTCTATCCGAACAAGACCGTGACGACGCGGTTTCACGACCGCATCCACGTCATCGGCTATGCCGCGATGCTCGATCGCGCCGGGCAGCTTGCCAATTATCTCGCCGGGATCGGCGTCGGCCGCGGCATGCGCGTCGCCACGCTGGCCTGGAACTCGCATCGTCATCTCGAGCTCTATCTTGCGGTGCCCTGCATGGGCGCGGTGTTGCATACGATCAACGCGCGGCTGCTGGCGCCCGACATCGCGCGCTTGCTGGCGCATGCCGGCGATCAGGTGCTGTTCGTCGACCGCTCGATCTGGCGCACCATCGGCCGCGAGATCGTGCTGCCCTCTGGGGTTCGCCATGTTGTGATCATGGAAGACGAGGTCGATCCGTCGATCGATCCCCCGGCGCCGATGGGTACACCCGCAACGCTGTATGAGGCCGCGATTGCCGGCCACGGCAGTGCCTTCGCATGGCCCGACCTCGACGAGAACGAGGCGTCGGGCCTCTGCTACACCTCCGGCACCACAGGCGATCCCAAGGGCGTGCTCTACAGCCATCGCTCGACGACCCTGCATACGCTGGCCTGCCTGTTCGCCGACGGCATCGCGATGCGCGAGCGCGACGTCTGCCTGCCGGCGGTGCCGATGTTCCATGCCAATGCCTGGGGCTTTCCCTATGCTGCGCTGATGGCCGGCGCCGCGCTGGCGTTGCCATGTCGCCAGATCGACCCGGTGGCCCTGGTCGAGCTGGTCGAGGTGGCGCAGGTGACGATGGCAACGGCGGTGCCCACGGTCTGGCTCGGCTTCCTCGATCATCTCGGCAAGCATCCGCAGGCGGTCGCGCGCATCGCATCGCTGCGCCGGCTGCCGGTCGGCGGTGCCGCGATCGGCCAATCCTTCATCGATGGTTTCGCGCGGCTCGGCATCGAGGTGATGCATTGCTGGGGCATGACGGAGATCTCGCCGCTCGGCCTGACCAATGTCGCGCGTTCCGATCTCGACACGGAGGAGACGCGCAGCACCCGCACGGCGCAAGGCTTGCCGATCCCGGGCTGCCGGTTCCGCAATGTCGATGCGGAAGGCGTGCCGTGTGGCCGCGACGGCACGACACCGGGCGAATTGCGGATCTCGAGCCCGTGGGCGGCGGCGTCCTATTTCGCCGGCCCGGCCGACCAGGCCCCGTCGGCGGATTCCTTTGCCGTCGAGGACGGGCGTACCTGGCTGAAGACCGGCGACATCGCGACCATCGACCGGCATGGCTATGTCAGGATCGTCGATCGCGCCAAGGACCTGATCAAGTCGGGCGGCGAATGGATCTCGAGCCAGGCGCTCGAGCTACAGATCATGAACCATCCCGACGTGCGCGAGGCCGCGGCGATCGGCAGGCCGGACCCGAAATGGCAGGAGCGGCCGGTGATCTGTGTCGTGCTGCGATCCGATGCCGCCGAGCCTCGCGAGCGCTTCGCGCGCGAATACCGTGACTATCTCGCTAGCTTCTTTCCGAAATGGCAGATACCGGACGAGGTGATCTTCTGCGCCGAGCTGCCGAAGGGCAAAACCGGCAAGATCGACAAGATCGCGCTGCGCCGGACGTTCGGAAGCTCCTGAAGCGCCCGCCGGGCATGACCTGCGGAAATCGATGGCGGTCTGCGCAACGTGGCGCAGCCCACAGCGCGCGGCCGTCCCATCCCGCCGCAACTTTGTCCACTTGTTACGGGACAAAACCACGAGTTGTAGGCAGGTCGCCTGTCGCTTGGGGGAGAATATGATGTCGCGTGCGTTTCGATCCAGTCATTCCGCAAAGGCCGTCGCCGGTCTCCTCTTCGCGCTTGTTGCTTGGTTTGCGGTGCCGGCCGTCGCCCAGACGCCGGATGCCAACCTCCCGCGCGTGCTCGTGCTCGGCACCGGCGGCACCATCGCAGGCCAGGCCAATGCACGCGCTGGCAATGCCTATGACTCAGGCAAGGTCAGCGCGGCGAACCTGATTGCCGCCATTCCCGGCATCGACAAGCTTGCGCAGATCTCGGCCGAGCAGATTTCCTCGATCGGCTCGCAGGACATGAACGACAAGGTCTGGTTCGATCTCGTCAAGCGCATCCGATCGGCCATCGACAACAAGGAGGTCGACGGCGTCGTGATCACGCATGGCACCGACACGATGGAGGAGACCGCGTTCTTCCTGCAAAACGTGCTCGACACCGACATGCCGGTCGTGCTGGTCGGCTCGATGCGGCCCTCGACCGCGATCGGTGCCGATGGCCCGGCCAATCTCTACGAGGCGATGCGCGTCGCCGCGTCGCCGGAATCCCGCGGTCGCGGCGTGCTGGTGGTGCTCAACGACACCATCCATGCGGCGCGCTGGGTGCAGAAGACCAATACCACCAGCGTCCAGACGTTCCGCTCACCCGATGCGGGGCCGGTCGGCTATGTCGATACCGGTTCGCTGCGCTTCCTGCAGCCGGCCATCACGATCAAGACGGCGAAGCTGAAGCTGCCGGATGCGCCGCCACTGCCGCGGGTCGACGTCGTCTATTCCCACGCCAACATGGACGCCGCTGAAGTCGAGGATGCGGTCAAACGTGGCGCCAAGGGCATCGTGCTGGCCGGTGTCGGCGACGGCAATTCATCGAAGGGCGCGATCGACGCGCTCGCCGCCGCGGCAAAGCAGGGTGTCCTGGTGGTTCGCTCGACCCGCGTCGGCTCCGGCTATGTGAACCGCAACGTCGAGGTCGAGGACGACAAGCTCGGCTTTGCGGTCTCGCTCGATCTCAATCCGCAGAAGGCGCGCGTGCTGCTTCAGCTCCTGATCGCCAACGGCGTCACCGACCCCGTTGCGGTTCAACGGGCGTTCGCCCAGCAGTGATCGTGATACACGAGGCACCATGTATCTCGGGATCGATCTCGGCACCTCGGCGGTCAAAACCGTTCTCGTCGACGAGGGGCAGCGCGTGGTGGCGAGCCGCAGCCAGCCGCTGACGGTGGCTTCGCCGCGACCGGGCTATAGCGAGCAGGATCCGGCGCAATGGGTCGATGCCACCTTCGCGACGCTGGACGCGTTGAAGGCAGATCATCCGGCCGAATTGGCTGCTGTCGACGGCATCGGCCTGTCCGGCCAGATGCACGGCGCGACGCTGCTCGACGCCAGCTTGAAGCCGTTGCGGCCCTGCATCCTCTGGAATGACGGACGCTCGGCCGCGGAATGCGCCGAACTGGAGCAGCGATGGCCAGCCTTGCGGTCGACCACCGGCAACAAGGCGATGCCCGGATTCACGGCGCCGAAGCTGTTGTGGGTCGCCAGGCACGAGCCGGAGATCTTCGCCGCCACCAGGCTGGTGCTGCTGCCGAAAGCCTATCTGCGCCTGGTGCTCACGGGCGAAGCGATCGAGGATATCTCGGACGCCTCCGGAACGCTGTGGCTCGATGCGGCGCGACGGGACTGGTGCGATGCCGCGCTCGCCGCGGCCGGCCTGTCGCGCCGCCAGATGCCGCGACTGGTCGAGGGCTGTGCGCCGTCGGCGCGGCTCCTGAACGAGCTCGCGCAGCGCTGGGGCATGACCAGACGGCCGATGATCGCCGGCGGCGCCGGCGACAATCCCGCGGGTGCCGTCGGCATCGGCGCGATCGGCCCCGGCACCGCCTTCGTCTCGCTCGGAACTTCCGGCGCGCTGCTGGCGCCAACCGATACGATTGCCGCCGATCCGGCCCGCGCCGTGCATACATTCTGTCATGCGGTTCCTGGAATGTGGATCCAGGCCGGCGCGATCCTCTCGGCGGCGTCGTGCCTTGCCTGGATCGCGCGGCTGCTGCGGACCCCCGAGGCCGAGTTGCTGGCGCCGCTCGGGGATCGCCCGAAGCTGCCCTCGCATGTCAGCTTTCTGCCCTATCTGTCCGGTGAGCGGACGCCGCATGACGACCCCGATGTGCGCGGCATGCTGGATGGCTTGAGTCACGGCACCGATCGCGACGCCATCGTGCAGGCGGTGCTCGAAGGCGTCGCCTTCGCGCTGGCGGATTGCCGCGACGTGCTTTCCGATGGTGGAATCGCGATCTCCGAAGTGGATGCGATCGGTGGCGGCTCGCGCTCGCGGTTCTGGCTTGCCGTGCTGGCCAGTGTCCTCGACATTCCGGTGCACCGCTTTGCCGATGGCGAAACCGGGGCCGCGTTCGGCGCCGCGCGGCTCGGACGCCTCGCGGTCAGCGGTGAGCCGATCGAGGCCGTCTGCACCGCGCCGTGGCGCGTCGAGACCTTCGAGCCCGATCGCGCGCTTGCGGCAGCCTATGCCGAACGGCTGCCAAAATGGCGCGGCCTGTACCGGCCGCGGCGCTGACCAAAGCCGACGCCTCCTTGAGATTCACCACCTGGAGGCTATGCCGGAGCAGGCCCCTCGATCCGGTGCACCTCACGCACGGCGTCACGATTGGCGATCCGGGCGTAATGCGCAGCCAGGTTGGGGTAGGCGCCAATATCGAAGCCGACGCGCGGCGTCCAGCCCGTCATCGCATAGAGGCCGACGTCGGCAATGGAGTAGCTCTCGCCCAACAGATAGGCGCTCGTAGAGAGGTGCTGGTCGAGAAATGCGAAGCGTGCCTTCAGCCGCTCGCGAAACACGTCCTTCGCCCGCTCATCCAGCGCAGTGTAGAACAACGGGCCGAGACCTCCCTTGTGCAGCTCACTGGAGAGGAAATTCAGCCAAGTCTGCAACCTGGCCCGCTCGATGGTTCCGTGCGATGGTGCGAGCCTTCCGGTCGGGTCGCGGTCTGCGATGTATTGGACGATCGCGGCGGCCTCGAGAAGGACGCTGCCATCATCGAGTCCCAACGCCGGTATGTATCCTAGCGGGTTTATTGTTCGGTAGTCTCCGCCATCCGCCATCGTCTTGCTCACTTCATCGACTCGAACGCCGATAAAGGGAAGACCGCTCTCGAGCAGGGCGACATGGGGCATCAGCGATATCGTCCCCGGCGCGTAGTACAGCTTCATGCCACCATCTTTCCTGGTCTCCGGCGCCGACGCATGAGGGGAGCTGCCCATCGGCAGGGAGAATGGGCGAAGTTTCGGCCGGGACGCAATCGCGAAAAATTCGCGTTGCCTTGCCCTCGGTTCCCGGTTCGCGTTTTGCTCGAACCTATTGCCCTACGCAGCGGCCTTTTGTTTAATGCGCGCACGCGCGCGAGATACCGACAACAACTTGCGGGTGCGACGCAACGCCGTCGGTGCCGTGGGAGGCAAGATGATCGACCCGATCCTCGAGATGCGCCGGGTCTCCAAGTCCTTCTTCAGCATCAAGGCACTCCGCGGCGTCGACCTCACGGTCTATCCCGGAGAAATCCACGCTTTGATGGGCGAGAACGGCGCCGGCAAATCGACGCTGATGAAGATCCTGTCGGGCGCCTACCGGCCAGATCCGGGCGGCGAGATCCGGATCGAGGGCAAGCCTGTGCATTTCAACGGCCCGCATGCCGGCCGCGCGGCAGGCATCTCGATCATCTATCAGGAACTGTCGCTCGCCCCCAATCTCAGCGTCGCACAGAACATCTATCTCGGCCGCGAGGTCTCGCGCTTCGGCGTGCTGGCCCGCGACGCGATGGAGACCGCCGTCGGTCCGATCCTCGAACGGCTCGGCGCGGATTTCACGCCGTCGACGCTGGTCGCCGGCTTGTCGATGGGCCAGCGCCAGCTGGTCGAGATCGCCCGCGCGCTGCACGCCCGTTCGAAGATCCTGATCATGGACGAGCCGACCACCGCATTGTCGGCGGGCGAGAGCGAGCGGCTGTTCGGACTGATCAGCCGGCTCCGTGCCAACGGCCTTGCCATCATCTACATCTCGCATCGCATGGACGAGGTCTACGCGCTCGGCGACCGCGTCACGGTGCTGCGTGACGGCACGCTGGTCGGCTCGCTCGACAAGCCCGAGATCCGCGCCGACACCATCGTCCGCCTGATGGTCGGGCGCGATGTCTCATCCTTCTACAAGAAGGAGCACGATCCAAAAACTGATGCGGATGCGCCGCGTGGCGCTCCCGTACTTGCGGCCGTCGACCTCGCCGACGGACCACGCGTCAAGGGTTGCTCGCTGACCGTGCATGCCGGCGAGGTGGTTGGTCTCGCCGGGCTGGTCGGCGCCGGCCGCACCGAGCTTGCCCATCTGATCATCGGCGCCGCGCCCAAGACTTTGGGCCATGTTGAAATTGACGGACACAAGGTCGACATTGGCACACCCGGCGAGGCGCTCGCGTCGGGCATTGCCTACCTCACCGAGGACAGGAAGGCGCTCGGCCTGTTCCTCGACATGTCGTGCCTCGACAACATCAATCTCGCCGTGCTGGGTCGCGACGCGAAGCGCGGCGGAATCCTCGACCGCGACAAGGCACGCGATCGCGCCAACAAGGCATTCGCTGCCTTGGGCATCCGTGCTTCGGATATCCGCGTGCCGGCCGGTCGCCTGTCCGGCGGCAACCAGCAGAAGGTGCTGCTGTCGCGGCTGCTTGCGACCACGCCCAAGATACTGATCCTCGACGAGCCGACCCGCGGCGTCGACGTCGGCGCCAAGTCCGAGATCTATTCGATCATCGACAATCTCGCCAAGTCGGGCACGGCAGTGCTGGTGATCTCCTCCGACCTGCCCGAGATCATCGGCATCTGCGACCGCGTCATCGTGATGCGCGCCGGGCTGATCGCCGGCGAGATCAGGCGGACGGCGACCACGCCGCTCGACCAGGAGCAGATCATGGCGCTCGCAACCGGAATGGAGCAGGTCGATGCCTGATGACGGTGCTTCCGCGAAGGCCGCAGCGTCCGGCGTCGTCGCCGCACAGGAAACGAGGCGTCAGCGGACGGCGCTGTTGATCCGCTCGGCCGGCATGCTGCCGGTGCTGGTGCTGCTGTGCCTCGGCTTCCATCTGCTGTCGGACGGCCGCTTCTTCACCGCGCAGAATCTCGGCATCGTCGTGCAGCAGGCCGCCGTCAACACCGTGCTGGCGGCCGGCATGACCTTTGTCATCCTCACCGGAGGTATCGATCTCTCGGTCGGCTCGATACTGGCGGCCTCGGCAATGGCCGGGCTGATTATCTCCAAACTTCCCGATCTCGGCGCGTTGTGGTTGCCGGCCGCGGTGCTCACCGGCGCCGCCTTCGGCATCCTCAACGGCGGCTTCATCGCGCTGCTGCGCCTGCCGCCCTTCATCGTGACACTGGGATCGCTCACCGCCGTGCGCGGCGTGGCCCGTCTGCTCGGTGCCGACACCACCGTGTTCAATTCGGAGATTCCCTATGCTTTCATCGGTAACGGGTCGCTGACGCTCATTCCCGGCGTGCTGTCGATTCCCTGGCTCTGGGTGATCGCGTTGCTGGTGATCCTCGCCGCCTGGCTGGTGCTGCGGCGCACCGTGCTCGGCGTGCACATCTACGCGGTCGGCGGCAATGAGAGCGCGGCACGGCTCGCCGGCATCAAGGTCTGGGCGGTGCTGATCTTCGTCTATGCCGTGTCCGGTCTGCTGGCGGGCCTTGGCGGTGCCATGCAGGCGGCGCGGCTGTACGCCGCCAACGGCCTGCAACTCGGCCAGTCCTACGAGCTCGACGCGATCACCGCCGTGATCCTCGGCGGCACCTCGTTTGTCGGCGGCATCGGCTCGATCTGGGGCACGCTGGTCGGCGCGCTGATCATCGCCGTGCTGTCGAACGGCTTGATCCTCACCGGCGTGTCGGACGTCTGGCAATACGTGATCAAAGGCCTCGTGATCATCGGTGCGGTGGCGCTCGACCGCTACCGGTTGCAGGGCTCGGCGCGCACCTAAGGCATGGTCCGGAACAGCGTGAAGCGGTTTTCCGAGGAGATCATGCCCAACCAGTCAACAATCCGGCGCGGTCACTGGCCGCCGCGCCGGAGCTTCAAACAGACCAGGGAGGAAGCCAATGAAGACGATCTCGATTGCCGGCGCTGTCGTGGCGCTCGCCCTCGGCTCTGCGCCGTGCTTCGCCAAGGAGCTGAAGTCGATCGGCATCTCGCTGGGCTCGCTGGGCAACCCGTTCTTCGTCGCCCTGTCGAAGGGCGCCGAGTTCGAGGCCAGGAAAACCAACCCCAACATCAAGATCACGACGGTCGGCTTTGAATACGATCTCGGCAAGCAGGTGACCCAGATCGACAATTTCATCGCCGCCGGCGTCGACCTGATCCTGCTCAATCCGGGCGATCCCAAGGCTGTTGGCCCAGCGATCAGGAAGGCGCAGGCGGCAGGCATCATCGTCGTTGCCGTCGACACCGCTGCCGAAGGCGCCGATGCCACTGTCACCACCAACAATGTCCAGGCCGGCGAGATTTCCTGCCAGTACATCGTCGACAAGCTCGGCGGCAAGGGCGACGTGATCATCGAGAACGGGCCGCAGGTCTCCGCAGTGATCGACCGCGTGACCGGCTGCAAGAACGTGCTTGGCAAGAATCCCGGCATCAAGGTGCTGTCCAGCGACCAGGACGGCAAGGGTTCGCGCGAAGGCGGCCTGACGGTGGCTCAGGGCTATCTGACCCGCTTCGCCAAGATCGATGCGATCTTCGCCATCAACGATCCGCAGGCGATCGGCACCGATCTCGCCGCGCGCCAGCAGAACCGCAGCGGCATCATCATCACTGCCGTCGACGGCGCGCCCGACATCGAGGCCGCGCTGAAGGATCCCGCCGCGCAGCAGATCCAGGCCTCGGCCTCGCAGGATCCGTTCTTCATGGCACGCCGCGCCGTGCAGATCGGCGTCGGCCTGCTCAACGGCCAGAAGCCTGCCTCGACCGTCGAGCTGCTGCCGTCAAAACTGGTGACGCGCGCCAATATCGCCGAATACAAGGGCTGGACCTCGGACCGTTCGCAATAGCGCAAGCAGCACGGGCTGCGCGATCCACGACGTGACGATGGTGACCGGAGCGCCGGTCACCTCGGCGATCTCCCGGTCAGCCGCCAGACGCGCGTTGCGCCGACAAGGGGGCTGCGCCGGCGCTCTCGGACGCAGCATTCAGTCGGAGCTGCCGGTGGCATCAGCACCGCCGAGAAACAGTTTCCATGCCTTCTTGAAATAGGCCTTTCGATCCGCCGGCGGCAGCGGCTTGTAGCCGAACATGGCCAGCGTCGTGGGGCCGACGATGATGCTGTTGATGAGGTGATTTGTCAGGAAGGTGGCATCGGCGGCAACCAGATGCCGGTCCTTCTGTGCCTGCACGACGCGCGCGCGCAGCAGATCGGAGATCGCATCCGCCTCGGGGCCGATGCGATCGCTGTCGGCGATCAGCATCTCGCTCAAGGCAATGCGCTTGAACGCAATCAACTCGGGATCGAGATTGATATCGAGCAGGCAACTCGTCAGCTCCCTGAGCTGAGCGAGGCTGTCCTGCTCCGCACTACCGGCTCCGAGATCGTCAAGGCGGGCCATGATGCGCTTGCGGCTGCGCTCCAAAACGGCATTGAACAAGGCGCGTTTCGATGCATATCGCCGATAGATCGTGTCTTTGCCGGCGCCGCACATCGACGCCACGCGCTCGACCGATGTTGCGGCGTAGCCGTCCCTTGCGAACAGTTCGGCGGCGATCGCGAGGATGCGATCCTCGACGAGCGCCGCTTCGGCTTTGGTCGGCCGGCCGCCACGTCTTCTTCGGCTTCGCTGGCCTCGTTTCGCGTTACTGCCTTCCATCCTGTCCCCGTGACGCGCCTGCCTGCGCGGCAGATTGTAATATGTCTAAATCATTGAAAACGCCATTATATAAACTGGACAGGTTCGTCCCGTTTTGTTTACTCGCGAGCGAAATTTGGCGAGGGGGCCTAGATGGGTGTTTCGAAGGACGTGCAGGCATCGTGGAAGGCGGCGCTGCTGCTCGGCGCTGCGGCGATGCCGGCACTGAACTGGCCGGCTCATGCTCAGAGTTCGATTCTGCCGCCGGTGAGCGTCGAGGCCTCCCAAGTGCGGCGAGCGACCCGCGCGGTGATTGCGCCGCGTCCGCACGCGGCTCCTCGTCGAACCGCGCGCCCGGTGCTGCAACAGGGACAGGTCGGAGCGGTGGCCGCGCGCGGCGTCTCGGCGACGGCAGGCCGAACCGACACGCGTGATCGGGTGTTCGCAACCAGCCAGTCGACCGCGACGAAGACGTCCACGCCTGTCCTGGAGACGCCGCAGTCGATTTCGACGGTGACCCGTCACCAGCTCGACGAGCAGAATCCGCAGACTGTCGGCAACGCGCTGCGATACACGGCCGGCGTGCTCTCCGAGGTCGACGCCACGTCGCGCTACGACAGCGTCTTCCTGCGCGGCTTCGGAGCGTTCGGCACAGCGACCAACTTCGTCAGCTTTCTCGACGGGCTGAAACTGCCGCGCGGGCAGGCATTCGCGGTGACGTCGATCGATGCGTTCCTGCTCGATCGTATCGACGTCATCAAGGGACCGTCGGCCGTATTGTACGGACAGATCAGCCCGGGCGGTCTGGTCAATCTGGTCAGCCGCCAGCCGAGCGCAGTCCCCTATAACGAGGCCCGCATCGAGGGCGGCAGCTTTGGCCGGATCCAGAGCGGCATCACCAGCCAGGGATATCTGGATGCCGCCAAGCAATGGCTTTACAGCGTCAGCGCCATCGGCCGGATGTCCGACACTAGGTATGACGGCGTCGAGGAGCAGCGCGTCGGCGTCGCGCCGGCGATCACGTGGCGCCCCGATGCCGATACCCAGCTGACGATATCGGGATTCTATCAGCGCGACCCGAAGGGCGGCTATTTCAACTCGCTCTACCCGCAATCGCTGGCGCCCGCGGCCTATCGGCCGTATCTGAATCGGAACCTCAATATCGGTGATCCCGGGTTCGAACGCTTCGAGCGCGAGCAGACTGGCGTCGGCTATGTTTTCGATCGGCGCCTGAACGATGTCGTCAGCGTCCATTCGGCCTTGCGGTATTCGCAGGTCGATACCGATCTCCGCGCCATTCAGATGGTCGGGCCGATCACGGCGGCCGGGACTATTCCGCGTGCCGCGATCGGATCGACGGAGCATGCGACGGGGCTGGCGGCGGACAACCGGTTGCGCTTCGACTTCATGACGTCGGGCATCGATCATACCGTGCTGGCAGGCGTCGATCAGCAGAATGCCAGGAGCTCGTGGCTCTATCAGTTCGGCGCCGCGAGCTCGCTCGACGTGGTCAACCCAGCCTACAACCAGCCGGTCGGAGCCTTGGCTCCATTCATCAACAACGACCAGACGCTGTCGCAGACCGGCGTCTATATTCAGGATCAGATGAAGTTCGGCGGCTTCCGCCTCACGCTGGGGACGAGGCATGACTGGACCGAGCAGAAGACCGACAATCGGCTCAACGGCACGTCACAAGGCCAGGACAGCGACAAGCAGACCTATCGGGCTGGCCTGCTCTATCTCTTCGACAATGGCCTGGCGCCCTATGCAAGCTATTCGACATCGTTCGAACCCGTGGTCGGCGTCGGCAGCAACGGCTTGCCGTTTGCGCCGACCACCGGCGAGCAATATGAGGCCGGCCTGAAATACAAGCCGACCTTCGCCGACATGCTGTTCACCGCGGCCGTGTTCGATCTGCGCCAGCGCAACATCCTGACGCCGTCGACGGTGCCCGGCTTCAGCGTGCAGCAGGGCGAGGTCCGGTCGCAGGGTGTCGAGCTCGAGGCGCGGGCCAGGGTGACCGAGACCATCGAGATCATTGCGGCATCGACCTTCCTCGACACCAGGGTAACGCAATCGACCGATCTGCTGGCGATCGGCAAACGGCCTCAGGCCGTGCCCAACCATTTTGAATCGGTCTGGGCCAACTACAGCTTCCTGAACGGGGGCTTGGCCGGCTTGACCATTGGCGGCGGCGTACGGTCGGTCGGCTCGAGCTATGGTGACGACGTCAACAGCCTCGTCTCGCCGGGATATGTCGTGTTCGACGCGGCCGTGCGCTATGACCTCGTCAATTTGGTGCGCGCCTGGAAGGGGGCCGAGGTCACCCTCAACGTCACCAACCTGTTCGACAAGAGCTACTACACGAGCTGTAGCTCGAACTTCTACTGCCAGTTCGGCAATGGCCGGCTGGTGCTCGCCGGCTTGCGTTACCGCTGGTGAGGGCTGCGCTGGCAGGCCAGTCGCCAACCTCGGTGCATCAAGCATCGCCCGCCCGTCCGCATCGTCGGCAAGCCATGGCTGTCCGTGTTCCCCACCGAAAGATCCGCCCGCCAATCTGGCGGGCGGATCGATTTGCGCTATCTGTTCACGGTGGAGGATCGCCCGATGCCCTTGTGGACCTGCGAACAATGCGGCGCGCAATTTCCTGAAGCCGCATCGCCGCCGTCGTCGTGCCCGATCTGCGAGGACGAGCGACAATATGTGAACTGGGAGGGGCAGGCGTGGCTGACGCGCGAGGAGCTCGCGCAGCGGCATCGGCTGGTCTGGCGCGACGATCTCGGTCTCGTCGGGATCGCGCTCGCGCCGTCATTCGCGATCGGGCAACGTGCGCTGCTGGTGCCCGACCGCGGCGGCTGCGTGATGTGGGACTGCGTGCCGCTGGCGACCGAGGAGGCAATCGCGCATGTCGAGTCACTCGGCGGGCTGACCGCGATCGCGATCTCGCACCCGCATTATTATGGCGCGGTCGCCGACTGGAGCGCGGCGTTCGATGACGCGCCGATCTATCTGCACGGCGACGATGCGCAGTGGGTGACGCGGCCCTACCCGTCGATCGTGCCGTGGCAGGGCGACAGCCATCGCATCTCCGACGACATCTTGTTGGTGCGCGGCGGCGGGCATTTCGCCGGCGCCACCATGCTGCATTGGCGCAAGGGGGCGGACGGGCGCGGTGCACTGCTGACTGGCGACATCGCGATGGTGGCGATGGACCGCCGCTCGGTCAGCTTCATGTACTCCTATCCGAACTACATCCCTCTCAATGCCACGCTGGTCCGCGGCGTCGCGCGGGCGGTCGCGCCGCTGGCCTTCGACCGCATCTATGGCGCGTGGTGGGGCAAGAACATTGCCGCCGACGCCAAGGCGGCATTCGACCGTTCGGTGGAGCGCTATATCGCTGCGATCTCGGGTTGACGGTTCCTTCCGCGCGTCTTGCCACAGGGCGTGGTCGCGCTATATCAGGACTTTCCCGCCACTTCAGGTTTATTCGAGTTTCCGCATGACCACCACTGCTGCCGCCGAATCCCAGCCGTTCCAGGCCGAGGTTGCCGAATTGCTGCACCTGATGGTGCATTCGGTCTATTCCGAGACCGACATCTTCCTGCGCGAATTGATCTCGAACGCGTCGGATGCCTGCGACAAGCTGCGCTATGAGGCGATCGCCAATCCCGGCCTGATCGGCGACGGTACGCCGCCGGAGATCAGGATCGTGCCCAACAAGGCGGCGAACACGCTGTCCGTGGTCGACACCGGCATTGGCATGGAGCGCCAGGAGCTGATCGACAATCTCGGCACCATCGCGCGCTCCGGCACTAAATCGTTCCTGTCGAAGCTGACTGAGGCCAAGGACGGCGCCAATCTGATCGGCCAGTTCGGCGTCGGCTTCTATGCGGCCTTCATGGTCGCCGAGAAGATCGTCGTCACCAGCCGTCGCGCCGGTTCCGACGAGGTGTGGGTGTGGACGTCGGAGGGCGGCAGCGGCTTCGAGATCGCTCCCGCCAGCGAGGCGGCCGCGCAGCGCGTCGCGCGCGGCACCGAGATCGTGCTGCATCTCAAGAAGGACGCCGCAAAATATCTCGAGGCCTACGAGATCGAGCGCATCGTCCGCGAATATTCCGACAACATCCAGTTTCCGATCCTCCTGGTGCCGGAGGAGGGCGAGCCGCGCCAGATCAACTCGGCGAGCGCGCTGTGGCAGCGCTCGAAATCCGAGCTCACGCCGGAGGATTACGCGCAGGCCTACAAGCAGATCGCGGGGGCGTTCGACGAGCCGGCGATGACGCTGCACTACCGTGCCGAGGGCCGCCAGTCCTACGCGGTGCTGCTGTTCGCGCCGTCGGAGAAGCCGTTCGACCTGTTCCAGGTCGAACGCAAGGGCAGGGTGAAGCTCTATGTCCGCCGCGTCTTCATCGCCGACGACGCCGAGCTGTTGCCGGCATATCTGCGCTTCATCCGCGGCGTGATCGACAGCGAGGACCTGCCGCTCAACATCTCGCGCGAGATGTTGCAGAACAATCCGCAGCTCGCCCAGATCCGCAGGGCGGTCACCGGTCGCGTGATCGGTGAGTTCGAGACGCTGAGCGAGAAGGAGCCGGAGACCTTCGCCAAGATCTGGGACGCGTTCGGCTCTGTGATCAAGGAAGGCATCTACGAGGATTTCGAGCGCCGCGAGAAATTGCTGGCGCTGGCACGCTTCACCACGACGGTGGGCGAGAAGCGCTCGCTGAAGCAGTATGTCGACGATTTCAAGCCGAACCAGACCGAGATCTATTACCTGGTCGGCGACAGCGTCGAGCGGCTGAAGTCGAACCCGAAGCTGGAATCGGCGCGTGCCCGCGGCATCGAGGTGCTGCTCTTGACCGATCCGGTCGATGCGTTCTGGACCTCGGCGCCGCTCGAGTTCGGCGGCAAGCCGTTGAAGTCGCTGAGCCAGGGCGATGTCGATTTCGGCCTGATCCCGCTCGTCGACGACAAGGACGACAAGAAGGACGAGCCCGCGGCCGATGCCGCGACCACGATCGCGGTGATCAAGGATGCGCTCGGTGAGCGCGTCTCCGACGTCCGCGCCTCGCAGCGGCTGACCTCGAGCGCGTCGTGCTTGGTCGCCGGCGGCGATGCGCGTGACCGCGCGCTGGAGCGGCTGCTCGCCCAGCAGAACCGGGGCGAGCTCACCAAGCCGGTGCTCGAGGTCAACCTGCACCATCCGCTGGTCGCAGCGCTCGCGACCGACACGGCGCAGGCCAAGGATCTCTCGCTTCTTCTGTTCGAGCAGGCGCAGATCCTCGACGGCGAGATGCCCGACGATCCCGCCGCCTTCGCGAGCCGCCTGAACCAGCTCGTGCTGCGCGGGCTGGGGAAGTAGGCTCACCCGTAGCTCAGATTTCGCTGCACTCCATCCGGGCTGCGCGTTTTCTTTCCGTCATCCCCGCGCAATGGCGTAGCCATTGTCGCTGGAGGTGCGAGCGGAGCGAGCCTCGAAGGATGAACGGCTGAGCTGTCAGAGCGGGGCCGTGCATGCTTCGAGACGCCGCTTCGCGGCTCCTCAGCATGACGGGACAAAGGAGCTCGCAGCAGGCGCGAACGCGCGCCCGGCGCGCTCAGCCGATCGTGGCGGCGTCCGGCTGCGGATTGCCGAGATCGTCGGTCGGCACCAGCTGCTGGGTGAAGGCCGAGACATAGGCCGCCCATTCCGGCTCGCCGAGATCGACCATGACGGCGCCGTCCTGCCAGATGTCGTTGTGGTCGTTGGAATCATCGCCCGGGCGATGGATGAAGCCCTTGGTCGAGCCCTGGTTGAGATGGACGTCGTGCAGGCCGTTGCCCTGTGCGTAGAAGCGGCCGAAGATGTAGACGTCGCGGCTTTCCTGATGCGCGCGCGACAACAGCCGCCTCAGCGTCGCCGCCGGCTCGGTGTCGTCGGAACCGTCCATCACGTCGCTGTCGCGCCATTTGCCGGTGTTGTCGAGCAGATTGCTGCGCAGGAAATCCAGCGCCGGCAATTTCTTCTGCCCGGTCAGGTCCTGCGAACCGCCGCCCGCGGCCGCAAGCGTCTGGATGATCGGATGGCGGAAGTCGAACACCAGCTTGTATTTCAATAGATCGTCCGCGTCATTGGTGCCGACATTGATCGCAACGTCCCATTGCTCGCCGTCGACATCGAGATTGCAATGCAGGTGATATTGCGTCTCGTGCCCGTGGCGCGACGGCTTCAATGAGGGCTCGGAGGTCACCTTGGTCTTGACGAATCCGTAGGCGAGGGTCACGGCGCGATCCTTTCCGGTTCAGGCGGGCATTTTTTCCAACCTACAACCTGAGATGAGACGCGCGCGTGAAGCGGCCCACATTTGGGTCGCTCCCTTTCGCGACAGTGCACATGCGGGGACCCGCAACGTCAGAAGGCAGCTTCCATCTTGACAACGCCTTCGACTATTGATGTTATGTTATAACATTACATAGAAGCGTATGCCAATGTCCCGCCGCCGTCCCTCCCTCCAGCAACTGTTTGATCTCGATGCAGAAACTCCCCGTCACCATCTTGTCCGGCTTCCTCGGGGCTGGAAAGACCACTTTGCTGAACCACGTCCTGAACAACCGCCACGGCCTGAAGGTTGCGGTGATTGTGAACGACATGAGCGAGGTGAACATCGACGCCGACCTCGTTCGCGATGGCGGTGCGAACCTGTCCCGGACTGACGAAAAGCTGGTCGAGATGAGCAACGGCTGCATCTGCTGCACGCTGCGCGACGATCTCCTGAAGGAGGTGCGCGCGCTGGCCGAGAGCCGCCGCTTCGACTATCTGCTGATCGAATCGACCGGCATCTCCGAGCCGCTGCCGGTCGCCGCGACCTTCGAGTTTCGCGACGAGCATGGCGAGAGCCTGTCCGACGTCGCGCGGCTCGACACCATGGTCACGGTGGTCGATGCCGCCAATCTGCTGAAGGACTATGCCTCGACCGACTTCCTCGCCCAGCGCGGCGAGGCGCTCGACGGCGACAAGCGCACACTGGTCGATCTCCTGGTCGAGCAGATCGAGTTCGCCGACGTCATCGTGTTGAACAAGATCGACGCGGCGACGCCGGCGCAGCGCGAGGCCGCCCGCACCATCGTGCGCGCGCTCAACCCGGATGCCGACATCGTCGAGGCGAGCTTCGCGAACATCCCGTTCGACCGCGTGCTCGACACCGGCCGCTTCGACCATGAGCGCGCGCAGCAGCATCCGCTCTGGCACAAGGAGCTCTATGGCTTCGCCGAGCATGTGCCGGAGACCGAGGAATACGGCATCACGAGCTTCGTCTATCGCGCGCGGCGTCCGTTCGATCCGGTGCGCTTCCACGCTTTCCTGCGCGAGAGCTGGCAGGGCGTGATCCGCGCCAAGGGCCATTTCTGGATCGCAACCCGACCGGATTGGTGCGGCGAGATGAGCCAGGCCGGCGCGATCGTGCGCACCGAAGGGCTCGGCTCCTGGTGGGCCGCGATCCCGCGCGAGCGCTGGCCGGATCATCCCGATTGGCACCTGATGATGCAGCGGAGCTGGAACGACCACTATGGCGATCGCCGCCAGGAGCTCGTCTTCATCGGCTCCGGGATGAACGAGGACGATATTCGCCGCCGCCTCGATGCCTGCCTCGTCACCGGCAAGCCCGGCATGGACCCGCAGGCGTGGCAACAGCTTCGCGATCCGTTTCCACCGTGGCGCAGGGCGGGCGAGGCAGCGTGAAGCAGCAGCCGTAGCGCTCCATCTCCGTCATCCTGAGGAGCGCGGAACGCGCGTCTCGAAGGATGAATCGGCCCGGCTGGTGGCCGTCGATCCTTCGAGACGCCGCTTCGCGGCTCCTCAGGATGACGGGATTCCACTCCGGGCTGCGGTTCAAAACCTGCCCCCGACCCGCGCCGTATCTGCTAGAGATTCTAGAGGTGGAAACGGTGCGGCGTTGCGATGGCTGTTGGCAGCGAGGTCTTCTACGGCGGCATTCCGGTGTTTCGCAGCTTCGCGAAGCTGATGGATCCCGCGCTGTATGCGTCGCTGCCGGGTGACTGGTCGGTCGGCGTCGCCGACATCGTCGAGTCCACCAAGGCGATCGCGGCGCAGCGCTACAAGGCGGTCAACATGGCCGGCGCCGCGGTGGTTGCCTCGGTCACCAATGCGCTGGAGGGCCGCGAATTCCCCTTCGTGTTCGGAGGCGACGGCGCCAGCTTCGCGGTCGCGCCGGCCGATCTCGCCAGCGCGCGCACGGCGCTGGCCGCCACCGCGCGCTGGGTGCGCGACGACCTCGATCTCGTGCTGCGCGTGGCGCTGGTGCCGATGTCCGCAATCCGCTCCGTGGGCGCCGACGTCCGCGTCGCGCGGTTCGGACCGTCGGCCAATCTGTCCTATGCGATGTTCTCCGGGGGCGGGCTTGCCTACGCCGACGCCGCGATGAAGCGCGGCGAGTTCGCGATCGATCCGGCGCCCGAGGGTACGCAGCCCGATCTGTCGGGCCTGTCCTGCCGCTTCGAGGTGATGCCGTCAGCGCGCGGTGTCATCCTCTCGGTGCTGGTGCTGCCGGCGCAAGCAGCCGATCCCGCCGCCTTCCGCAAGGCGATCGAGGACATCGTCGCCCGCGTCGAGAAGAGCCCCGATGCCGGACGGCCGGTGCCCGCAAGTGGCCCGCCGCTGCGCTGGCCGCCGCAGGGCATGGAGTATGAAGCGCGCGCCCGGCGCGGCGGCCCGCTGCTGCTGCGGCGCGCCGCCGTGCTCGCATTCACGCTGTGGGCCTACGCGCTGATGCGCTTCAACATTCCGGTCGGCAAGTTCGTGCCGAAGACCTATGTGCGGCAGCTGGTCGAGAACTCCGACTTCCGCAAATTCGACGACGGCCTGCGCATGATCCTGGACTGTACGCCGGAGCTCGCCGCCGAGCTCGCGCAGCGCCTCGCCGCCGCCGCGGCGCAGGGCATCGTGCGCTACGGCCTGCACGAGCAGGATGCCGCGATGATGACCTGCTTCACGCCGTCGGTGATGCGCGCCGACCACGTCCATTTCATCGATGGCGCCCGTGGCGGCTACGCCTCCGCCGCCACTGCGCTGAAGGCACGCGCGGTTACTCCCGCATAGCCAGCAGCGTCAGATGATCCCACCAGGAATTCTCGGCGATCTCCTGCGAGATGATCTGAAATCCCGCGGCCGCGATCTCGCACGCAATGTCTTCAGCCGGCAGCAGCGTTCGATAGGTGAAGCCGTCCCTGCGCAGGGTGCGGGTCGCGGCATCATATTGCGCGCGAGCATCGTCTGATTTCGGCAGGCCGCACATCGTGCTGACGAGAAGCATGCCGCGCGGTCGCAGCACCCGCTTGACCTCGGCGAGTCCGCGCCGGCGATCCGCACCGATCAGGCAATGTAGGCAATTGCCATCGATCGCAATGTCGAATCTGCCAGCGTCGAACGGCATGGCGCAGATATCGCCGTGGTGAAATGCTCCCGCGAGTGAAGCGGCGATGAACAGCTCCCGCGCCCAGCCGATGGCTTCCCGCGAGATGTCGATGCCCTCCACCGCGTAGCCGCGCTGCGCGAATAGCGAGGCGACCATGCCGTTGCCCGTGCCGAGCTCGAGCAACTGCGCCGGCGCGCACGGAAACATAGGCTCTGCGACAAGCCGCGCAACCATGCTGGCCCATCCTTCGAGGCGTCGTGAATGATGCTCACCGCCCCATCCGGGATGACCGCTCTGGCGCAGCCGTGAATAGATATGGTCGACGTCGTGCAACGGCGGCTCGCCGCCAAATCGCTATCGTCCCACCCGCGTCCAGGTCTCGCCGCCGCACAGTGCGCCGACGCAGCCTTCGACACGCAGCGTGTTCTCGCCGGTCACCGTGATGCTGCTGGCATAGGTGCCGCCATCATCGGCATTGTAGATCTGGCCCGACCATTTGCCTGCCGCGACCGGGTGCATGCCGGAGAACAGCGGCAGCCCGATGATCGGCCGGCTGGCCAGCGCCGGATTGGAATTCTTGTTGTCGACCTGCGGCTTGCCGGTCATGGGATCGATCGGATCACGCAGGCTGACCACCACGCCGCAGATCCCGCCGCCGCATTTCGTGACCTTGACGCGAGCATCGCCGGCCTGGGTCTGCCAGACGCCGACAGGCTCGGGCGCGCCCTGCGCATGCGCGGCGGGCACGGCAAGCGCCGTCGCGATGATGGCGATCACCAGTCCGAATTTGCAGGCCATGATTTGTTCCCCAAGAGGCTGGCCTGCATAGCAAGTCGAATGATTTCTGCAATGACATATTCGCGTGATCGGACGAGTGCGGTCCGAAAATTTCTTTAGGTTATTTCCGCTGCCGCAATTCTCAGGCAAGACTTAGCTGCCGCGCGGCGCTATCCCCAGCGGGTCAGCCGGATCGAGACGATCGTGGCGAGGCCGAACGCCACCATCGCGGCGCCCACCAGCGCAAACAATGTCCAGGCCGGGGCGCTCGCGGCGGCGAGCCACCAGCCGCCGATGCCGACCATGAGCAGGCGAATGGTCCCGGCCAGCACCGGGCCGCCGACCTTGGCCGCGCCTTGTGACGAGAAATAAAGGCAGACGCCGACGCCGAAGAAGCCAAAGCCCGGCCCAGCCAGAGCGAAATAGGAGGATGCGGCGGCGGTGACGCCGGGATCATTGGTGAACAGCGCGATCCACAGCGTCGGCTTGAGGGCAACTACAAGTCCGACCAGCCCGACCACGAGGCCCGCGACCGTACCGGCGGTCCACGCCACCTTGCGAGCCCGTGTAACGAGCCCCGCGCCGATCGCCATGCCGACCATCGGCACCGAGGCGACGCCGACCGCGAAGGCGATCGGGATCAGCAGGAATTCGAGCCGCGAACCCATACCGTAACCGGCCAATGTCTCGGTGCCGAAGCCGGCGAGGATCTTGGTGAAGATCAGGATGGTCAGCACGCTTTGCAGCGGCGACAGGCAGGAGATCGCACCGACCTTGAGGATGTCGAGGAACATCGCGCGCTGGAAGCTGAATGCGGCAAGATCGAGCTTCAGGCGGCTGCGGCCGCTGGCGAGATACCAGGCAAGGAAGATCGCGCCGAGCGTGAACGCCGTGAGCTGGCCGGCGGCGACGCCGCGCATGCCAAGGCCGGGCACGCCGAACAGGCCGAGACCAAGCACGCCGCCGACCGCGATCTGGACCATCGACACCGTGATCAGCGTCATCGAGGGAATCCGCATGTCGCCGGTGCCACGCACCACCGACGCCAGCGTGTTGACCAGCCAGATCGAGATCGCGCCGGAGAACAGCACCTGCGAATAATGCAGGGACTGCTCGAGCACGCCGCCATGGCCGCCGAGCAGCGCATAGAAGCTGCGGCCGAAGCCCAGCATCATCACGGTGAAGAACAGGCCGAGGCCGACCCCGATGATCGCCGCATGCAATGCTAGGTCGGCAGCGCGGTCTCGGTCGCCGGCGCCGAGCGCGCGGCTGATCGCCGAAGAGACGCCGCCGCCCATCGCGCCCGCCGACATCATCTGGTTCAGCATCGCGAACGGAAACACCAGCGCGATGCCCGCCAGCGGCTCGGTGCCGAGCCGGCCGATATAGGAGGTCTCGGCCACCGCGACCAAAGTCGAGCCGAACATCGCGATGGTGTTGGGGACAGCGAGCTTCAGCAGCGTCGGCAGGATCGGCGCGGTGAGCAACTGATTGACCGGACTGGCCGGCGTCGCCGCGGCGGAACGCGCGTCGTCGATCGAGGCGTCAATGGTCATGCTGTTGCCTTCACCTCGCCCGCAAGCAGGAGAGGGGCGTGGTGCCGGTCTGGGCGCTGTTCGACGTCAACTGATCATCCCGCAATCAATAAATGATGATCAACATTTTACGGCGTGCGTCACGCGCAAGCCACCCGCGCCTGCGCAAGGGTCACCATGGCAAGCCGCATAGGTCGATCTTGCCCTGACGCGGGGCGCGAACGATGTCGTTGACGAACGGCGCCATGGCCTCGAACCGGATCGTCCCAGACGGCTGTTCGCAAGTGACCTCGCCGGTGAAGCGATGCCAGCCGCGGGCCTCGTAGAACGCGAAATTGTGCGGCTCGCAGAATAAGATTGCAAACTTCACCGCGTCATTGGCACGAATCGTGTGCACGGCGGCGTCGAGCGCGAGTGACGCATAGCCACGCCGTCGGCAGTCCTCGCGGGTCGAGACCCCGCCGATGCCGCCGACATGTACCTTGTGGCCGTTCCAGGTGATGGTCCGGAAATAGATACCGACGTGGCAAGCCAGGCCGCCATCGTCAGGCGCGTCGAGCAACACGCGCAAATCCGCGTGAGCCCATTTGATATCGCCCCAGGATTTGTCCTTCATGACGTCAGGGCTCCAGACCGCCCGGAGCAGCGGCTCGGCGCGCTGCCATGACGCATCTCCGTTGAGAATGTCGATTTCGATGCTCATCGTCGCCGTCCTGGGCCTGCTTTCGGTTGTGTCGATCTGTCATACACGATCTGAAAATGCGGTGTTTCTCAGCCGTGGAACCTTCTATAAGGGGGACCCGTTAAGTGTAGTCTCCCACCCTCTGTTGGACATTACCCCATGACCTTCACGCTACCCGATCTGCCCTACGCCCACGACGCCCTTGCGCCTTACATGTCCAAGGAAACGCTGGAGTTTCACCACGACAAGCACCACCAGGCCTACGTCACCAACGGCAACAACGCGATCAAGGGGACCGAATACGAAGGCAAGTCCCTCGAGGAGATCGTGAAGACCTCGTTCGGCAAGAACGCTGCCGTCTTCAACAATGCCGGCCAGCACTACAACCACATTCACTTCTGGAAGTGGATGAAGCCGAATGGCGGCGGCAGCAAGCTGCCCGGCCGGCTGGAGAAGAAGATCAACGAAGACCTCGGTGGCTTCGAGAAATTCAAGACCGACTTTGCCGCCGCCGGCGTCGGCCAGTTCGGCTCCGGCTGGGCCTGGCTCCAGGTCAAGGGCGGCAAGCTCGAGATCGCCAAGACGGCGAACGGCGAGAACCCGCTGGTCCATGGCGCGGTGCCGATCCTCGGCGTCGACGTCTGGGAGCACTCGTACTACATCGACTACCGCAACCGCCGTCCGGACTATCTGAAGGCGTTCGTCGACAGCCTGGTCAACTGGGACTACGTCGACGAACTGTTCGGCAAGGCCGGTTGATCTTGTCATTCCGGGGCGATGCGAAGCATCGAACCCGGAATCCATCGGGCCGCACGCTTGATGAATGGATTCCGGGCTCGGTCCTGCGGACCGCCCCGGAATGACGACAAGGGTACTTTGGAAGAGGGCGGCAGGATCAACTGCTGCCCTTTTTGTTTTCTTGCAGCGGCCACAGCCATGCGGCACAAGGAACGGATGGGGCAGGCGACAAGCTATCTTCTGGTGTTCTTCGGCGGCGGCCTCGGCGCGACGCTGCGGCATCTGATCAACATCACCTGCGCGCGCTGCCTCGGCACCGCGTTTCCCTGGGGCACCTTCATCATCAACATCACGGGTTCGACCGTGATGGGCCTGATCGCCGGCTATCTCGCCTTCAAGGGCGATGCCTCGCAGCCCTGGCGGCTGTTCCTGATGACCGGCATTCTCGGCGGCTACACCACCTTCTCGGCGTTCTCGCTCGACACCGCATTGCTTTATGAGCGTGGCGAGGTTGGGCTGGCGGTGCTGTATGTGCTGGGCTCGGTGCTGCTCTCGATCGCGGGCCTGTTCGCAGGACTTGCGATCATCAGGCATTTGACCTGAATCACCCGCGGCCGTCATTCCGGCGCTCGCGAAGCGAGAGCCCGAAATCCATCGGGCCGCGCATCGGGGTGATGAATGGATTCCGGGCTCAGCCCTTCGGGCTGCCCCGGAATGACGAGAGATCCGTTCATCCCCGGAACCTGCCAAGGGGCTCGTCCGCCGGCATTTCCCGCCTCCAGATTTCCCTTTGGTAACCTCGCCTTAACCATGATTAGCGTTTGGTTAGGGCCGGAATGCCGCGCGAAAAGCCCTCGTTTTGACATGTTGGCAGGGGAAGCAGGGCCCGGCTTTGGACGGGCCCCCCATGCGACAGATGTAAGAGGCTCTCGCGCAGTTCTTGCCGCGCCGGGCGCGGCCGTGAGACCGGTGCCGGTGACGGCCCGCCGAATTGGGACACTTGCGTTGAGAGGATATTGCCGATGAATCCCGCCGATGTGGCCCAGTCGACTCTGCCACTGGCATCGAGCGATGTGTCGCTGATCGCATTGTTTTGGCAGGCCCATTGGGTCGTCAAATGCGTGATGTTGGGACTTCTGTCCTGCTCGGTGTGGGTCTGGGCGATCGCGATCGACAAGATCCTGCTCTACGCCCGCACCAAGCGTGCGATGGACAAGTTCGAGCAGGCATTCTGGTCCGGCCAGTCGATCGAGGAGCTCTACCGGGCCCTCTCGGCCAAGCCGACCCAGTCGATGGCCGCCTGTTTCGTGGCGGCGATGCGGGAGTGGAAACGCTCCTTCGAGAGCCAGTCGCGGTCCTTTGCCGGCCTGCAGGCCCGGATCGACAAGGTCATGAACGTCTCGATCGCCCGCGAGGTGGAGCGGCTGGAACGGCGGTTGCTGGTGCTGGCCACCGTCGGCTCGGCCGGCCCCTTCGTCGGCCTGTTCGGCACCGTCTGGGGCATCATGTCGAGCTTCCAGTCGATCGCCGCCTCGAAAAATACCTCCCTGGCGGTGGTGGCGCCGGGTATCGCGGAAGCGCTGTTTGCCACCGCGATCGGCCTGATTGCCGCAATTCCGGCGACTATTTTCTACAATAAGTTCACTTCGGAGGTGAACCGGCAGGCCGCGCGCCTGGAGGGGTTCGCCGACGAGTTCTCGGCCATCCTGTCGCGTCAGATCGACGAGCGGGGCTGAGACCGATGATGATCACGATGGTCACTCTTGTGAGCGCACGATCATGGCGATGAGCATGGCAGGGTCCGGTGGCGGCGGCAGGCGCGGCCGCGGCGGACGCAAGCCGGTGATGGCCGAGATCAACGTCACGCCGATGGTCGACGTGATGCTGGTGCTCCTGATCATCTTCATGGTGGCGGCGCCGCTGATGACCTCGAACATCGACATCGACCTGCCGGTCGCAAGCGGCGGCAAGTCGATCTCGTCGAACCAGCCGCCCTTGACGCTGTCGGTCAAGCGCACCGGCGGTGGCTGCAACTCGAATGTCGAGCTCTATCTCGGCGACGCGCCGGTCACGGCCGCCGATTTCCCGGCCAAGATCAAGGCGATCGGCGATGCGCGGTCGGACGCTGAGAAAGTCGTCTATCTGCGAGGCGACAAGGACGTCTGTTACACGGATATGATGAAATTGCTCGGCGAGGTCCGGGCCGCGGGATTCAAGGCGAACATCGTCATCATCCCGGAAGGCGGATAGGACAGGGAAGCCTGAATTGAAGGTCAAGGTCGACAAGACTCTGGCGGCATCGATTGTCCTGCACGTCCTCGTGATCGGGTGGGGCCTCGTGTCGTTTTCGACCAGGGCGTATGTGATGCCCGAAGAGGAATCTGTTGCCGTCGACGTGATCTCGTCCGACCAGCTGTCCCACGTCATGGCCGGCCAGAAGGACGGCAAGAAGGAAAATCCCAAGCCGCTGGTCGACAAGGTCGCCGAGGCCAAGCCGGTCGACGACATGGTCGGCAAGGTCGAGGAGAAGAAGCCGCCGGTGGTGACCGAAACCGCGCCGCAGCCGACGCCGAAGGTGGAGAAGCCGGAAGACAAGAAGCCGGATCCGCCGAAGAAGGTCGAGAACAAGCCGAAGGAAGAGCCAAAGCCGGTCGAGAAGAAGCCCGATCCGGTGAAGCCCGATCCGATCGCGGAAGCGATCAAGAAGGAAGAGAAGAAGCCGCCGCCTAAACCGGTGCAGCAGGCCGCCAAGCCGCCGCCGGAGCAGAAGCCGAAGGATCGCGTGTTCGACCAGAGCAAGATCGCAGCACTGCTCGACAAGCGCGACCCGACGCGGGCCGCGGCGACCGGCGATGCGCTCAATGCCAACGCTGCGCTCGGCACCGCGAGGGGCAAGGCCGCCGACAACTCCGCGACCTGGGGCGCGATGTTCAGGCAGCAGGTCGAGCGCTGCTGGAAAAACAAGCCTTATGGCAGCCTTGAAGAGCAGCGGACCCAGGTGGTGATCGACGTCGATCTGAAGCGCGACGGCACTCTCGCGCGCATGCCGGTGGCCGAAGGCACTCCGGCAACGCCGTACATGCGTGTCTATCAGGAGAGCGCCCTGCGCGCGATCATCGACTGTCAGCCCTACAATCTGCCCGCGGGTTGGTTCGAAGAATGGAAAGCATTCGCGCCCGTGTTCAAAGAGAATAATACCTGAGATCAGCCGTGACGTTTGGCCAATAGCAGACAAAGTCTACCGACAATGACCGACAACAATGATTTGCGTGCAATGACGTTTCGCCTCAACCGCCGCCAGATGATTTCCGGCATGGCCGCGATTTCCGCGTTCGCCGGCGCGCCGTTCCGTCCAGCCATCGGACAGGAAGGCGGGCGCAAGCAGATTCCGGTCCCCGGCGGCGAGTTCGCGCCGGTGCCGATTGCGATCCCGAATTTTTCGGCTGGTACGCCCGGTGACACCGAGGTCGGCGTCGGTGTCGCGCAGGTCATCACCAACAACCTGAAGCGCAGCGGCTTGTTCGCGCCGATCGATCAGGCGGCGTTTCTCGAGAAGCAGGTCAATATCGACGCGCCGCCGAACCTGAACAACTGGAAGAGCGTCAATGCGCAGGCGCTGGTCGTCGGGCGCATGACGCGCCAGGGCAACGGCCGTGTGAAGGCGGAATTCCGGCTCTGGGACGTCAGCACCGGCCAGCAGCTCGCCGGCCAGTCATACGACACGTCGGCGGACTACTGGCGCCGTATCGCGCATATCATCTCCGACCAGATCTACGAACGGATGACCGGTGAGAAGGGCTATTTCGATACCCGTGTCGTGTTCGTCGACGAGAGCGGCGCCGCGGATCGCCGCGTCAAGCGCCTCGCGCTGATGGACCAGGACGGCGCCAATGTGCGCTACCTGACCCGCGGCGCGGATCTCGTGCTGACGCCGCGCTTCTCGCCGTCGACCCAGGAGATCACCTATATGGAGTTCGGGCAGGGCGACCCGCGGGTCTATCTGCTCAACATCGAGACCGGCCAGCGCGAGATCGTCGGCAACTTCCCGGGCATGTCGTTCTCGCCGCGCTTCTCGCCCGACGGCCAGCGCGTCATCATGAGCCTGCAGCAGGGCGGCAACTCCAATCTGTTCGTGATGGATCTGCGCTCGAAGTCGATGACGCGGCTGACCGATACGCCGGCGATCGACACCTCGCCGTCCTACGCGCCGGATGGCACGCGGCTCTGCTTCGAATCCGATCGCGGCGGCAAGCCGCAGATCTATGTGATGCCGGCAACCGGCGGGCAGGCGCAGCGCATCTCGTTCGGCGACGGCACCTACTCGACGCCGGTGTGGTCGCCGCGCGGCGACTACATCGCCTTCACCAAGCAGGGCGGCGGGCAGTTCGCGATCGGGATCATGAAGCCGGACGGCTCGGGTGAGCGCATCCTGACCTCAGGCTTCCACAATGAGGGCCCGACCTTTGCGCCGAACGGCCGTGTCGTGATGTTCTTCCGCGATCCCGGTGGTAACAGCGGACCGTCGCTGTTCACCATCGACGTCTCCGGGCGCAACGAACTGCGGGTGCCGACCCCGGGCTTTGCCTCCGATCCCGCCTGGTCGCCGCTGTTGTCATGAGCTTTCGCCGATCGGTACGGGGGAACCACGGGGCTGGTCGGCACTTCTTACCTAGCGCACTGATTTTGATAGTGAATTCGGTAAGTCGAGGGGTCGCGGAAACGACTCGCTAACGATGTTCCCTCAGAAAGACTTCACCTGCGGTCAGTAAGAGTGCGAGCTGAAAAGGACGCGCGCTCTCACAATGCAGTTTGCAAGTCAGACGGGAGAACCGGACCGGTCGATGTCGCCGACGATTTCCGCGGCGCTCGTCGATTCGCTGTTCATGAACCCCGCGCCCATGATCTTCGGCGCCTTCGGCCCCGCGATTGCGGGCGCCGTGATTGCGGCTGTCACCGGCAATCTGCTGTCCTGGCTGTGCGTACCGCTGTTCATCGTGGTCGGACTGGCGCGCGCGCTCCAGATGTATCGCTATCAGCAGCGCAATTCGCGGCTCACCATCGAAGAGTCCGTGACCTGGGAGAAGCGCTACCGGCTCGGCACCATCGCCTACGGCATTTCGCTCGGCGTCTGGGGCGTCACCGTCCTGCTCACGACCAAGGACGCTGCGGCGCATATGTTGTGCGTGACCACGGTTGTCGCCTACACGTCGGCGGGGGTCGGGCGGACCTTCGGCCGGCCGCAGATCTTCCACATGCATCTGTTGATGTCGATCGGTCCCCTGATCGCGGCACTGATGTATGTCGGCGGTCCCTATCACATCGCGCTCGCGCTGCTCAGCCTGGTGTTCTTCAGCGCGATCCGTCACCTCACTTCGAGCTTGCAGCGCATCTACGTCAATGCCTGGATCGCCAAGGAGCGCGAGGCCGCGCTGGCCGGCCAGTTCGACACCGCACTGAACAACATGCCCCACGGCCTGTGCATGTTCAGCGCCGACGGCCGGCTCGCGGTGATGAACCACCGCTTCATCGAGATGATGCAGCTGTCCGACGACTTCGTGCAGCGCGGTGCCAGTGCCGCCGACATTTGCGATGCGTGCGTGCTGTCCGGCGCGATCTCGGCGGCGGCGGCGCAACAGATCCTCTACGAGATCGAGAGCTCGCAGCGCGGCGATATCATCACCAGCGATCCGGATCCGGGCAAGAACCGCTCGCTCGACTGGACGTTCCAGCCGATGGCCGGTGGCGGCACGGTCGTGCTGGTCGAGGACATCACCGAGCGCAAGGATGCCGAGGCCAGGATCAGCCATCTGGCGCGCTACGACGAACTGACCGCGCTGCCCAACCGCGTCAATTTCCGCGACGAGATCGTCCGGCTGCTCGCCATGCAGCACTGCGACCATCGTTCCGCATTGCTGTTCGTCGACCTCGACCAGTTCAAGCAGGTCAACGACACGCTCGGCCATCCCTGCGGCGACCAGCTGCTTTGCGCGGTCGCGGAGCGGCTGCGCGAGATGCTGCGTCCGGAGGATTTCGTGGCGCGGTTCGGCGGCGACGAGTTCGTGGTGTTCCAGCAGAACATCCATTCGCATGAGGACGCCGCCGCGCTGGCGCGGCGCATCGTCGACCGCCTCAGCGAGCGCTACAAGATCGACAACCACCTGGTCGAGATCGGCGCCAGCGTCGGCATCGCGATGACCGCGCCCGGGGTCAGCGCCGACACGCTGTTGAAGAACGCCGACATGGCGCTCTACCGCGCCAAGGCCGACGGCCGCGGCACCTTCTGCTTCTTCCGCGACGAGATGGCGCAAACCGTCGAAGCCCGCCGCATCCTCGAGCTCGATCTGCGCAAGGCGCTCGCCAACGAAGAGTTCGAGCTGTTCTACCAGCCGCTGATCAACCTGAAGTCCGGCAAGGTCTCGACCTGCGAGGCGCTGTTGCGCTGGAACCATCCGGCGCGCGGCACCGTCTCTCCGGTCGACATCATTCCGGTCGCCGAGGATATGGGCCTGATCGTCGATCTCGGCCGCTGGATCCTGCGCAAGGCCTGCATGGAATGCATGAAGTGGCCCGAAGCGGTCAGCGTCGCGGTCAACTTCTCGCCGCAGCAGTTCCATCAGCGCGACGTGCTGAGCGAGGTACGCTACGCACTCGAGGTTTCCGGGCTGCCGGCGCACCGGCTCGAGATCGAGATCACCGAATCCTCACTGCTGCACAACACCGAACTGACCCACGACGTGCTGTCGCAGCTGCGTTCGCTCGGCGTGCGGATCTCGCTGGACGATTTCGGCACCGGCTACTCGTCGCTCAGCTATTTGCACAATTTCCCGTTGCAGAAGGTCAAGATCGATCGCTCCTTCCTCGAAGGCATCGACAGCGACCGTCCGCTGACGCTGCTCCGCGGGGTGGCGCGGCTGTCGGCGGACCTCGGCATGTCGGTGGTGGTCGAGGGCATCGAGACCAATGAGCAGTTGGAACTGATCAGTGCCGACGGCGCGGTGACCGAAGCGCAAGGATACCTGTTCAGCCGGCCGGTTCCCGCGGTCCGCATCCGCCAACTGCTCAATGCCTCGCATGGCCGGCGGCCCGACGAGCAATTGCACGTGGTTCCGTCGCGCTCGATCGCCTGACTTAGTCGAACACCTTCAATTGGCAGTTGTGCATGCGTCCGGGTGCACTTCTCGAAATGCACTCTTGCGGTCACAAGTTAACCGTACTGGCTCGATTGCTTTGACGGAAATTAAGAAGCTGTTAATCTTTTGGCTGCGCGTTGAAGTTGTTGGGTTGTTCAGGGGAGTACCACATGAGGTCCGCGGCCGAAGCCATCAAGCCCGCGACAGGAAGGCTTGCGGACCCCCTCGATCAAGTCGACTACCGCCTCGCTCAGACACCGGAACAGAAAGACGAGATCTACCGGCTCCGCTATCGCGCCTATCTGCGCGAGGGCGCGATCCGGGCCTCGGCGGATGAGCGCGTGGTCGACCAGTTCGATGATGCGCCGAATGCCTGGGTGTTCGGGGTCTATCTGCAAGGCGAGCTCTGCAGCTCGATCCGCATCACGGTCGTGACTCCGGAATGGCGCTCCTCGCCGACGCTCGACGTGTTCGGCGACATACTGCTGCCGAAACTCGATCAGGGCATGGTCTTCATCGACTCCACGCGCTTCGTCGCGGACCCCGACAAGGCACGGAATATTCCGGAACTGCCGTATGTCACGGTGCGCCTCGGCTCGACCGCGGGCGTGCATTTCAATGCCGATTACGGCCTGGCGCCGGTGCGGCCCGAGCACATGGCGTTCTACCGGCGCGTGTTCCTGCATGAGACCTGGTCGGAGGCGCGGCTCTATCCCGGGCTGGTCAAGCCGGTCGGCTTGATGGCGTCGCATCTGCCGTCAGTGCGCGAACGCGTGCTCGCCCGGTATCCGTTCCTGCGCTCCAGCGCCTTCGAGCGGCGCATGCTGTTCGATCGGGAGGGCCAGTTACAGCCCGACGGCATCGTCCGGCCGTTCGAGCGCGCGTCGATCGTACCAAATTCCTGAGGGAAGCGGCGGACACCCGCCGATCTCGCACCTGGGATATCGACCGGCTGTTGCGCGCGGGCCAGATTGTCCTGCAAAAGCGGCCGGTTCCCGCGAAGCTTGCCTTCCCTTCACCGTCGCGCCACATTTGCCACCCATTAACCATCGGGGGCGCTTTCCGGCATTGCCTGGCATTTGATGGGGTCCAGCAAGGTCTCGTCAAGGTTGACGGAACGTTCGCTTAACCATCGCCCTGTAGATCGATTGGGTAGTACGAAGAGCGTGAGCGTGGAGGCTCCGGGAATGAATTATCTCCAGGGTATGAAGCTGGTTGCGGTTCTGGCGGTGGCGCTGTCGATGGGCGCCTGCGCCAACAAGAACCCGTTGGACGCCAATGGCGCGATTGGGGGCGCCGCGACCCCGGGTAGCCAGCAGGATTTCGTGGTCAATGTCGGCGATCGCGTGTTCTTTGAGAGCGATCAGACCGATCTGAGCCCGCAGGCGACCGCGACCCTCGACAAGCAGGCGCAGTGGCTGCAGACCTATAACCGCTATTCCTTCACCATCGAAGGACACGCCGACGAGCGCGGCACGCGCGAATACAACATCGCGCTCGGTGCCCGCCGTGCTCAGTCGGTCCGCGCCTATCTCGCCTCGCGCGGCATCGATCCGAGCCGCATGCGCACCATTTCCTACGGCAAGGAGCGCCCGGTCGCGGTCTGCAACGACATCTCCTGCTGGTCGCAGAACCGCCGCGCCGTCACCGTGCTGAACGCCAGCTCCTGACGCGACCCTGCGTGCATTTCTTTGCAAACCGGCGCCCTCGGGCGCCGGTTTTGTTTTGGCCGATACGTGCCTTCAGCTTGATGAACGAAGCTGCGCGCAATTGGCCGCTTGCTTGTTCCGGCGTCCGTACTAAACCGGTGTCAGCGACGCTGTCTTGAGACGCTGTCCTGGATTTGAACTGCCAGTCACAATTCCGGCGTACTCCGTCCCTCAATGTCGCTCGCTTTTCACGTCGATCTCGTCGTCAGGGCAAAATGTCATCCAGGCTTCATTTACTTTCCTCCGCCGCGGCGATCGCGGCGCTGCTCGCCGTTTCCGCTCCAGTGTTTGCCCAATCCGACGATTCCGATGCCGAGATGCGGATCGAGCGGCTCGAAAACCAGCTGCGGCAGCTGACCGGCCAGAACGAGGAGCTGCAATATCGCAACCGCCAGCTCGAGGAGCGGCTGCGTCAGCTTGGCGGCCAGCCACCCGGACAGGGCGGACAGCCTCCGGCGGGCCAGCCCAGTGTCGCGGCGGTGCCGCCGGCGCAGCAGCCGCAGGCTTACCCGCCAGCGCAGCCTGGGTACGGGGCGCCGCAGCAGGGATATGGCCGCCAGCCACAGGGCGGCTATGACCAGCAGCAGATCGCAGCGCCGGCGCCGATCGTGCAGGAGCCGATGGTTGCCGCGCCGCCAGGCAGCGGCCGCCGCGGACGTGGCGACGCCTTCGACCCGAACCAGAACCCGAATGCTCCAGGGGTGCCGCGCGCACTCGGTGGCGGCCAGATGCCGATGCCGAGCGACGCTCAGGTCGGTGCGCCCGGCGGTCGCGGCGCGGGGGAGCCGCTCAATCTCGGCAACACCAGCCCGCAGCCGGCCCCAGGGGCGCGCGCGGCCCTGACCACGCTGCCGCCGTCGGCGACGCCGAAGGACGAGTTCGACCTCGGCATCGGCTACATCCAGCGCAAGGACTATGCGCTCGCCGAAGAGACGATGAAGAACTTCGCCCAGAAATATCCGAGCGACCCGCTGGTGGCGGACTCGCAATACTGGCTTGGCGAAAGCTATTTCCAGCGCCAGCAATATCGCGACGCCGCGGAGACCTTCCTTGGGGTGACCACCAAGTTCGACAAGTCGGCCAAGGCGCCCGACGCCCTGCTGCGGCTCGGCCAGTCGCTGGCGGCGCTCAAGGAGAAGGAAGCCGCCTGCGCCGCATTCGGCGAGATCACGCGGAAATATCCGCGTGCCTCCGGCGGGGTCAAAGCCGCGGTTGACCGCGAGCAGAAGCGCGTGAAGTGCTAAACCGGCAAGGAGAGGCCGCCTCCGGCCTCTCCGCGATATGCTGGTTTTGCGATGCTAGAGGATCAAACGGTCATCACGGCAAGGGACGCCAAGCGCCTGTTCGCAGGGCTTGCAGCTGCGCCCACGCTCGTGCTGGCGGTGTCCGGCGGTCCTGATTCAGTCGCGCTGATGTGGCTGGCCGCGCGCTGGCGCCGTGCGCTCGCGAAAGGCCCCCGGCTGGTGGCGGTGACCGTGGATCACGGCCTGCGCCGGGAGGCGGCGCGCGAGGCGCGCGACGTCAAGCGGCTGGCGCGCAGCCTCGATTTGCCCCATCACACGTTGCGCTGGAGCGGGCCGAAGCCCGGGACCGGCGTGCCGGCGGCGGCACGCGAGGCGCGCTATCGCCTGCTCGCGCAAGCCGCGCGCAAGCACGGCGCCACGCATATCCTGACCGCCCACACCCGCGACGACCAGGCCGAGACGTTGTTGATGCGGCTGCTGCGCGGCAGCGGCGTTGCGGGACTGTCAGCGATGGCGCGCGAGACCGAGCGTGACGGGATTTTGCTGACGCGGCCTCTGCTCGATGTCGCGAAGGCGCAATTGATCGCAACGCTGAAGCGGGCGGGCGTCGGCTTTGCCGACGATCCGACCAACCGCGATCCGGCTTTCACGCGTCCGCGGCTGCGCGCGCTGATGCCGGTCCTGGCTGAGGAGGGCGGCGACGCGCGGAACCTGGCACGGCTGGCAGCGCGGATCGCGCGCGCCAACGCGGCCCTGGAAGTACAGGTCGATGACGCCGAGCGCTATCTTGCGTTGAAAGATGAGGATGGACCGCACGCCGGTTTCGATGCCGGATCATTCGCCGTGATGCCCGAGGAAATCCGGCTTCGTCTGCTCAAGCGAGCGATCGACCGGATCGGGCATGAGGGGCCGGCCGAACTCGGCAAGGTGGAAACCCTGCTCGCAGCCCTCGATGGGGCCCTGGCGAAACGCGAACCCAAGCTGAAACAGACGCTTGCCGGAGCCGTCGTCAGCCTTGCCGGCGGCCGTATCACGATCGCCCCGGCGCCCCCGCGCCGGGTGCGTTCACGCTGAGCCGGGTTCGATTGTTTCAATCGCTGTCATAATCCGGCAAGGTGGCTTAACCACCCCGAAAAAACACCGGATTTAGCGCCATTTTTTGACCGGGAATCGCGCTAGGATGCGGTAAATAGTCGTGCGTGGTTCCCTTGGCATCGACCCCAGCGGCACCTAGATTGTATGCCATCGACGGGATGGATTCCCTGGGGATTCCCACAGAGCCTGCCCAAGGATAGAGAGAGGCCGCGATCCGCGCGACCACCGAAGGAAGACCATGAACGCCAATCTGCGGAATTTCGCCCTCTGGGTCATCATTGTCCTGCTGTTGCTGGCGTTGTTCACGCTTTTCCAGAATCCTGGCCAGCGCTCGTCGTCCTCGGATGTTTCGTTCTCGCAGCTCCTCACCGAGGTCGACAAGGGCAATGTCCGCGACGTCGTGATCCAGGGGCCAGAGATCCACGGCACCTTCAACAACGGCACCAGCTTCCAGACCTATGCGCCGAGCGATCCGACGCTCGTGAAGCGTCTGTATGATGCCAAGGTACAAATCACCGCGAAGGCGCCCGGCGACAACGTGCCGTGGTTCGTTTCGCTGCTCGTCTCCTGGTTGCCGTTCATCGCACTGATCGGCGTCTGGATCTTCCTGTCGCGGCAGATGCAGGGCGGCGCCGGCAAGGCGATGGGCTTCGGCAAGTCGCGCGCCAAGATGCTGACCGAGGCGCACGGCCGCGTCACCTTTGAGGACGTCGCTGGCGTCGACGAGGCCAAGCAGGACCTTCAGGAGATCGTCGAGTTCCTCCGTGACCCCGGCAAGTTCCAGCGGCTCGGCGGACGGATTCCGCGCGGCGTGCTGCTGGTCGGCCCTCCCGGCACCGGTAAGACGCTGATCGCGCGCGCGGTGGCCGGCGAAGCCAATGTGCCGTTCTTCACCATCTCCGGTTCGGACTTCGTCGAGATGTTCGTCGGCGTCGGCGCGAGCCGTGTCCGCGATATGTTCGAGCAGGCCAAGAAGAACGCGCCCTGCATCATCTTCATCGACGAAATCGACGCGGTCGGCCGTCATCGCGGCGCCGGCCTCGGCGGCGGCAATGACGAGCGCGAGCAGACGCTGAACCAGTTGCTGGTCGAGATGGACGGCTTCGAGGCCAATGAAGGCGTGATCCTGATCGCGGCGACCAACCGTCCTGACGTGCTCGATCCCGCGCTGCTGCGTCCCGGCCGCTTCGACCGCCAGGTCGTGGTGCCGAATCCGGACGTCGTCGGTCGCGAGCAGATCCTCAAGGTCCACGTCCGCAAGGTGCCGCTGGCGCCGGATATCAACCTCAAGACCATCGCGCGCGGCACGCCGGGCTTCTCGGGTGCCGACCTGATGAACCTCGTCAACGAGGCCGCGCTGACCGCCGCCCGCCGCAACAAGCGGATGGTGACGCAGGCCGAGTTCGAAGAGGCCAAGGACAAGGTGATGATGGGCGCCGAGCGCAAGTCGCTCGTCATGACCGAGGAAGAGAAGCTGCTGACGGCCTATCACGAGGGCGGCCATGCCATCGTCGGCCTCAACGTCGTCGCCACCGACCCGATCCACAAGGCGACCATCATTCCGCGCGGCCGTGCGCTGGGCATGGTGATGCAGCTGCCGGAACGCGACAAGCTGTCGATGTCGCTGGAGCAGATGACTTCGCGCCTCGCCATCATGATGGGTGGCCGGGTCGCGGAAGAGTTGATCTTCGGTCGCGAGAAGGTGACCTCGGGCGCCGCCTCGGACATCGAGCAGGCGACGCGCCTGGCCCGCATGATGGTGACCCGCTGGGGCCTCTCGGAAGAACTCGGCACGGTCTCCTACGGCGAGAACCAGGACGAGGTGTTCCTCGGCATGTCGGTCTCGCGCACCCAGAACGCGTCCGAGGCGACCGTGCAGAAGATCGATTCCGAGATCAAGCGTCTGGTCGAGGAAGGCTACAAGGAAGCGACCCGTATCCTGACCGAGAAGCACGGCGACCTCGAAGCCCTGGCCAAGGGCCTGCTCGAGTTCGAGACGCTGACCGGCGACGAGATCATCGACCTGCTGAAGGGCAAGAAGCCCAACCGGGAGTCGGTGCTGGAGCCGTCGACGCCGCGCGCCTCGGCGGTGCCGCCGGCCGGCAAGTCTCGTCCGCGTCCCGATCCGGACACCGGCATGGAGCCGCAGCCGCAGGCGTAAGACGCGCCTGCCATGGCCGGCACCTCCGGCAGATCAGTTATCCAAAAGCTCGGCCTCAAGCCGGGCTTTTGTGTTTTTGTCGACGGGTTGTCCGTTCCCTACGGCGACATCGTCGGCGAGTTGCCGGCCGGCGTGCGGCTGACCAAGACGGTGCGGGCGCCGCTCGATGCCGTGCATGTCTTCGCCACTGAGGCGCGTGGGCTCGCGTCGAGGCTCAGGCGTTATCGCGAGGCCATCGCGCCCGATGGCATGGTCTGGGTGTCGTGGCCGAAGAAGACGTCGGGTGTTGTGACCGATCTCAACGACGTGGCCGTGCGCGAGGCGGGGCTCGCGTCCGGCCTGGTCGACGTCAAGGTCTGCGCCGTCGATGCGGTCTGGTCGGGACTGAAATTCGTGATCCCCGTCAAGCAGCGCGACAAGCGCTGAACCGCGGCGAATCTGCTTGGCCTCCATTGCGACGCCGTGGCATCCTCGCGCCAAGCCGTTGAACGGCATGGCCGCGTCGTCCGAACAGCGCGGCAACAAGATGGGGAGGGGAGGCCGATGCGTAAGGCATTCGGCGCGCTTGGCGCCATTTCATTGCTGCTGCTGCCGATCGCTTCATTCGCCGCCGAGATGCGTGGCGTCACGTCGACCGAAATCAGGATCGGCCAGACCATGCCCTATAGCGGGCCGGTGTCGGCGTTCGGTGCGCTCGGCAAGGGCGAGGCCGGCTATTTCAGGATGCTGAACGAGCGCGGCGGCATCAACGGCCGCAAGATCAACTTCATCTCGCTGGACGATTCCTACGCGCCGCCGAAGACGGTGGAGCAGACCCGCCGCCTCGTCGAGAGCGACGAGGTGGCGTTGATCTTCTCCTCGATCGGCACCGCGCACAACACCGCGATCGCAAAGTACCTCCAGGGCAAGAACATCCCGCAGTTGTTCCTGGCCTCCGGCGCCTCGAAGTTCAGCGACATCGCGCAATTCCCGCAGGCGACGATGGGCGTGCAGGCGCCGTTCCGCTACGAGGCGCGGCTCTACGCGCGCTATGCGCTGGCGAAGAATCCGAGCGCAAGGTTCGCCGTGATCTCGCAGAACGACGATTACGGCCGCGACTATCTCGCGGGCCTGAGGGACGTGCTGGGCGAGAGCTACGAGTCTCGCGTCACCGTTGCGACCTACGAGATATCGGACCCCACGATCGATTCCCAGATCGTCAAGCTGAAGGCCACCAATGCCGACGTCTTCGTGATCGCGGCAACGCCGAAATTCGCCGCGCAGTCGATCCGCAAGGCCTACGAGATCGGCTGGCGGCCGATGACCTTCCTCTCCAACACCGCGGTGTGGATTTCGACCGTGATGCAGCCGGCCGGCGTCGAGGCCGGCACCGGCATCATCTCCACGGCCTATGTGAAGGATCCGGACGATCCGGCCTGGAAGGACGATCCCGGCATGAAAGGCTGGCGCGAATTCATGACCAGATACCTGCCGGACGGCGATCAGCACGACACCAACTACGTCAACGCCTACAACAGCGCGATGGCGCTGGAAGCGGTGCTGAAGGCGTGCGGCGACGATCTCTCGACCGAGAACATCCTGCGCCAGGCGTTCGCGATCAAGAACCTTGAATTGCCGATGCTGCTGCCCGGCATCAAGGTCAACACGTCGCCGACCGACCACGTGCCGGTCGATCAGATGCAACTGATGCGCTTCAACGGCAAGAGCTGGGATCGCTTCGGCGAGTTGCAGACGGGGAATTGAGGGCGCAGGTCGTCTCTCTCGCGTCATTGCGAGCAGCGTAGCGACGAAGCCATCCAACGCTCCGCAAATGCAATCCAATGGATTGCTTCGCTTCGCTCGCAATGACGGAATGTCTGAGCTGAGGGGATTTGACGCTAGTTCGAGCTTTCGCTCGCCGGCACCGCGCCGGCCCTCGTCTCGTCCGCCCGCACATGGATGACCGCGATGTCGTCCTTGTACAGCCGCTTCCAGCCCTTGAGATGATCAAGCACGTTTCCGGCCGGAGAGTCCGAGCTCAACAGCGTGGCGTCGATCCGGTACTTGTCGAGCAGCCCCAGCAGCTGGCCGACATCGCGAGCGTCGAGCGCATCGTAATAGTCGAGCACGAATTGCTCGCCATAGAGCTCGGCGCGGCCGTCGATGAACACCTTCATGTCGCGGCTGACCATGTAGCCGCCGAACGGCGCGGTGCTGAACACCCGCTCCGCCTTGTGCTGCTGGAGCACGTCGACGGCAGCAACCGGCGAGAACATCGGCAGGAATTTGAACGGATGTTGGGCGACGAACATCGTGGTCGTCAGCGATGCGCCGACCAGCATCGCGAGCCCGGCCAGGATCGTGACGACGGGGGCCGAACGGTTGTCCTCGAAGCGAGAGGCGCCTGCGCTTGCCGTGCCCCATTGCTCTGATATCGGCTTGGCGAGCACCAGCGGCGCGATGAAGGCGAACACCTCGATGTTGCGGACATGGCTCAGCGCCATCCAGATCAGGCCGAGCAGCAGCAGGATCCGCGGCACCGGCAAGGTCAGCCTGCGATAGCAGATCAGGCCGATGAGGCCGAGCAGCGTGGCCTCGAAGAAGCTCGGCTTGCTGAAGTCCGCGGGTTTCCATTCTCCGATCAGGGTCAGCAGTTTGCCGAGGCTGAGGATCTTGGTGGCGCCGAGCAGGCTGTTCCAGCCATAGGGCGTGACGCAGCTCGCGGCCAATGCAGCCAGACCGAACACGCCCCAGCGCACGATGAGCTGGCGGCGGCGGGCTGGCTCCACGTTCCAGATCGCCTCAAGTCCGATCGGCCCGATCAGCGCTAGGCCGAGCACGAAGCCGCCATGCAGATTGGCCCACAGCGTCATCAACGGCAGCAGCCACCATGATGGTGAGGTGCGGCGATCCGCGGCCGCGATCAGGCCGCCGATGAACGCCAGCAACACCGGCAGCGCCAGCACGTGGGGCCGCGCGAGGAAGTGGGTCGTCGACAGCAACAGCGCCAGTGCCGCGATCAGGATCGCGCGCGCCGGATCGAAATGCGGGCTCAGCAGATGCAGGAAGATCGCGACCGTCGCGCCGATCGCGAGCGACGACAGGATCACGGGCCCGGCCCAATCGCCGCCGTAGACCAGCGCGTAGAGCACCTGCGACAGCCATGAGCTCGAGATCCAGGCTTCGCCGTAGCGGGTGAACGAGAATACGTCGGACGTGGGCATCGCGCCGTTGTCGAGAATCCATTGTCCGACCCTGATCTGCCACATCGTGTCGGTATCGCGCAGCAGGATCTCCCCGGCCGAGAGATAGAACAGATAGGCGCCCACGGCGGCGCACAGCGGCACCAGTCCGCGCACCGCGCTACGGCTGCTCACGCTGCTGGTGATCGAGAGTGACATGCGCTTTCTTGTCTTCGGGCCGGGGGATCACAAGGCAACGCCACGCGTGACGTTGCCCGCACTCGACCACGGCTTCCGATAAATTCGGGTAAATGCGGCCGCGACAAAGCTGCGCCGGCCCGAGACCGGTGCCTCGATTTTGAGCGATCATCTTAGCTTGCGGTTCACCATCGCGATCAGGCCTCGACCCGGTGGCCAGCTCTTCCGCAGCGGGCGGCGGCCATCATTTCCAGCGGCCTATGCTTCCATGAGCGGCGGTAACAGTCCTTCGGCTCAATCAGAGGTAGCATGTGGCTGTCGCAAAATCCTTACAATTCCAGCTTGTCATTCAGTTTGAATAGTTGTTCACTTCTTCAGGCGATTGCGGGATCAATCGTTCAAAGCATTGAAGATTCGTGGGTTCTGCCGGTGGGCGCCGGTCAGGGTGCACGGTGGGGGACGGAACGCCATGGTCTACCGGCGAACACATCAGGTCGTAAAACGGCTGGCTGCCCGGCGCAGTGCCATCCTGTCGGCTGCGCGGGACGCGGCGGCGGCGGGCGGCATGGCGGCGGTCCAGATTGCGCCGGTGGCGGTGCGGGCCAATGTCGCCGCAGGTACCGTCTACCGCTATTTCCCGTCGAAGGCCGAGCTGATCTCGGAACTGATCACCGAGGTCTCGCGCGACGAACTGTCCGCGATCAGGCGGGCCGCGGACGCCGCGCCCGGCCCGTCGTCGGCATTGGCCGCCGCGGTGACGACGATTGCGGTCCATGTGCTGTCGCAGCGCAAGCTCGCCTGGGGTATCCTGGCCGAGCCGGTCGACGTCGACGTCACGGCCTCGCGCCTCGCCAGTCGTCGCGATATTTCCGGCGAGCTTGCCATGCGCATCGACGCGGCCGTGCGTGCCGGCCATCTGCCGGCGCAGGACACCGCGCTGGCCGCCACGGCCTTGCTCGGCGCACTGCACGAGGCGCTGGTCGGCCCACTGGCGCCGGCCAATCTCGATGATCCGATCAAGCTGCGCGATGCGGTGCAGACCGTGACGTTGCTGGCACTGCGCGCGGTCGGCGTGATGGACGCGCGCGCGCGAGGTCTGGTGGTGCAGGCGACGACACCGGCCAAGGCACTGGTCGGCGCTTGATACGGCGCCGCGCCGCGAACACTTCCGTCGTATCGGCGTTGTAGCCTTGCGGACCGGGTTCAACCAACCTCACGGAGCAACGCATGACGACCACCCATGGCTCGGCCAAATGGCAGGGCGGCATCAAGGACGGCAAGGGCGCGATCTCGACCAAGAGCGGCGCACTCGCCGATTATCCCTATGGCTTCGCCAGCCGCTTCGAGGGCAAGCCCGGTTCGAATCCCGAGGAGTTGATCGGCGCGGCGCATGCCGCCTGCTTCACGATGGCGCTGTCGCTGATCCTGGGCGAGGCCAAGCTCACCGCCGAGCACATGGAGACCAAGGCCGACGTCACCCTGGAGAAGGTCGCCGACGGCTTCGCCATCACCGCGGTGCATTTGACGCTGTCGGCGAAGATTCCGGGCGCCGATGACGCGACGTTCCAGGAATTGGCCGGCAAGGCGAAGGCCGGATGCCCGGTGTCGAAACTGCTCAACACCAAGATCACGCTCGACGCCTCGTTGCAGGGCTGATCGCGGCGCCTGCGCGTTCGAGCAATGCTGCTTCGGTTCTGATCATTCAAGAACCGAAGCTGCGGTTTCCTGCTCTGGCCGTCAGACCTGCGCGTCGCCGTTCGGCCCGACCGAGGCGATGCGCAGCATGTTGGTGGTGCCGGGCGCGCCGAGCGGCACGCCGGCGACGATGATGACGCGCTGGCCGGCCTTGGCGAAGCCGTCGCGGAATGCGATCGAGCCGGCCCGATCGACCATGTCGTCGAGATCGTGCGCGTCCTCGGCGACCACGCAGTGCACACCCCACACCACCGCCAGCTTGCGGCCGGTGACCAGATTCGGCGTGATCGCGACCACCGGCACCTTCGGGCGCTCGCGCGCCACGCGGATCGCGGTCGAACCCGAGGAGGTCCAGCAGATGATCGCCGACAGGTCGAGCGTTTCGGCGATCTGCCGCGCGGCATCGGCGATGGCATCGCCCACCGTCGGCTCCGGATCGGCACGTTGCGCGTTCAGCACGCCGCGATAGGTCGGGTCGCGCTCCACTTCCTCGCCGATGCGGTTCATGGTCGAGACTGCTTCCACGGGGAATTTGCCGGCCGCGGATTCCGCCGAGAGCATGATGGCATCGGCGCCTTCGTACACCGCGGTGGCGACGTCGGAGACCTCGGCGCGCGTCGGCACCGGGGCCTGGATCATCGATTCCAGCATCTGGGTCGCGACCACCACCGGCTTGCCGGCGCGGCGCGCCATCCGGGTCATCTGCTTCTGTAGGCTCGGCACCCGCTCTAGCGGCAGCTCGACGCCGAGATCGCCGCGCGCCACCATCAGCGCGTCCGACGCGTCGATGATGTCGGCGAGGCGGTCGATCGCCTGCGGCTTCTCGATCTTGGCCATCACGGCGGCGCGGCCGCGGATCATCTTCTTGGCCTCGATCACATCCTCGGCACGCTGCACGAATGACAGCGCGACCCAATCGATTCCCTCCGGCAGCGCGGCTTCGAGATCGGCGCGGTCTTTCGGCGTCATCGCCGAGACCGGCAGATCGGTGTCGGGCAGGCTGACGCCCTTGCGGTCCGACATCTTGCCGCCGATCACCACGCGCGTGACCGCGCGGTCGGGTGAGGTCTCCTCGGCGATCAGCCGCACCTTGCCGTCGTCGAGCAGCAACGCGTGCCCCGGCCGGAGCGCGGCGAGGATTTCGGGATGCGGAAGCTGGACGCGGCTGTTGTCGCCCGGCGTCTTGTCGGAATCCAGGATGAAGTTCTGGCCGTTCTTGAGCTGGGTCGAGCCTTCCGCGAAGGCCCCGAGCCGCAGCTTCGGCCCTTGCAGGTCGACCAGGATGCCGATCGGCCGTCCATAGCTCGATTCGACGTTGCGGATGGTCTTGACCAGCTCCCGCATCTTGTCATGCGGCGTATGGCTCATGTTGATGCGGAAGACGTCGGCACCCGCCTCGAACAGCTTGCGGATCATCGCACTGTCCGAGGAGGCCGGGCCGAGCGTTGCGAGGATCTTGATTCGGCGCAGTCGTCTCATGGTTTGTTTCCGGGCGGCGTTGCGGCTGGCGGCAGACCCGGCGCGCTCGGCGCCGTTGCGCCCGGCGGCGGGTTTTGCAGGCCCGGCATCGCCCCGGGACTTCCCGGGCCTACGCCTCCCGGCATTCCCGGTACTTTCTGCGGCTGTTGTTCGGTGGCTTCGGTCAGCTGGACGGTCCATGCACGCTGCTCGCCGGTGTCGACCTCGAAGAAGCCGGTGCGGTCAAAGCCGCGCGCCAGGCAGTTCTCGGTGCCCTTGATGGTGAATTCCTTGTCGCGCGAGCACATGAAGGCCTGGCCGGACCATTCGCCGCCGCGATCGTAGTCGAGTGCGTAGATGTAGTAGTAGCGCGCCACGAGGTTGCCGCGCAGCAGGGTCTCGCAGGTCCGCGACGACACGTTCCACCAGCCTTCCGTGGTCCAGCCCTCGGCGTCCTTGTAGCCGAGCGCGATTCCGACGCGGCTCGAGGTGTTGTTGCAGAGCCGGAAATCGGCGGCCGCCGGACTCGTCCACAGGCACGCCGCGACGACCGCCAGCACCGGCAGGATGCAGGCCCAGGTCAGGCGGATGGTGCGGGAGACTGAAGCGGGAGAATCTGTTGGGCTCATGCGGCGAAGCTATATCAAATCATTGACGATTTCGCGTGCCCGGCTGGCACTGTCAACGGGCGGGCGCCCATCTCCCAACACGGTGGGACCTGGCGAGTGGTGCCGAGCCGGTCCGTCTTGCGCGCCGAGTTGGCAAAATCTGTGACAATTCCCACCTGATATCAATATGGTGAGCGCCACACACCGGGATCACGATTATGAGCATTGACGACAAAACAAGAACAGAGCTTGAGGCTGCGGTGTTTCGGCGCCTTGTCGGTCATCTGCGCGACCGGACCGATGTGCAGAACATCGACCTGATGAACCTCGCCGGCTTCTGCCGCAACTGCCTGTCCAACTGGATGAAGGAAGAGGCCGACGCCAAGGGCCTTGCGGTGAGCAAGGACGAGAGCCGCGAGGCGGTCTACGGGATGCCCTATGAGGAATGGAAGGCGAAATATCAGGGCAGCGCGACGCCCGAGCAGCTCGCGGCGATGAAGAAGGCCCAAAGCGGGCACTGAATCCCGGCCTGTATGACATCGGTTCCGTCGACGCGCGCATCTCCTGTGGGCGCGCTGTGGATGAGCGCGATGTTTCCTTGACGGAACGCGCTCCAAAATCGAGGGTCGCCCGCAGCAAGCGGTGCGCAGGACGCGTATTCGCGTCACATTTTCAATGCCTGTTCAGGAGTACGCGATGGCCACCACGTCTGCCGCCGTCAAGGAAGAGCCCGCAACGCGATTTGCCAAGGACCAGCTCAAGTCGATCATCGAGCGCATCGAGCGGCTTGAAGAAGAGAAGAAGACGATCTCGGACGACATCCGCGACGTCTATGCCGAAAGCAAGGGCAACGGATACGACGTCAAGGCGCTGCGCGCGATCATCCGGCTGCGCAAGCAGGATCCGAACGAGCGCATGGAGCAGGAGACCATCCTGGAAACCTACATGCAGGCGCTTGGCATGCTCTGAGGCCTTTGCGGCCTCTGTCCCCGGATAACAGGCTGCGCGCATGCGCAGCCGTTGGCGGGCTTCGCGAAGCCCGGGGGTACCTGACCTTACGTGATGGCTGGCTGTGGACCCGGATTGCGCTTCGCTGCATCCGGGC
>NZ_DDOP01000045.1:70493-70675 GCF_002341725.1 Bradyrhizobium sp. UBA2491
TGCGCTTCGCTGCATCCGGGCGCTACGGGCCCGCGTGCGCAGAATGCTCAGAAAGTCGCTTGAAGGGGGCGGCCGCTCAGCGCAGCGAGGCGGTGCGCAGCACGAACGACTGGGTGGTCAGCAGGGCGGTGGCGGAGCCCGAGAAGTGGTCGCAGGTCATGCCCATCATCGGATCTTCCGAG
>NZ_DDOP01000045.1:70956-71365 GCF_002341725.1 Bradyrhizobium sp. UBA2491
GGCCTGCGGCTTCACGAAGTGAGCCCGCATCGTGCTCATGTCGGTGTCGCCGAGCACCGTGGTCAGCATGCCATTGCTTGCGCTCGGCGCCAGCATCACCACGCGCATCCAGATGTCGTTGCCCTTGGCGGCCGAAATCCGCGCCGACGTGGTGATCACGCCCTGGCCGGGCCCACCTTTGGGAACGACGGTGTTGATCTCGGTGCTGGACGCCGCGGCATTGCGCGTCGGACGCACACTGCGCGGGATCGGCGCCGACGCCGCGACGATGTTGGCGCGATCGACCGGCGATCCGGCCGGGACGTAGGCGAGCGCCTTGTTGAAGTTCTCGGTCGCGCTGGCCGTGGTCTGCGGATCGGCGGCGCCAACCGCTTCGCGGGCCTTCAGCGCCGCGATCTGCGCGTCCGAA
>NZ_DDOP01000078.1:0-157204 GCF_002341725.1 Bradyrhizobium sp. UBA2491
ATATTGCAGGCCGAATGACACGGCAATCCTGAACTTGCTTCCCGCACAGGGTTCGGTGGAGTTGCAGCATGATGCGGCCGGCAAGGTGCATCACTTCCATACCCATCCGGTCGACGAAATTCTGATGATCGTCAGCGGCCGGCTGAACTTCTCCTGGGATGGTGGCGAACGCGTGGTCGGTGCCGGCGACACGATCCTGCTGCCTGCCGGCACCCGGCATCAATCCGAGGCGCTCGAGGGCGGCGCAATCTACGTGATCGCGACGCAGCCGCCCGCCAAGCCGATCAAGACCTGATATCCGGGAGAAAACGCGAACACTTCAGGACAGTGAAGGATCGCGTGGCGGCTCAACCGCCAAACGTTCGACCAGCTCGATGACCTCGCAACGCTGGCCGGGCGCAAGTCGAAGGAAAGCCTTCAACAGTCGCAGGCTTTCCAGTGTTTCGCTCGATGGAGCTCCGAGCTTCTTCTGCAGCTCTGCAACGTATGTGGGATTTTTCATCTCGCACCTTAAGTGAGGATCACGAATGGCATACCCAGGTAAACGTGAAGGCTTGGCCCAGAAGGTCGACACCGCAGCACAAGAGGCCGAACGCCTCGGCCTGACCACGGCAACCCTCATACTTCGGATGGCACGCCTCGAGATCGATCGGGCGGAGCCCGAAGAAGTTGAAAGTATGCCAAGGAACAACCTGCGCAGCAAGCCGAACTGAGACCCGGGGCACGGGCCAGTTCCAGCTCCCTGGCCGTCCGTCGGCACGGGTCGGGGAGTTGCCTGCTTGAGCGACATTCCAGCAGGCGAGAGGCATTGCTCTCGTCTGCCGTCAGCTTGTTGTAAGGATGCTGAATTTACGGCGCAGCCCCGACCGCGTTAGCCTGTATTCCCGGCCTTGCCGAATGCGCCTGCCTCGGCCAATGCCGCGAGGCGGCGGTTGTCGTAGCCGAGCGTCCTGCTCAATACATCACGCGTGTGCTGGCCGAGCAGTGGAGCGGCAACCGGGTCGACCGCCGGCGTCAGGCTCATGCTGACCGGCGACTCGATGTTCGGAACCGAGCCTGCGGTCGGATGCGCGATCTTGCTGAGACGATCCCGGTCGCGCACCTCGGGCGCGTTGAAGCCCTCCTCGACCGTTCGCAGATAGCCAACCGGAATGTTGGCCTTCTTCATCTTCGCCATCCAGTTCTCCAGCGTGTCGCTGGCAAACACGCCGGCAATGATGCCGCGCAGCTTCTCCTTGTTGGCGGTCCGCGCCTTGCGTTGAGCAAACTCGGGATCGGTGATGAGATCCGGGCGCTCCAGCACGTCTGTGACAAGCCGGCGATAGAGCCGGTCATTGGCGCAGGCCATGTAGAGCGGACCATCGGACGCCCGGTAGACGCCGACCGTCGGAGAACCATTCGGAGAGTTTCCGAAGCGGCCCGGGTTGTTACCGTTGATGAGATAAGCCATGCCGTAGAAGCCGGTCATTGACACCGCGGTGTCGATCAACGCGACCTCGACCTGCTGGCCTTGACCGAGCCGATCGCGCGCAATCAACGCCATCAGGATGGCATTGCAGGCCGACATGCCCGTTGCCATGTCCACGATCGGCGGACCAGTGCGCACCGGCTCGCCGTCCGCAAAGCCGTTCAGCGACATGAAGCCGCTTTCAGCTTGCGTGATCGGATCGAAGCCGGGGCGGAGCGCGAAATCGCCCTTGCGGCCATAGGCGGAGATCGAGCAATAAATCAGCCGCGGATTGGTCGGCGCCACCGACGCATAGTCGAGACCGAATTTCTTCATGACGCCGCCGGAGAAGTTTTCTACCACGACGTCGGCCTTGGCAATCAGTTCGCGTGCGACCTCGAGCGCAGCGGGATTGTTGAAATCGAGCACAATGCCGCGTTTGTTGCGGTTGAGGCTCAGATAGGCCGCGCTTTCTCCGCCGATTTCGGCGTGTTCGTAAGCGCGCGTGTCGTCACCGCCGTCCGGATTCTCGATCTTGATGACCTCGGCTCCGAAATCGGCCAACGTTTGCGTGCAGGCCGGCCCCGCGACGACGCGAGTGAAGTCGACAACCAGCAGGCCATCGAGCGCCGTCGGAACTCCCTCCCCGCGCGGCGCGCGCCCTGGCAATTCTGGTCCGGTCATGATCCGACGCTTCCTCTGTTATTTTGTCAGGCGAAATACCGCGACCCTGGCAGGACCGCCGCCGCACGCCTTTTAGCGGAAGCCCATCGTTAAGACCAAACCCGGATTTTGCAGGGCGGGACCTTCGCCTGACATGGCTGCGATCGGCAAGGATTGTCCTGGCGGTGCCGGAGCGCCGATGCGAAAGAATGACTTGAACAGGAGAACGGCAGACTGGCGGGCCGGTCAGGGACCTCCACCCGCGGAAGAGTAGCGGGTGACGACGCGCCGTCGTCACCCGCTCCGTCATGAAGCACCGTCGCGCTACTCTGCGATCATTTCCCCGGAGCCACCGAACTCGGCCGGAAAATCCTTCAACTTCGGCAAGCCATCGCGGATCGGCAGCACTGCCTCGGAATAGTTGACGTGGACGCCCGGGCTGAACTTCAGCGTCGGGATCGTTGCCGTGAACACGTCGACGAGCCCAAGCGTCGGGTGGTTGGTCATCAGGTGACCGCCGCATTTGGTGCAATATTTGCGCTGGCTCATCGCGGTCTTCTCGAAGGTCGCGATGTGGTCGGCGCCCTTGGTGACCTCGACTGCTTCAGGCTTCCACAGGCTGAATGCATTCACCGGGCCACCGGACCATGAACGGCACGAACGGCAGTGGCAGTAACCCATCGCCTCCGGTTCGCCCGTGACCTTGAGTTCGACGGCGCCACAAAAGCAGTTTCCTGTGTGATTCATCGGTCGGTTCTCCTTGGGTGAAGTGGTAGGACTCCGCGCCGGCATCGACCCACGTTACTCGTGATGTTCGCGATGCAGGACAGGACGTAAGCGGGCTTAGTCGCTGCGAACTCCCTGGTGGACGTACCAGACCGTTCCCCGCACAAGAGGGCAATCACGTTGCGCTCGGATGCAGGCAGGTCGTCGACGCGAACGAAGTTACATGAGAGTCCGCGCCGCTGTCGACCATCTTCCGCAAGACATGCTCAAGCACGTCGTCCACCACAATCAGGGATCGAGTTCAGTGTGAGGCAGAGCACAGTGCCGTAACACGATGCGATGTGCCGCGCCGGATGCTTGCGTTGCAACCGGCGCGTGAGCACATCACGCTCAATCAGCATTGCCGGTGCTTCGCGGGAACCCGATGCACCGTGACAAGCCCGTACATCAGCGCCAACCGATCCAGGCATTCCTTGAAACGCCGCGCGAAATAGTCCTGCCAGCGCTGCGTGCGTAGTCCGCGTCGTTGCCCGACCTGTTCCATGGTCATCCCGAGGATCAGAACGTCGTGCACCAGTGCAGAGCCATCGGCGCCAAGCTCATGCTCGGCACGATTCAAGCGAAGCGTCGCCTGGCGCTGTCGTTCCGTGATCGGCTCGCGCAGCTCGCCGCCATCGACATATTCGCGGGTCGTATCCACGGCGCGGGGGCCGCGCTCGGCCTTCTCCCAATCGTTCTGAAAAGCCCGGCCGCTCCGATACTGCGTATCGTCGATCTGGCGGTGGGCATGCAGCCGGCCGAGCGGATCGTTACGTATCGAGCGAAATGCAACGATCTTGTCGCCCGGCTCCAGCGCCATCGGATCGTCGACCTCGACGGTCGCCAGCTCGGCGTTGAACGGCAGATCCTGGGCGCGTCGATCGTGCGCTCCAGCGGGGTCGTATGGCTTCCGGCGTTTGGCGCGAGGCATTGCTGATCTCCAAATGTCTGCTGATGAGCGCGCGGAGGCTTCCGCGCGGTTGCGGATGGAAAGTTCGGAGGTCGGGAGATGAACCGTCTCAGCCGGCCCCGACGGCTCGCAGCCAGCCATCGTTGAGTACCGGTTTCGCCGAGGCCTCGAGGTCGCGGCTCAGGCGAAAATGTGGGGTGCAGTAGCTCGCGCCCGGCCGGCAGGGATGACCGCAGAAGGTCATTGTCTCGACGTCGGCGTCTCCGCCATAGGGATAGCGGCAGTCACCGCGTTCGAGCTCGAGCAGGGAGAGGTGCCGCGGCATAACCCCCGCGCAACGAAGCGGTGGCATCTCCACCGTCTCGGTGAATATCCGTGGCGAACCAAGCAGATCGAGCGTCGGCTCGGCCGGGCGCTCGCGCAGGCATTCGCCTCGTGGCAATTCCGGCGGGGGCGGCTTGGGCGGATCCAGTCGCCCCGGCAGGGACGGCTCGGGCCGATCGAGCCCCGCCAGCCCCATGCGCTGTGCCCGGCTGAGCGCCGCGTTACGCGTATAAGCCGTGTTGAATGCTGCGTTAATCGCGTCGGCGATCTCCGAATAGGACAAGCCGCGGGCGCGCAGGTTTTGCAGGGCTGCCGAGTGCTCCGGCAGCCAGTTCGTCATTTCCATTCCAAATTCCCATTTTTGTCATTCTGCCGGCGCCTCACACAGCTTCCGATATTCCGAAGAAAAAGTCAAGCTTGATTTCTGATAATCGTAACGGTAATGATGTATCCGGGTTTGGAGAGGATGAACCATGCTGGATGCAGCACTGATCGAACGAGCACTGGAAAAGACAGGCAAGAGCAAAGGCGGGCTTGCCCGCGCAATGGGAGTTCGGCCCGGAGCGGTGTCCGAAATCCTATCGGGAATACGGTTGATCAAGGCGTCCGAGATCGCCCCGATCGTCGAGTATCTGGAGCTGAACTCGGTGCCGATCGTGGGCCGGGTCGGCGCCGGCGCCTCGATCGAGCCGGAACTGGAGCAGGTACCGCCGGAAGGTCTTGGCGAAGTCGAACTTCCGTTCCCGATGACCGAGGAGACCGTCGCCTTCGAGGTTTCGGGCGATTCGATGCTGCCGAAATATGAGAATGGCGACGTCATCGTGGTCTATCGCGAACAGCGTTATCCGCTGTCGAGCTTCTATGGGGAGGAAGCTGCGGTTCGGTTGAAGAGCGGCGAGCGCTATCTGAAGACGATCGAACGCGGCAGTTCTTCCGGTACGGTCAACCTCAAGAGCTTCAATGCCAAGCCGATCAACGGCGTAAAGCTCGAATGGATCGGCGAGATTTGCGTCACCCTGCCCCGCGGCCAGATCGAACGACTGCGCGGCAAGACGGCGTCGAAGGGCCGCAAGTCCGGCAAGGCACAGGGCGGACGATCGTCCGAGAAGTAACTGCGTCAGAACCGGACGGACCGATTCGCGTGCCTTCACGCCGAATCGGTCCGGCCAGTTGCGCCGAGTCTCGCATGTCGACAATATCGCTTGACAAACTTACGATTATCCGAAATAATCGCCGGTGACAGTGAAACGCACCGAACGATTGGCAATGCAGTATTTTGTCGTGATGATCGACTATGGCCGCAGAGGCCGGGAGGCGATCGTCGACCCCGAACTGACGCGACGCGAGGTCGTCTCGCGGATCGCATCAGGCGAATACGCAAACATCAGCTTCATCCATGAGATCGTCGAATCATCGGTCGAGGACATCACGGACGACATCCTTGCCGAGGCCGCCCTGCCTGAGATCTCCCTCACCGGGGCGAACCTGCAAGCCAATGCACTTGACCACGCCCGCGATCTGCGCAAACACGAACCGGTCTGATGTCCAGGCCGCCCGCGTGGTGATTTCGAAAACGTGATTTTCCCATGACGGCCCACTTGGCCGGAACCGGAAACGAACTAGATAGGGTTCACGCAAAGTCTATTCGGACTGCGTGTGGGTTCCCTTGTAGATTGGCGATCTCGTTTCCCGGGCCGGTGATTTCTGCTTCCGATGAATCCGACAAAAAATGCCGAGATCGCCGCGGCGGATAGCGATCTCAGGATTGCGCTGCTGCTCGGCATCGCGAACTGGTTTCTGTTCCTCGACCATGTCCCGCACAATGTCGTCAACGCGCTGACGATGCGCAATTTCGGCTTCAGCGGCGCCACCGACCTGTTTGTGTTCGTCGGCGGCTATGCGACGACGCTGATCTATACGAGGATGGCGGTGGAACGCGGGATGCTGGTGGCCGCCACCCGGATCTTCAGGCGTGTGTGGCAGCTCTACGCCGCCTATATCGTTCTGTTCGTCATCTATGTCGAATTGATCAGCTATGTTGCGGCCCGGACCGCGGCCCCCGAGATCATCAGCGAATTCAACATCACCGGCTTCATCGATCACGGAATCCGGACGCTGATCTACGGCCTGTTCCTGCAGGCCAAGCCGCTCAATCTCGATGTCCTGCAACTCATTATCGTCCTGATGGCGTTCCAGCCCATCATCGTGTGCGGGTTGTTCTACGTACCGAACGCAACGCTCGCGGGCTCCACCGCCCTTTATGCGACCGCTCGCGTGCTCGACTGGAACCTGACGTCATACCCGGATGGCCGTTGGTACCTGAACCCGTTTTGCTGGCAATTGCTGTTCGTGATGGGTGGCTGGCTTGCGCTCGTCGGCCAGCGATACGCACCTGCGATCCGTTCGTTGCAGAACATTCCGGCGCTGCGCGCCGCGGCATTGCTGTATCTGGTGCTCGCGCTCGCGATTGTCGTGAGCCGCGATATCCCGGCACTCGCCCAGGCGATGCCGGCCGGGTTGACCGATATGCTCCTGCCGAGCGACAGGGAGGATGTCGCGCCACACCGCATCCTGCATTTCCTTACGCTGACGTTCCTGTTCACTTTGCTGGTGCCGCGCAACTGGGCGTATTTACGATCCTACGCCTTGCAGCCGATCATCAAGTGCGGCGAGGAGTGGCTCGCCGTGTTCTGTGCAGGCGTTTTCCTGTCCTTTGCCGCGCATCTGGTCCTCATCACCGGCCCGAACTCGGTGGCGAGACAGGTCGCGGTCAGCATCGCCGGCCTCGCCGCAATGACTGCGGTCGCCTACTACGTCTCATGGTCGAAGCAGCAGGACAACAAATCGGCGGTCGGAGCTCATTCCTGAGACCCGTTCCAATCGGAACGAAAGAGGCTCTAGTCGATCAACGAGGCCCGCCTTAGCCGCGCCTCGCTGTCGTGCAACATGATAGCGTCGAATCCATCTTGTGCAGCCGCGTCGGTCGCGCACGCAAACAGACGATAGAACTGCGCGCCGTCATAGGCCACCAGCAGGAGATCAACGCCGGCGTTCAGCGCCTCGACAACCGCTGTGCAAACGTTGTGTTGATAGATCGCGCCCATCACAAGGTCGTCCGTCATGACGAGGCCCTGGTAGTTCCAGGTCTTCCTGATCAATCCGTCGATGACCGCCTTTGAATGCGACGCGGGCCGTCGAGGATCGAGAGCACTCACTGCCACGTGCCCGACCATCAAGCGTGCGCTGGTCGTCGACAACACGTCGCGGAACGGACGCCAGTCGCTCGCTTCCAGTTCGCTGACCGGCGTATCGAGATCAGCTGTGAAATGGTGCGTGTCGGCACGCACGCGGCCCAATCCTGGAAAGTGCTTTACGGTCGCGTTGACGCCGGCGGACTCGAGGCCGTGGATGTAGGCGTCCGCGATCGCGCTGACCTTGGCGGGATCGTCTGAAATCGCCCGCTGATTGATGAGCGTGTTGAAATCAAGCCGATTGCGCTTTGCTTCCGGTCGAAGGTCGAGCACGGGGGCAAGATTGAGGTTGACACCGAGCGACGCCAGCTCGCTTCCATGGATACGCCCGAACTCCTCTGCTTTTGCCTTTCGCTGGTCTGGCGCCAGATCGACCAATGAGGCGAGCGCAGGCAGCCGCGTCAGCGGCGGTGCCAGATGAGAGACGATGCCGCCCTCCTGATCCGTCGCCACAATCAGCGGTGGCAGCCCCGCCGCCCGCCGCCTCGCCTGCAAGGCAGCGATTTCTGCCTTCAATGCCTCGGCCGTCCGGCCTGCAACATTGCGCCCTGTGACATAGATCCCCCCAATCAATCCCTTTTCTGCCAGCGGAGCGACCTCGTCCAGCGACCGATAGCCAACGATGAAATGCTGCCCGAGCGACCGCGCGAGCGCCGCCTCGGTCCGCAGAACCCGCTGCTTGCGAAATTCGAACACACCGTGCGCTGCCAGCAGCACGAGCGGCGGCATACACCACAGGATGACCAGGAGCCTTCCTGCCCACGGCCGCCCGCGCCATCCGCCGAGGCGGAGCAACATGAACACGACGGCGCCACTTGCGATCACGAGCATCAGATTGCCCATCCCACGCATCGGCACCAGATACGGATCGTTGCTGTTGATGCCCACAAGCACGAATACAAGCCCGACGATCCAGAGCAACGTAGTACGGACGATTTGCATGGAGCCACGCATGACTGAAGAAGCAGACCTGATGCGTCCGTATCAGACGGGATTCACTGGCGCGAGCCGATAAGTCGCGTCTGCACGCAATCTGCATAAGAATCCTGAACTCTTGCAGATCGTGTTCCCGGCATTTGCACATGTACGCCTCAAGGTTCGTCCGAGCGGCACCTCGATCCCAAACCCAGGCAAGCGGATCGAGACGCTGCGGCCGACGCACCCCAGCGATCCCGAGGTCATCATGACAAGCTTTGCGCCACCGGAGATCGAAACCCGGTCAGTCGACAACAAGCTTCTCCCGGTCAAAATCGCGGCAACGCTCGCTCTTGCGGCATTGGCCGATTGGTTGTTCTACGACCAGCGTCTCGGACTTTCCGTCGTCATTTTTGCAGTCGCGTTCGCTTGCGCGTCGCTGTTCGTCAACCTCGGCAATCTCGACCAACATCAGCTACAGACGGGAAGCCTCGGGCAACGGGGTCAACCTGGATATCGACTATCTGGTCCGGCTCGGGCCACAGGCCCTCCCGGCAATCGATCGAGGGCTCGCGCTCCACGCTTTCGATCCCATCCTTGTTTACCACCGCAATTGCCTTGTAAAAGAGCAGCGCGAGCGGATGGTCTCCTGGCGGAGCTGGGGCTTCCGCAACTGGCGGCTCCAGCGCATGCTGGATCGCCAGCAGGGTTCAGCCGCGAGCTAGATGGCTTCGTATCCGGAGTGAACTTGTGACCAACCGCATTCTTGTCGTCGACGATGACCTCCATATCCGGGAGGTCATCCGCGTCGCTCTGAAAAAGGCGGGTATGAACGTCAGCGAGGCGCGCGATGGGAAGGAGGCCCTGGCCCGGTTTTCCGCCGAGCCACCGGACCTGATCGTGCTCGATATCGGCATGCCGGAATTCGACGGCCTCGATGTCTGCCGGGAGATCCGCAAATCATCCGACGTGCCGATCTTGTTCCTGTCCGCCCGCGACGATGAGATCGATCGCGTCCTCGGGCTCGAGATCGGCGGCGACGACTATGTGACTAAGCCCTTCAGCCCGCGCGAACTCGTCGCGCGGGTCAATGTGATTCTGCGACGGCTGGCGCCACGGCCGGGCGTGCCGGAATCGGGTGCCCTCTCCAAGGGGCAGCTCTCGGTCGATCCCGAACAGCACGTCGCAACATTCGGTGATACGCCACTGCATCTGACCGCGATCGAGTTCGGCATCCTGCGCGCGTTCCTGACGCGACCTACCGCGGTGTTCAACCGTGAGCAGATCATGAGCGCAGCCTATCAGCTCAATATCCAGGTCTCCGACCGCACCATCGACAGCCATATCCGCAACATCAGAGCCAAGCTCGCCGCGGTGAAATGCGACAATGTCATCGAGACCGTGCATGGCGTCGGGTTCAAGCTCGGCAGGTGCGAGCCTCCCGCATGACGTCTTTCCGTGCCCGACAGAAGTGGCGCCCTTCGCTCAGCTTCGTCATCTTCGCCGTGCTTGCCCTGGTCGCCGTGCTCCCGTTGCTCGGACTGTTCTTCTTCCGGCTCTATGACAACCAGCTCATTCGCCAGACCCAGGCCGAACTGATCGCGCAGAGCCGCGTGCTGGCCGTGATCTATGCACGGGACGTGCAGGCGCAGCTTGCCAATGGCATCCCGCTCGGCGCCGCAGTTCCACCCGAGGCGCTTCCCGATCCGGGCGATCAGGTGACGCCGATCCGGCCCGAGCTCGATCTTGCCGGCAACGATCTTCTGCGGCGACGACCCGACGCGCTTCCTGCGCCCAAGCCGGCAGATCCGGCTCACATCGCCATCGGCGCGCGGCTCATGCCTCTCGTGCTGGAGACCCAGAAAGTGACGCTGGCGGGTTTCCGGATTCTCGATCCGCAGGGCGTCGTCATCGCGGGACGCCAGGAGGTCGGACAATCCCTCGCCCATATCGAAGAGGTGGCGGCGGCGCTGCGCGGCCAGTATAGCGCCGCGCTGCGCATCCGTATCCCCGACAAGCCTCCGCCGCCGATCTATTCGATCAGCCGCGGCGTCGGTGTCCACGTCTTCTCGGCAATGCCCGTCATCGTCAACGATCGGGTTGCCGGCGTGATCTATGCGTCGCGGACGCCGAGCAACATTTTCGAGCATCTCTATCGGGAACGCGGCAAGTTTCTGCTGGCCGCGATCGTCGTCGTCCTGGCGACAATCGCCATCGGCTTGGTGTTCTCGCGCACCGTCACGCGGCCGATGCGTGAGCTGGTCGACCGCGCCGTGCAGATCGGCCGTGGCGATCGCGATGCATTCAAGGCGCTGGACCATTATGGCACCCGTGAACTCGCGCAACTCTCTGACAGCTTCTTCGGCATGGCGCAGCAATTGTCGCGCCGCTCCGACTATATCGCCACCTTCTCCGCGCACCTGACGCATGAGTTGAAATCGCCGCTGACCTCGATCAAGGGCGCCGCCGAGTTGCTCCTGGACTCGCTGCACAGCAAGACGGCAACGCTCACACGGACCGAGCAGACGAACTTCGTGTCGAACATCCTCGGCGATGCCGAGCGCCTGGAGGCCATGAGCCACCGGCTGCGCGAGCTGGCCCGCGCCCAGGGCGTGCCGGAGAACGAGCAGACACAGCTCGCAGACGTCATCGATCGCCTGAGGAACCAGTTTCCAGCTCTCGCCATCAGCACCGGCGGTTGCCTTGAACGTTCGATCGGCATGTCCACCGAAAAGGCCATGATCGTGTTGGCCCATCTGGCCGACAACGCGATCCGTCACAATGCAAAATCGCTGGCCATCGAGGCGGTCGGCGAGACGTCCGGCATCCGTGTCACTGTCGGCAATGACGGCAATCCGATTTCCGAGCCCAATCGCGACCGGATCTTCGACGCGTTCTTCACCACCCGCCGCGATGCGGGCGGCACCGGCATGGGGCTCGCGATCGCGCAGGCGGTGATGGTGAGCCACGGCGGCTCGATCCGCCTCCTGCCCGCCAGCCGCGGCGTCGCCTTCGAGCTGGAATTCCCCGCTATCTGACCCGTCGCAGAACCAGCGACCACACCCAGGCAATTTCCCGCGTGATGGACAAAGCTGAGATTGATATCCCGGTGCTTCCCCAGGGCTTCGTTGTCATCAGGCATGTGCAACCGAGCCATGCTTGACGCGCAATTTCGTTTATGCGCAGCTGCTCAAAACAACATTGATATTCAGGGGCAGGAGATATGAGCGGGCTTCGGCGCGTATTGGCCGGTTACGGCTTCCTCATCGCATCGGTCAATCTGGCGGCAGCGGCGGAACCGATCAAGCTGCGGGTCGCCGACTCCTTTCCGAAGGGGCACTATCTCGTCCGCCTGGTGCTCGAGCCCTGGATGGCCGAGGTCCAGAAGCGTACCAACAATGCGGTAACGTTCGAACACTATCCGGCGCAGCAGCTCGGCAAGGCCGCCGATATGCTCAAGCTGACGCAAACCGGCGTCGCCGATATCGGTTATGTCGCACCCGCTTACGTCTCCGACAAGATGCCGGTCTCCGAAGTCGCGATGCTCCCCGGCATGTTCGAGCATTCCTGCCAGGGCACACTCGCCTATTGGAAGACCGCGCGGAGCGGCGTAATCGCACAGCAGGATTATACCGCGAACGGCATCCGCCTGCTGCTCGCGGTGAGCCTGCCGCAGTACCGCATCTTCACGGTCAAGCAACCGGTGAAGGAGACCGGCGACGTTACCGGCCTCAAGCTGCGATCGACCGGCGGTGCGCAGGACCTTACCTTGCGTGCCATCGGAGCCGTGCCGGTGCGCATGGCCGCGCCAGATGCCTATGAATCCCTGCAGCGCGGTACCATGGATGGTCTGCTGTTCCCGCTGGAGAGCGTGGTCGCATACGGCGCCGACAAGCTGGTCAAATATTCGACCGACGGGGTCGGCTTTGCCAGCTTCATCGTCGCCTATTCGATCAGCGACACCGTCTGGAAGAAGCTTCCACCCGATGTTCAGAAGGCGATGGCCGACGTTGCCGAGGAGATCATTCCGTCGGCATGCCAGCAGGTCCAGAAATCCGACGATGAGACCAAGAAATCGCTTGAGGCCGCCGGGGTGCGGTTCGAGACCTTGCGGCCGGACGTGAATGCCAAGTTCAAGGATTTGATGAAAGGCGTCGCCAAGACCTGGGCCGACGGCCTCGATGGGCGCGGCAAACACGGCAGCGACGCGCTGAAAGAGTTCGATGCGGCGGTTGCAGCCATTCCCGCCAAGTGATCGAGCAGAGCCACTGGGAGAGCAATTTTGTTTGACGGAGTCTTGAGGGCGCTCGCGGCGATAGAGAAGATCGCCTCCACGATCGCCGCCGTGTTCATGTTCGCGATCATGATCATCGTGTTCGGCGATGTCATCATGCGCTACGCATTCAACAAGCCATTCTCCTGGGCCTACGACCTGATCTCGATCTATCTGATGGCCGGCATCTTCTTCCTGGTGCTGTCCGAGGCCTATGCCAACCACGCTCATGTCAGCGTGGATATCCTGCAACAGAAGTTTTCGCCGGCGATGATCCGCGTTTCGGAGATCGTGACGTGTGTCGTCGGCATCGCGGTGTTTTCGCTGATCGCCTACCTCGGCTTCCTGCGCGCCGTGGACAGCTTCAGGTCCGCCGACGTGATGGCCGGCGCGATCCCATGGCCGATGTGGCCGTCGATCGGACTGGTACCGCTCGGCGCTGGCCTGATCACGATTCGCCTGACGTTGCACCTCATTGGACACCTCATCTCACTCGCCACCGGACGCAGCCTCATTGCTCTGCCGGCCTCCCATGCTGCCGGAGAAACCTTCGAATGACGCTCGTCCTGACGATGCTCGTGCTGTTCGCGCTGCTCGCGATCGGCACGCCGGTTGGTTTCGCAATGGCGGGGTCCGGTGCTCTGGGCCTCTACATGATCGGCGGCATGCCGATCCTGTCGGGTATTCTGCAAACGGCACCGCTCTCGGCGGTCACCTCCTATGAGCTGATCACCATCCCGATGTTCCTGCTGATGGCGGAATTCGTCCTCGTCAGTGGCATTGCCGACGATCTGTTCAAGGCCACCGCGGCCTGGGTCGGACGCATTCCCGGCGGCCTCGGCATGGCAACGGCGCTGGCGGGTGCCGGCTTCGGCGCGATCTGCGGCACCAGCACCGCATCCGCCGCCACGTTGTCGGCGACGAGCTTGCCGGCGATGCTGAAGCAGGGCTACGAGCCGAAGATGGCGGCTGGCGTCGTCGCGATATCCGGCACGCTCGCCATGCTGATCCCGCCATCGGTCGCGCTCGTGATCTACGGCCTGCTCGCCGAGGTGAACATCGGCGCGCTGCTGATCGGCGGGGTCATCCCCGGCATTCTCGTGACCTTCACGATCATGGCCACGGTCTGGTTCCTGGCCTGGCAGGATCCGTCGCGTGCGCCGGCGGCACCTTCGGTCTCGCTCGCGGAAAAGTTTCGTATGCTTCGCGTGGTCGGCCCGATGCTGTTGCTGTTCGGCATGGTCACCGGCGTCATCTACACGGGTGTCGCCACGCCGACCGAGGCGTCCGCGCTCGGTGCTTTCGGAGCGTTCGTGCTCGCCGTGTGGAAAGGCAAGATCAACCGCAAGACACTGCGCAGCGCATTGATTCGCTCGGCACACGGCACCTGCATGATCGCCATGATCCTGTTCGGCGCATCGATCTTCGGTTACTTCTTCACGCTGACGCAGGTGACGCAGAACCTGGTGAGCTGGGTCGGCAGCCTGGCGGTACCGCCGTGGCTGATCCTGACCATCATCCTGTTCGGCTATATCGTGCTCGGCTCGTTCATGGATCAGATCGCGATCCTGGTATTGACCGTTCCGATCGTGCTGCCGCTGATCAAGTCGCTCGGCTACGATCCGCTGTGGTTCGGCGTCATCAAGATCGTCACCGCTGAGGTCGGCATGATCACGCCACCGGTGGGCCTCAACTGCTTTGTCGTAGCGCGCTACTCGGGGCGCCCCGTGGGCGAGGTCTTTCATGGCGTGTTTCCACACTTCGTCGCGCACTTGATTGCAATTGCGATCCTGGTGATCTGGCCGATGATCATTCTCTGGCTGCCGATGAAGATGGGTTACTGACGAACTACAAGGGAGAAGACATAATGTTCGTTCGATTGGGGAAGCCGCTAGCGCTCGCGGCGTTGATGTTCGCTGCGACAGCGGGTGCTGGCAGTGCACAGGAGAAGATCACACTTCGCCTCGTCGACAGCCTGCCGAACGGCCATGTGATTCATGAGCTCGTCGGCAAGCCATTTTCCGAACTCGTCACCAAGCTGACCAACGGCCAGGTCACCTTCCAGCACTTCCCGGCGGAGCAGCTTGGCAAGGCCAAAGACATGGCCCAGCTCACGGCCGTCGGCGTCGCCGACGTCTCCTACATCGTGCCATCCTATTCGTCCGACAAGTTTCCGCTGACGGCGGTCGCCGAACTCCCCGGCATCTTCGACAGCGAATGCCAGGGCTCGCTTGCCTTCTACAAGGTCTCGCACAATGGCGGCATCCTGGAGACCAAGGAGTTCGCGCCGAACCAGCTTCGACCGCTGGTCACGCTGGCGCTGCCGGCCTATCAGATTCAACTGGCGACCAGCCGCGAGGTGAAGACGGCGAAGGACCTCGAGGGGCTGAAGATCCGCACCACCGGCGGCGCCATGGACCTGATGATGCGCTCGATCGGCGGCGTGCCGGTGCGGATGGCCGCGCCCGAAATCTATGAATCGCTGACCCGCGGCACGCTCGACGGGCTGATCTTCTCCTACCAGAGCTCGGCGTCCTACGATTTCGGAAAGATCCTGAAGTCGGGCACCGAGGGGCTGAACTTCGGCACCGCGATCTTCACCTATTCGATCGGCGAGATGAAGTTCAAGTCGCTGCCCGAGAACGTGCGCAAGGCGCTGGTCGAAGCCGGCGAGCAGACCACCCGCGAGGCATGCAAGCGGTTCGAGGACGGCGAGAAGGCCGCGACCGACAAGATCAAGTCGCAGGGCATGAAGGTCATCAACTTCAGCGCCGACGACAAGAAGGTGTTCGACACCGCCTTCAAGTCGGTGGCACAGGATTGGGTGAAGGACGTCGACAAACGCGGCAAGCCAGGCAGCGAAGTCTTCAAAGCCTTCACCGAAGCGCTGGCCGCCACCCATTGAGCAACACGCTGACGAGAAAGACACCAACCAAGCCGGCGGGCCCGCTCGCCGGCGTCAGGATCACCGACCTCACCAGCGTGATGATGGGTCCCTACGCGACCATGATCCTCGGCGACTACGGTGCCGACGTGGTCAAGGTCGAGAGTCCGGATGGCGACGTGATGCGCCACGCCGCCCCGATGCGTCATCCCGGGATGGGCGCGATGTACCTGCAGGGCAACCGCAACAAGCGCTCGATCGTGCTGGACCTCAAGAAGGCGAGTGGCCGTGAGGCATTGCTGCGGCTGGCCGCGACGGCCGACGTATTCGTCCACAACGTCCGTCCCGCCGCGATGGCGCGCCTGAAGCTCGGCACCGACGATCTTCTCGCAGCCAACCCGCAGATCGTCTACGCCAGCCTGCACGGCTTCGGTGAGACCGGCCCCTATGCCGGCCGGCCTGCTTATGACGATCTGATCCAAGGACTGACGGCGCTGCCCGCGCTCACCGGCCAGATCACCGGCGAGCCGCGCTACTCGCCGGCCACCATGGCCGACCGCATCGTCGGCCTCAACGCGGTCCACGCCATCCTGGCGGCGCTGTTCCATCGCGAGCGCACCGGCGAGGGCCAGGCCATCGAAATCCCGATGTTCGAGACCATGGCGCAGTTCGTGCTCGGCGATCACATGGCCGGTCGCAGCTTCGATCCGCCGATCGGACCGCCCGGCTACTCCCGTCTGCTATCGCCCGACCGCCGGCCCTACCAGACCAACGATGGCTACATTTGCGCACTGGTTTACTCCGACAAGCAGTGGAATGCGTTCTTCGCCAAGATCGGCCTTGCCGACGAGGCCGACCGTGATCCGCGGCTGAACAGCATCTCGGCGCGAACCAGGAACTATGACTTCGTCTACGACTGGTTCTCGCAGATGATGAAGACCCGCAGCACCGCCGAATGGATGCGCTTCTTCGCGGAGGCGGACATTCCGCACGCGCCGCTGCATGATCTCGACAGCCTGATCGACGATCCGCATCTGGCCGAGGTCGGATTGATCCAGTCGCTGGACCACCCGACCGAAGGCACGCTGCGGGTTGCCGGCCCGGCGGCGACATGGAGTCGGACGCCGCCGTCGATCCGGACCTATCCGCCGAACCTCGGCGAGCATGGCCGCGAGATTCTGCGCGAAGCCGGCATTGCCGAGACCGAGATCGCCGCCCTCATCGCGGAGGGCGCGCTGATCGAGCCTAACCGCTGATCATTTCCGGCGCGACGCCAGGATCTTCTCGGCGGCGCGCAGATGCGGCTTGTCCAGCATCTTGCCGTCCATCTTGGCGACCCCGGACGGATTGTCGGCGAATGCGGCGATCACCCGCTCCGACCACGCGATCTCCTCGTCGGTCGGCATGAAGGCCGCGTTGACGACATCGACATGCTTGGGATGGATCACGGCCTTGGCCAGGAAGCCGTCCTGCCGCGCGGCGATCGCCTCGGCCTTCAATGCGTCGAGATCGTTGATGTCGGTGGCGATGGTGTCGATCGCGACCACGCCGGCCGCCGCCGCGCCGATCAGGCAGAGATCGCGGGCCAGAATGAACGGAGAATGATAACGGCCATCGGTGCGGTTGCGGGTCGCACCGAGCGAAGCCGCGAGGTCTTCCGCGCCCCACATCATGCCCCAGAGCCGCGGGCTCATACTCTCGAAGTCAAGGATTTTCAGTACCGCTCGCGCCGTCTCGGTCGCGACCGTGACGATCCGCGTCGTCCCCGACGCAATGCCGGAAGCGGCCTCGAACGCGTCGAGATAGAGCGCGAGCTTGTTGACATCGGTGGCGCCGGCGCATTTCGGCAGCACGATGCCGTCGGGCTTCCCGGGCATCACGGCAGCTAAGTCGCCGAGCGTCAGGTCGGTATCAAGCGCGTTGACGCGGATGTAGAGCTTCTGTTCCGGATTGCGCGCGTCGAGCATTTGCCGCGTGATCCCGCGCGCCACCACCTTCTGGTCCGGCGCGATGGAATCCTCGAGATCGAGGATCAGCGCATCGGCCGCGGTCTTCTTGGCGCTCTCATATTTCCGGGGGCTGTCGCCGGGAACGAACAGGAACGATCGCATCGCCTATGCCTTCGGCTTGCAGTGCATTAGCCCGGTGCGCCGGCAGCTTGCCACCACCTCGCCGCGCTGATTGGTCATGGTGTGCTCGAATTCGACGATTCCCTGGGTCGGCCGCGACTTGCTGGCCCGCTTGCCGATGATCTTGGTGTGCGCCTTTAGCGTGTCGCCATGAAACACCGGCTTCGGGAACTTGACGTCGGTCATGCCGAGATTGCCGACCGTCGTGCCCAGCGTCGTGTCGTAGACGCTCATGCCGATCATGATGCCGAGCGTATAGAGGCTGTTGAACAGCCGCTGACCGAATTCGGTCTTCTCCGAGAAATGCGCGTCGAGATGCAACGGCTGCGGGTTCATGGTCAGGAGGCTGAACATGGTGTTGTCCATCTCCGTCACGGTCCGGCTGAACTCGTGATGGAATTCCCGCCCGACCTCGAACTCTTCGAAATACAATCCAGCCATTTACCGTCCCTTGTAGTTGGGCGTCCGCTTTTCGACGAACGCATTCAGCCCTTCCTGGCAGTCCTCCGTCGAGGCAACCACCACGAAGCTTTCCGCGGTGTTCTCCACCGAACGGCGGAAATCGGCATCGACCGCGCGCATAAACGCATCGCGGCCGATCTTCATCACGATCGGTGACTTCGCCGCCAGCTTGCGCGCGATCTCCCGGGCCCGCTCCAGCGCGGTACCCTTCGGCACCACCTCGCTGAGCAGGCCCATCCGATGGGCGGTCGCCGCATCGAAGGGCTCGCCGAGGAACAGCGAGCCGAACGCCTGGTGCTTGCCGACCAGCCGCGGCAACTGCACGAAATGGATCGCCGGGATCAGGCCGACATCGATCTCGGGATAGCCGAAGGTCGAGCCATCGCCCGCGACGATCATGTCGCAGGAGATCGCGATCGTCATGCCGCCGGCGCGCACCGCGCCGTCGATCGCCGCGATGGTCGGCTTGCCCATCCGGTACTGGGTATCGTTGAGGGCGAAGTACAACCGCTCGAGGAACGTCTTGGTCTCGATCGCGGGCTTGCCCCTGACGATATCGAGGTCGAGGCCAGCGCAGAACACCTTGTGGGCGCTGCTGACGATGACGGCGCGCACCGCCTCGTCATCGCGGGCTTTTGCCAACGCCGCGAGCAGCGCGTCGATCAGCGGGATGCTGAGGGCGTTGACCGGCGCGCGGTCAAGCACGATCTCCGCGATCTGCCCGGTGACCGAGTAACGAACGAGGTCCGTGCTCATGATGTCTCCCTTATCTCTTGGCTTGCCGGACCGCGCCTGATTGCAGCAGGCCGTCGATCTCGGCAAAACCAAATCCGGCCTCTGTCAGCACAGCGCGGCTGTCCTGTCCGACATCCGGCGCAGCGCAGAGGTGATCCTCGGACAGGCTTGCGATCCCCGGCGTCCGCGGCGAGTATACAGCGCCGACGCCGGGCGTGTCCTGACGCACCGATGCATTGGTCGCCTCGACATGAGCGTTGCGCAGCCATTCACCGGGATTGAGAATCCTCTCCGCGATGATGTCGGCGGCGTGCAGCCGAGCCAGCCAGGTCTCCGTCGGTTGAGTCAGGAACACCTCGCGCAGCTGCGGAATCAGCGTATCGGCGGCGTCGGCGCGGCGGGCGAAGTCGGCGAAACGCGGATCTCTGGCGAGATCGTCGCGGCCGATCGCAGTGCACAGCCGCCTGTATTGCGGCTCGTTCACCAGCGTCACCATCATCCAGCCGTCCTGTGTCTGGTAGGTGCCGGCCGGCACATTCAGCGCCCGCGGCGCGCCGCCCTCAAGAATGAACTCGGCGACCTTGTGCCCCAGCAGCGCCGACGTCGACTGGCAGAGATTGACGTCGATCCAGCGGCCGGTGCCGACGGTCGCGCGTGCGAACAGCGTCGTCGCGATGGCCTGGAATGCGTACACGCCGGTGACGACGTCGGAAATGGTCGTGCCGACCCGATGCGGCACGCCATCGGTGCCGACATTGACCGAGACCAGCCCGGAAAAGGCCTGCGCCACCGAATCAGAGCCCGGCCGCTTGGAGTACGGCCCACTCTGCCCGAAGCCACTGACTGACAGATAGACCAGGCCTCTGTTGTCGCGCGAGAGGCTCTCATAGCCGAGCCCGAGCCGCTCCGCGACGCCAGGACGAAATCCTTCAATGAGCACGTCGGCCTCGCGCGCCAGCCGCTGGGCGACCGCGATCCCGTCCTTGTTCTTCATGTCGAGACACAGGCTACGCTTGCCGCGGTTGTAGACCGCCGACAGCGTCGTGTGATTGCCGTAGGTCGTGCCGAGATAGCGCGACCAGTCGCCTTCCGGCGGCTCGACCTTGATGACGTCGGCGCCATAGACCCCGAGCAGCATCGCGCAGTAGGGCGAAGCGATTCCCTGGCCGAAATCGAGCACTTTGAGGCCCCGATACGGCGCCTCATGCGTCGGCGTCAGCTTGCGTTCGACCGCCATTTATCCTCCCGTTCTTCCTGACGAGCCGCATCCTTGGCCGTGATCCGACACCTTTCGGAGCATGCCCTACAGCGCCAGATAGCGCTGCCGGATGTTGTCGTTGGCTTTCAACTCTTCGATGGAGGATGTGTAGACGATCTGTCCCTTGTCGATAACCGTCGCGTGGCTCGCAAGGCCCAGGCAAAAATGCATGTTCTGCTCGGCGATCAACACTGTGGCACCGGTGCCACGGAGCTGCCGCAGCAGCTCGCCGATGCGCTGTACGATGATCGGCGCCAGTCCCTCGCTCGGTTCGTCCAGCAGCAGCAGCACCGGATTGCCGATCAGCGTGCGGGCAATTGCGAGCATCTGTTGCTCGCCGCCCGACAGCCGCCCGGCGATCCGGTGCCGCAGCGGCTCCAACAGCGGAAACACGTCGTAGACGCGCCGGATCGACCATTCATCCTGGCCATCAGGCCCCTTCTTCTGGCCGATCACGAGGTTGTCCTCGACCGTGTGCTCGGGAAAGATCTGGCGATCCTCCGGCACGAAGCCGAGCCCGGCCCGCGCGATGTGATGCGGCTTCAGTCCAGACACCAGTTGGCCGCGCAAGGTCACCTTACCGCGGCGCGCCGGCGCCAGCCCCATGATCGCCTTCATCGTGGTCGACTTGCCGGCGCCGTTGCGGCCGAGCAACGCCATGGTCTCGCCCTTCCGCACCGAGAGACCGACGCCGAACAGGATCTGGCTGGTGCCGTAATAGACGTCGAGGTCCTCGACCTGCACCACCGGCTGCGCGCTCATGCCACCGCTCCTGCATGGTCGTCACTGCCGAGATAGGCTTCGATGACGGCTTCATTGCTGCGGATCGCGTCCGGCGTCCCGGTTGCCAGGATTCGGCCGTAGCACAGCACGACGATCTGCGGCGCGATCTTGAACACGATGTCCATGTCATGCTCGATGAACACGACCGTGATCTTCTGCTTCTCCCAGAGCTCGCGCACCTTGTCGATCATGCGCCAGCGTTCCTCGGTGCCCATGCCCGCGGTCGGCTCGTCGAGCAGCAGCACCTTGGGCTCGAGTACCAGCGCGAGCGCGATGTCGAGCAACTTCTGGTCACCATGCGACAGCGTCGCCGCGGTCCGGTTGCGCTTGCTGGCAAGGCCAAGCAGCTCCATCGCATGCTCGGCGCGGTCGCGCGTCTCGGCCAGCGGAAAACGGCGATGCATCACGCTGGCGCGGCGCTGATCGGCACAGACCGCTGCCAGCATCGTCTCCTCCACGGTCAGTGAGGGAAAGATACTCGCGACCTGGAAGGCCCGGCCGATGCCATGGCGCACGATCTCCGGCGGCGCCCGGCCCGCCATGTCGACGCCATTGAGCAGGATCTGCCCGGCATCCGGCCGCAGCGCGCCCGTGATCAGGTTGAAGAAGGTGCTCTTGCCGGCGCCATTGGGACCGATCACGGCGGTGAGCGAGCCATCGGGAAAGTCGAGCGAGACGTTGTCGGTCGCCTTGACGCCGCCGAAGGATTTTGAAAGCCCGCGAATCTCCAGCATGGCTAACCGCGCCCCTCGCCGCGACGCTGCGCGAACCATTCGACGGCAAAGTCCATCAGCCCCTTCCGCAGGCCGATGGCAAAGAACAGGATCACGATGCCGAGCACGATGCCGTGATACTCGGTCAGGCGCGTGACGGTGTCGTTGAGGATCAGGAGCAACACGGTGCCGACCATCGGCCCGAGGAAAGTAGTCACGCCGCCGAGCATGTTGATGAAGATGCCCTCGCCCGAGATCGTCCAATAGGCGAACTCGGGATAGGCGCCGGAGACGAACAGCGCCATGATCATGCCGCCAGTCGCCGCGAACAGCGCCGCCAGCACGAAGATCGTCAGTTTGGCGCGCCAAACGTCGATGCCGATGAAGCTCGCCCGCGTGGCGTTGTCGCGGATCATGCGCAGCGTGTAGCCGAACGGCGACTGTGCGATCTGGCGCATCAGCAGCAGTCCGATCACCAGCAGCGCGCAGCTCGTGATGTAGAGATGCAGATGGTTCGACAGGTCGATGCCGAGAAATGGCGGCCGCGGGATGCCGCCGCGCAGGCCCTGGTCGCCGCCGGTCAGCGATTGCCACGACAGGATGGTCGAATGGATCAGCATCTGGAAGGCCAGCGTGACGAAAGCGAAGTAGATCTCCTTCAGCCGGACGCAGATCGCACCGATGACGGTCGCGACGACCAGCGTCATCGCCAGCGTGGCGACGAAAGCCACCGGGATCGCAACGCCGGTCTTCTGCATCATCAGGCCGAAGCCATAGGCGCCGAGGCCGAAGAACATGCCGTGCCCGAACGAGATCAACCCGGTGTAGCCGACCAGGAGGTTGAGCGACGTCGCGAACAACCCATAGGCCGCGCAGCGGATCACGAAGTCGAGCAGCTGCTTGCTGCCGAACAGCATCGGCAGCAATGCCAGCAAGGCAAAGGCGATCAGCGCGATCAGCACGTCGCGATAGCGTTGCGGCCTGGCATCGATCCGCGGCGGCACCAGGGTTTGCGCGCCCTGCCCGGCCTGCAACTCGGTCATGCAACCTCCTTGCCGAACAGGCCGGTCGGCCGCGACACCAGCACGATCACCATGAATAGATACATCAGCCCCTCGGTGAACAGCGGGAAGCCGAGCGAGCCGAACGAGCGGATCAATCCGATCAGCAGCGCACCGATCAGGGCGCCCAGGATCGACCCCATGCCGCCGATCACGGTCACGATGAAAGACTCGATCAGAACCGAGAATCCCATGCCCGGCGTCAGCGAGCGCACCGGCGCCGCCAGCGCGCCGGCCAGTCCGGCCAGCAGGCCGCCGAGCGCGAACACGCCGCCATAGATCAGCCCGGTGTTGATGCCGAGCGCCGACACCATGCCGGGATTGTGCGCAGCCGCCCGGATCACCTTGCCGATCCTGGAGCGCGCCAGCCCCAGTCCGAGGACCACGGCCGCGGCGAGCGCCACGCCGATCAGCAACAGGTAATACGGCGGCACCACGCCGCCAGCGATGAACAGCGGCGGCACCTGGAATGCGGCCGGCATGCCCATCGACTTGAATTCAGGCCCCCAGATCATGCGGACCACGTCGTCGAAGATCAGCACGAAGGCGTAACAGACCAGGAGCTGCATCAGCACGTCGCGGCCGTAGACCCGGCTCATGAACACGCGCTCGAAGATCAGGCCGAGGATCGCGGTGCCGAGGGCGCCGCTCAGCATCGCCAGTGCGAAACTGCCGGTGAGCTGGTAGGCCGTCATCGCGAAATAGGCGCCGAACATATAGAAGGCGCCGTGGCTGAAATTGACGACCTTGAGCACCCCGAAGATCAAGGTCAGCCCGACGGCAACGAGAAACAGCAGCATGCCGATGATCAGGCCGCTGGTGGTCTGGGTCACCAGGCAAGCGGGGCTGACGAAGCAGCTGGCGAGCGCGTCGAGGTCCACGAGATTCACCCATTACGGCGGGCCGCAACGCCGGCGCGCGACAAACATCAGACAACATCAAGAGAGAGGCGGAGACAGCCAAGCGCGCCTCCGCCCCGCATGCGGATCAGGTGTAGCCCTTGCTCTTCTTCCACTCGGCTTCGAGTTCGAAGATGGTCTTCCAGTCACCGGCCTTCATATCCAGCACGTAAGGCTCCTGCGGGATCGTGGTGCCCCAGCCGATCGCGTAGCCGACCAGCGTGCGGTCGTCGGCACGCATGGTGACGGTGCCGTCGGCGCCGAACGGACACTTGATGGTCAGTCCGGTCAGGACCTCGGCGAGCTTCTTGCCGTCGGTCGAATTGGCTTTCTTGGCCGCCTCATTGAGGAACATGACCGCGGTCGCATTCTGCCACGACCAGTTGGTCGGGTATTCGTTGTACTTCGCCTTGTAGGCATCGCCCCAGGCCGCATTCTCCGGCGTCGGCGGAAATGTCTTGATGTAACGATCGCCGGAATGGATGCCCTTGGGCAGATTCTTCACCACCGTGAGCGCGGTGTAATCGGCCATGTTGACCGCGAACACCTCCATCTGGGTGAACAGCGCGTAGATATTGGCCTGGTCGATGTAAGACGTGAGATCGCCGCCCCACAGGCACGAATAGAGTGCCTGCGGCTTGGCCTGCAGGATCTTGGTCACGACTTCGGTGTAGTCGGGCTGGAACAGCTTTGGCCAGGACTCGCTGATGATCTCGACGTCAGGCGCGAACTTCTTCAGGTACAGCACGAACTCACCGGTGGTATCGCGGCCATAGGCATAGTCGGGCGAGCAGGTCGCCCACTTCTTCAGCCCCTTGGCCTTGGCGATGCCTGCGGCGTAACCCGCGCCGACGATCGAGTCATGAATGCCCTGCCGCACGCAGCGGAAGGCGTTCGGAATGTGCTGCTTGGGATCGGCCGTCAGCGACGACGCCTCCGAGCAGGTGTGGATGCAGAGCACGCCGAGATCGCGCGCCACCTCGTGAACCGCGAACGATCCAGACGACGCCTCGCCGTCGAGCAGCATCTCGCAGCCGTCGGTGTTGACGAGCTCGCGCGCGATCCGCGCGGCTTCCTGCGGCTGCCCTTTGGAATCGCGGATCACCATCTCGATCTGCCGCCCGGCGAGGCCGCCGGCGGCATTGACCTTCTCGACTTCCAGCAGCACGGCATTGCGCGAGGATGTGCCGAGCTGTGCGACGCGGCCCGACAGGATCGTCGGCATGCCGATCTTGATGGTCTTGGCCTGTGCGCGAGCCACCCATGGCGCTGCAAAGGTCACTGCACCGGCGCCCATCAGCGCAAGCGTCGAGCGCCGGCTGATGCCCGGTTTCCGGGTCCTGTCCATATTCCCCTCCCTATCGGGTTTCCGTTCCCAAAATCCCTGTCGGAGATCGTGCCGTCTCCGTGACCACGATGTTTTCAGAGCAAGGGGGGTGACGTCAAGCCAAAGATGAATTACGAGTCATAATTCATCTAGGGAGAGAACCGGCGCCGGAATCGGCCCGACGGACGGCAAATGATCAATCTTTCCAGCTTCATCGCATTCCATGCCAAGCGGACCCCGGACCGCTGTGCGCTGAAATATCGCGGCGAGGACGTCTCCTATGCCGACTTTGATCTGCGTATTCGCCAAATCGGCGGCTGGCTTGAGTCACACGGGATTGCACCGGGCGATGTCGTCGCGGTGCTGATGAAGAACAGCACTGCCTTTCTCGAACTGGTGTTTGCGACGAGCCATATCGGCGCGGTGTTCCTGCCGATCAACTATCGGCTGTCGACCGACGAGGTCGGCTACATCGTCGGCAATTCCGGCGCACGGCTGCTGGTCGCCGATGACGAATTCGCCGCGAGGGCAACCGGCGGCGCGCCGGTGGTGTTGCTCGACGAAGTCGCGCAATCCAGCATCACCAACCTTGCGCCCGACCTCGCGCCGACCCCGATGCATGTACGCCAGCCGCGCGACCTGATGCGGCTGATGTACACCTCGGGGACGACGGATCGCCCGAAGGGCGTGATGCTCACTTACGAGAACATCTACTGGAAATCCGCCGACCAGACGCTGGTGCTCGGGCTGAACGCCGAGACGCGGCTGCTCGTGGTCGGTCCGCTCTATCATGTCGGCGCGCTCGACTTGCCGGGAATCGCCGTGCTTTGGCACGGCGGCATGCTGTGCATTCACCGCACCTTCGAACCTGAACCCGCGCTTGCCGCGATCGAGCGCGAGAAGCTGAACGCGGCGTGGTTCGCACCGGTCATGACCACGGCCCTCCTCACCTGCCCGAACCGCGTGCGCTACGACGTCTCCAGCCTGCGATGGGCGATCGGCGGCGGCGAGAAGACGCCCGAGGCCCGCATCCGCGCCTTCTCGGACCATTTCAGGAATGCGCGCTACATCGATGCCTACGGCCTCACCGAAAGCTGCGGCGGCGACACTTTCATGGATGCCGGCCGCGAGATCGAGAAGATCGGTTCGACCGGCCGTGCCATCGCCCATGTCGAGATCGAAATCCGCGACGACGCCGGCAAACGCCTGCCGGCGGGCCGGAATGGCGAGATCTGCCTCCGCGGACCCAAGGTGACGCAGGGCTACTGGAAGGACCCCGAGAAGACTGCGTCGGCTTTTTTCGGCGACTGGTTTCGCACCGGCGATATCGGCTATCTCGATGAAGATGGCTTCCTCTATCTGACCGATCGCAAGAAGGACATGATCATCTCCGGCGGCGAGAACATCGCCTCCTCCGAGGTCGAGCGCGTCATCTACGAAATACCTGGAGTGCGCGAGGTCGCGGTGATCGGCCTGCCGGACGACCGCTGGGGCGAGAAGCCGGTCGCCATCGTGGTGCTGGCCGATGACGCCAAACTCGATCTGTCCGACCTCACCGATTTCTGCCGCGCCCGACTCGCCGCCTTCAAGGTGCCGAGGCAACTCATCATCCGCGACAGCCTGCCGCGCAATCCGTCCGGCAAGGTGCTCAAACGCGTGCTCCGCGCCGAACTCGAGGCCACCACATGACACAAGCGACATCCGCCAAGGTGACGAAGCTCAACCGGGTCGAGCGCAATGCCTGGACCAAGCAGAAGATCTTCGACGCCGCGACCAAGATCGTCGGCAAATATGGCTATGCCGAAGCCTCGGTGGCTCGCATCACCGAAGCCGCCGGCGTCGCACAGGGCACCTTCTACAATCATTTCGAGAACCGCCAGGAGCTGCTCGACCAGCTGCTGCCGAAGATCGGCCTCGACATGGTCCGCTTCATCCATGCGCGCACCGGCACCGCCAACGAGGCCCGGCAGGAGATCGAGCGCTTCAGCGCCTTCTTCGACTTCATCCGCGAGGTGCCGGAGTTCCTGCGGATCCTCAACGAGGCCGAGTTCTTCGCGCCGATCGGCTACCAGAAGCATTTCGACAATATCTCGAATGCCTATGTCCGGATCCTGCAGCGGGCGCGGGCGGCAGGCGCGACCGAGAAATTCAGCGACGAGGAATTCGAGGCCATCGTCCAGGTCCTGATGGGCGCCCGCGGCTATCTCAGCCGCCGCTACTCCTATTCCGAGCACGGCGTCACCGCGGTGCCCGACTATGTGATCACGGCCTACCAGAAGCTGGTGACCCGCGGCGTGTTCAACGCCAGCAACAAGGGAAACAAGACATGAGCGCTGACGGCACCATCCTCGTCACCGGCGGCAGCCGCGGCATCGGCGCCTCGACCGCAACGCTACTTGCCGATCAGGGCCACCGCGTCGTCATCGTCGACATCGCGCCCGAGCCGATCGTGGGAACGACCGCCATCCTCTGGCCGGCGCCGTTCGACGTCGCAAGCGAGAGCGCCGTGGTCGCCGGCATTGCCGATATCGAGAAGGCGCACGGCCCGATCACCGGCCTCGTCAACGCGGCCGGCGTGTTCGGCAAGATGCACACGATCGACCGGGTGCGGATGGAACAATGGGATCGCGAGGTCAATATCGACCTGCGCGGCACGTTCCTGGTCACGCGCAGCGTCGGCATCGCGATGGCGAAGCGACGGCATGGCGCGATCGTCAACGTCGCCTCGGTGGCCGGCATGACGTCGGGTCCGATCCACGCCTATACCGCGGCGAAGGCCGGTGTCATCCAGATCACGCAGACCCTTGCCGCCGAGTGGGGCCGGACCGGCGTCCGCGTCAATGCGGTGTCGCCAGGCTTCACCCGCACGGCCGCGCTCGAGGCCGGCATCGCGTCGGGCGCGCTGAACAGGGATCTGCTGTCCAGCCCGACGGCGATGAACCGGCTGGTCGAACCGATGGAAGTGGCGCAGGCGATCGCCTGGTTGCTCTCGCCGCAGAGCAGTGGCGTGACCGGCATCAATCTGCCGGTCGATGCCGGCTACATCGCCGGTACCACCTGGGCCGCCTATGGCGGTTTGCCGGACGCACCACGCAGCTGAGGACGACACATGAATATCGAGCTTCCGCGCCAACACCTCGATCTGTCCTCCGCGATCGCCGAGGGTGACATCCGCGTGCTACTGATGGTGCTGGTGCATGTGACTGGCGACGAGAAGTGGCTGGAACCGCCCTACAAGCCGAAGCGCGACGTCCGTCTGATCCCGGATCCGGACGCCGGCGTGCCGAAGGAGATCCAGGACGAGATCCGCGCCGCTGTCCTTAACTTGTTCGCGAACGGCACGCCGAAGCCCGTCATCACCGATCCCGGCGACGAGTTGATGCTGCGGATGATGCGCGCGACGCTCGGCGAGCACGTCGCGCCGGAGTATGCACCGCTGATGCGCGAGGAGATGGGCTTCGTTTCCCGCGATGCCCGCTGGCGCGCGCAGCCGTCCTGCGAGAAGCTGGCGCAGCAGCATGTCCTGATCGTCGGCGCTGGGGTCTGCGCGATCGCACTCGGCGTTGCGCTCGGACGTCTCGGTATTCCCTACACGATCGTCGAGAAGCAGGACGAGATCGGCGGCACCTGGTACGTCAACCGTTATCCTGGCTGCGGCGTCGATACGCCGAACCACTCCTATTCGTTCTCATTCGGCGCACGCAATCCATGGACCCGCTATTTCGCGCAGCGTCAGGAATTGCTGGACTACCTGCTCAACGTCGTGCGCGAACACGACATCCGCAGGCACGTCCGCCTCTCGACCGAGCTGGTCGCATCGCGCTGGGACGAAGGCAAACGCCGCTGGATCTCGACGCTGAGGACCGCGAACGGTGAAGAGACGTTAGAATCCACCGTGCTGGTCAGCGCGATCGGGCAACTCAACGATCCGCTGCCCGCCCGCTTCAAGGGCGACGAGGATTTCAAGGGCCTCAAGGTCCACTCGGCGCTGTGGTCCGACGACATCAAGCTCGATGGCAAGCATGTCGCCGTGATCGGCACCGGCGCGACGGCCATGCAGCTGGTGCCGTCGATCGCCGACCGTGTCGCCTCCGTCACCGTCTATCAGCGCACCGCACAGTGGGCGCGGCCGGTGAAGGGTTATTCCGATCCGATCACCGAAGGCGCGCAGTGGCTGCTGGCGCATCTTCCGTTCTATGTGCAGTGGTACCGCTTCAACATGTTCTGGCGTTACGGCGACGGGCTGCTGCCGTTCCTGCGCAAGGATCCGGCCTGGCCGCATCCCGACCGCGCCGTCAACAAGGGTAACGACCGCCACCGCCAGGAGCTCGCCGACTTCATCCTCTCCGAGCTAAAGGACCGCCCCGACCTGATCGAGAAGTGCATGCCGACCTATCCGCCCTACGGCAAACGCATCCTGCTCGACAACAACTGGTTCAAGACGCTGACCAGGCCGAATGTCGAGCTGGTCACCGACAGGATCGACCACTTCGCAGCCGACGGAATCGTCACAGCCGACGGCACATCGCGGCAGCACGATGTCATCGTAATTTCGACCGGCTTCAAAGTTTCCGAGATGGCGGCGCGTCTCGACCTCACCGGACGCGATGGCAAGAACCTGAAGCAGGTCTGGGAACACGACAATCCGACCGCCTATCTCGGTCTCACGGTACCTGACTTCCCCAACCTGTTTCTGATGCTCGGCCCGAACTCGGGACCCGCGCATGGCGGCAGCGTGATCTTCCAGTCGGAATGCCAGACCCGCTACATCTCAGCGTGTCTGGTCGAGATGATAGAGAACGACATCGCGGCGATCGACGTGCATCCCGCCGCACATGATGCGTACATTCGCGAGGTCGATGCCGAGCACGAGCAGTTGATCTGGACGCATCCGGGCATGACGACCTACTACCGCAACAGTCGCGGCCGGGTGTTCTCCGCGATGCCGTGGCGGTTCGTCGACTACTGGAAAATGACGCATGATCCGGACTTCGCCCAATATCGAACGACCAAGTCGAGACAGGAGACCTGACCTGAATTCTCTTCCGCGTTAACTTGACAGCAGACGATAACTGCCGCAGCATTTCGTTGACTGCACCTGTTGGGGTGCTGGAGCGTCTGCTCCTCGCGTCACAGGAATTGACGGACGATTATGGGATCGGCCGCCAGGCAGCAGAAGCGGACAGAGGTCCGTCGGCCCACCCTTGGAGAGGAGCATGACGCCACCGGCGAATGCCAGCGACCTTGCTCAGCGGCAAGGTCTCGGTGCACGTTGAGGCTGATAGCAGCTGCTAGCCGCGTGTGCCGCCGACAATCTGAAACTATCCGCAGGACGAGAGCGCAAAGGCCAAGCGCTTTTAGGTCCCGAGACACCACTGGTTTGTACCAGACACCCTTCGCTAAAACGAAGTAGCAGGGCCCCGCGATGCTTGAATGCACCGGGGCCCATTCGTTTGCCCGCGATCTCCCTGTCGTCCCGCCACATTGCGGCGCCGCCACGGATCGGAAACAATCATCGTAACGGGATGAGGAACGATGATGGATAAGCCGCGGGTCAGGATCTATACCGACTACAAGTCCCCTTACGCCTACGTCGCCAACAAGCGGCTGTTCGAGCTCGAGGAGACCTATGGCGCCGCGCTGGAATGGCTACCCTACACGCTGCGGATTCCCGAGTTCATGGGCACGGTCGAAGAGCGCACCCCGCATTTCTGGCGCAAGGTGCGCTACTCCTACATGGACGCACGGCGCTTCGCCAACGCGCAGGGGCTGACCATGAAGGGCCCGCGCCGGATCTACGATGCCTTCAACGCCAGCGCCGGAATGCTGTTCGCGCAGCGGCACGGGCTGTTCCGGCCGTACCACGACACGGTGTTTCGCAGGTTCTGGAACCATGAGCTCGAGATCGACGAGCTATCGGAGATTGCCGGCGTGATTGCCGCAATCGGCGGCTCCGCCGAGGCATTCGAAGCCTATGTTCGCGGCCCTGCCCGCGCCGAGCATGATCGCATCACAGACGAAGCCGAGGCGCTCGGCGTGTTCGGCGTTCCCAGCATGGTGTTCAACGGCGAATTGTTCTGGGGCGGCGATCGCATCGACATGCTGATCGAACGAATCAAGCAGCCGGAGACGATCGCCGTCGCGCTCGGCAGCAGGCACCGGACATGAGCTCGCGTGGCTTTTAATCTGCCGGTAGCCTGATTGATCATCCTCCACTCAGGATCGCCCAGCATCCCGTGCGCTCGAGCACGGGCCGCAGCGCCGCGCGATCGCCGGCATCGAGTGCGGCAAACCTCTCGCGCAACTGTAGCAGGCACTTCACCTGATACTTGAACGGCGCCAGCGCGTAAGGCAGACCCCAGACCTTGATCTCGAGGCGTTCGAGGCCTTTCGCGAATGCATCCGCGTTGGCGGCGAGGAACGGCAGATAGAGCTCGCCCACGATCCGCAGCAGCGCCTCGGCGAACCCGCCGAGTGCCTGTTCGCGCGGATGCCACGCCCCCTCGACGCCAGACGCGTCATCGAGCCGCCGCACCCAATGATCGGTGAACGGCGCGCGCTCGCGCATGATCCGCATCGGGGTCGGATCGGTCGCCATCTCGCTGAGTTGGCCGAACCAGGCAAAGTCCGCCAGCGACGGCCGGCTGCCAAACAGGTAATTCGCCATGCCGACATGAGGCTCGAACGCCGCCAGCGTCCGGCGATAGCTCTCTTCGAGCAGCGGTCGGTTCTCATCGGTTGCGCCGAGAATGACCATGCGCGAGATCTGCCGCTGCCGGAACTCCTCGATCTCCTCGCGGCTGCCGGTTGCAGCTTGCGACGTCGACCATTCCTCACCGGCCCAGCGCGACACATAACCTTGGTCTTCCGGATCCCACCAGCGATAGAGGAACAGCGGCTTCACCGCCCACTCGTCGGCGAGATCCTCGAGCAGATCGCAGACGAAAGCAACCGCTCTGTCCTCCGGGATCACCGAGCGTCTCTGATGCCGCGCTTCCAGATCATAGGCCAGCGTCGTGGTCTCGCCGCGATAGCTGCCGTCGGGATATTGCAGCACCGGAATCAGCATCGGCTTCAGATGCGCGGTCGCCTCGCGCAGCGCCTTGGTCATGATCACCCAGTCGTGCGGGATCCGCCGGTAGCGCATCAGCGCCCGCAGCTTGATCGCATAGGGCGACGCCGTCGAACCGATCAGGCGATAGCGGCCCTCTGTCACGACGATGCCTCCGGGAACGCCGGATTGCCGTAAGGGTAGAACCGCGTGAGGTCGACATTCTGGTAAGGCAGCTTGTCGAGACGGGTCGTGCCGAGGAACGGCTGTTCGGGCTCGACCAGCAAGATCGTCTTGGCAAACCCGTTGTCGTCGAAGCCGCGTCGGAAGTGCACCCGCGACTTGATCGCGATCACCTCGAATGCGTCGAGGTCGGGCACCAGCGCCTTGAGCGAGAACGGCTCCATGATCTGCACCAGATAGGTCGAGAGGATCAGCACATTGTTGCGGCCGAACCGCACGCAGACCCAGAACTGGCCATAGCCCTCGGCCGCCGCCGAAATCGTGCCCTGGATACGAACCGGATCGCCCGCCGACTCGTCGGCGAGGCCGCCGATCTCCATGTCGAAGGCATCGCCGGCCTTGGCGCCGGCTGCCTTCAGGCTTGCCGTCGCCTTGGCATCGGCAATGGTCGCGATGACCGTGTTCGCGAGGTCCTTTGCTACGATCTCGCGCAACAGCCAGGTCGCCGATCCCGACCGGTCACTGTGGTCGGCCAACACCACCGGCGTGTTACCTTCAGCGACAGCCCGCTTTGCCAGCGTCACGCCCTCTGCGATGCTAAAAAGCCGGGTCGATTGCAGCAGTGCTTCGCGCAGCCGCCAGATCGTGCCGGCGAGATCGCGCGCGACCTGCTCGGCGAGCTTCGGATTGCCGTTGGTCAGGACCTGCACGGTCATGCCGACGTCGGGAACGTCGGCGAACGGGAAGCCGAAGAAAATATTGACATAGACGTCGACCTCGCGCGCCTCCCAGACCAGCGCGCGCTGCACGAGATCCATCCATGGCCGCGCCCCGGTCCATTGCAGCACGGTCGGCGAGATCACCGGAACCTTGATGGTCTTGTGCGCCGGCTTGTAGTCGCCGCGGATCGCCCGCACCAGCATGCGCGCAGCCCGCTCGCCTTGCAGATGGGCGTCATAATGCGGGAAATATTTCACTGCGAACGCCATGTCCGCCTGTTCGAGGAACGCCTCGTCCTCGTTGCCATGCGGATCGAAGGTCGCGGCAATGAAGGCAGACCGGCCGACCACCTCACGGACCTGCCGGGCCAGGTCGGCCTCGGGCCGCGGCACCTCGCGCACGGCCATCGCGCCATGCAGGCACAGATAGACGCCGTCGAAAGGCCCCTCCTCCTTCAGCCCGGCGATCATCTTGCCGGTGAAGGTCCGATAGGCCTCCTGGGTGACCCAGCCCGATCCAGTGTAGGTCTTCGGCCAGAGCGGGGATTCGATGCCGACCAATTCGACCTCGGAGAACTCGCGCGCCACTTGCACGAAGCCACCCATGTAGTTCCTCGGATCGAACTGGAGCAGCGCCTCGCCTTTGGCTGGTGAGCCCGGATAGATGAAGTCGTCGAGCGTGGTCTCGTTGGGCAGGAACGAGACGGTTTCGTGGGAGAAATGCAGGACGGCGATACGTATCTTGCGACCGCTCATTTTGGCGTGCCTCACCTGTTTTTCCGCAGTGTGGCATCGAACCTGCGACGCGCCAATGGTGCATTCGGTTTTTGCCCGCCAGACCCGCAAATAAGCTGACGCGCCGCCGCTTGCTGGCATGCGGATTCTGCTATGTTCCCCGCCAACAATCCGTCCCGCGGACATCTCAAGGAGACGCCATGAATCCCCCCGTCAGCTCGCCCGCGATCAAGGTCGTGAAATCCGTTCGTGAGCAGGTGAGCGCCGAGGAATGGCAGGCCCGTGTCGATCTCGCCGCCTGCTATCGGCTCACGGCGATGTACGGCATGACCGAGATGATCGCCAACCACATCTCCTGCCGCGTGCCCGGCACCACCGACCAGTTCCTGATCAATGCCTACGGCATGCTCTATGAGGAGATCGACGCCTCCAGCCTGATCAAGGTCGACGTCGAGGGCAATACGCTGCTCAACGCGTCCGACTATGACGTCAATGTCGCAGGCTTCGTCATTCACAGCGCCATCCACATGGCCAAGCACGACATGGACTGCGTCGCCCACACCCACACCCCGGCCGGCATGGCGGTCTCGGCGATGGAATGCGGCCTGCTGCCGCTGGCGCAGACCTCGATGCGTTTCCTGCACATCGCCTATCACGACTTCGAAGGCATCGCCGACAACATCGACGAGCGCGAGCGGTTGGTGCGCGATCTCGGCGATCACGAGGCGATGATCCTGCGCAACCATGGCCTGCTGGTGGTCGGCCGCACCGTGCCTGCCGCCTTCAACGTGCTGTTCCGGCTCGAACGCGCCTGCCAGACCCAGGTAATGGCGATGTCCTGCAACACCAAGCTGATCTACCCGCCGCAGAGCATCCTCGAAGATACCTATGAGCGGATGCTGCCCAAGCCCGGCCGCGCCGCCCGCAACGGCGAGCTTGCCTGGCCGGCGCTGCTGCGCAAGCTCGACCGGGCTGACCCGTCGTATCGGGATTGAGGCGCCAGGCAATTGCTCCGCGCGCGAGTATCGAGCCGGCAGCAGCATCCGTCGCCGGTTGACGACGGATGCCTGAACGGCACATCTGCCGACCAAAACGGTAGAGTTATTGCATTGATCTCTACCCTAGGAGCAACCCGCCGACATTCGATGACACTCCGTTATCGGCGAGGTTGGCGCCATTGGCAGTTGAGCGACCGGTCGCCAATGTCACACTCGCCCCGGCATCGATCTGGACGCCGTTACCGGAGTTGGCGATCGACTTGATATTGGTGAGATCGCAGCGGTTGGAGCTTCCGACCACTTCAAATCCTGTCGTGCAGCCATCAGCCTCGCAGCTCGCCAGCGATATGTATTGGCTTTGTATCGAGTTCGATGGACCAATTGCGTAGCCCCTACCACACACGACCGAAAGACAGTCGGCTGCCCCGCCATACAGCGCTCCGATGAAGTAGAATCCAGCCGTCGGACAGTTGGTAGCGACGCACGAACTGAACCTGTTGTACTGAGGTGTCCCGGTGTTGGCGGCCTGACAAAGGAATCCAATTCCACTCGGATTGGTCAGAGCGCTTGCCGCGCAATGATCGACAATCGTGTAGACTGAAAAGTCGCCTACGGCGATGCCTTGAAAGCCAGAACCAACGACGGTTGTCCCGACAATTTTGTTGCGGAGCTGCCAATTGACCGAACCCGACGCATTCGCCGGGTTGAGGTTGACGCCATAGTCCGTTACCCCGCCTCCGCCGTTTACGTAGCAGCCGTCGATCAGATTGTCGCTGCAACCGCCGTAGAGATATATGCCCCGGTTTTGCACGCTTTCGGTATGGCAATCCCGAAACGCGCAAGCGCTCGTTTGGAGTGAGCCGCCGCTCGATGGATTCCACCCGTCCATCAACAGGCCAACGTACCAGTTTCCGGTAACCCGCACCTTTTCGACGATGCTCTGTGTTACGCCGTGCAACACCATCGGGCACTGATAGACCCCGCCATACGTGATGTTCCAATCAGAATGCGTGCCGGAGCCGCTGGCAGCAAACTGGTCACTTAGGACCAGCGTGGTGCCGCTGTAGGAAACCACCTGGCCTTCATATCGGTTTGCAGGGTTCGCCCGGCTCCAGATGCGAAGAAAGGTCGAAGTCGTCCACGGCAGACCGGCCGGCACCGTAAACGTTCGATTGCCGTCACCGATCGTGACCTGGGTCGTCGAGCTTGCGACAACTGCGGTGTTGTTCAGAACACCGCCGGACCATTGGCAGCGATTGCCAACCGAGACCATCGCCGAGGTGTAAGATCCATACGGTGCGGGACCTGAGATATCCTGCGACCGCCGAAGGACGGCCGCAGGACTGCAAGTCACAATGGTGTCGTCGGGGATGATGATTTGAGAGTTGCCGAGATCGTAGGTTCCGGTGGGAAGGTAGACGGCGTTACCCGCTCCACTTATGGAGTTGATCGCGGTTTGCAGTAGCGCGTGGGTGTCTGACGACCCGGTATTATCAACGCCATATGCGGATACCACGTTGATGAAAGATGCTCCCGATGTATCTGTCAAATTTGTACCCTTCAATCATTGGGATCTGAGACCGGGCGCAAGGGCTCCGGTCGCTTGATTGTCTCCATCATGGTCGCTGCTCGACGTCAGTGACGATCGCAACGTGCCCCTCAATGGGGGGAGACGAGCAGGATTGGACTGCTGATTTGCCCGACGACGGAAGCGGCGATTTGCCCGTCGGGGTGATTTGTCGCAGGCGACCTCTCGATCAGGCTCCGAGATCGAGCGGCGCCCGGCGCCAGCTCAGTTGATCTCTGCCCGCCGCAACTGCGGGATCACTTCTTCGCCGAACAGCGCGAAGGCCTCGCGGCGGCCAGCCGAGACGCCTCTCCCCAGCATCGCCAGGAGATGGCCGGCACTGCATTTGCGGCACTGCTCAATGATCTGCTCCGTAACCTGCGCCGGCGTGCCGGCGATGTAGTCGTCATCGTGCACCGAGAAGCCGGCGCCGCCCCTTGGCGCATCGAGCAGGGAGGACGCACTCGCGGCGACCCTGGGATCGCCGGCCACCACCTTGAGCGTCGCGGCCTTCTCGGCGCGCGATGCCTCACGCGCGGCGGCAGCATCACGCGAAATCGAGACATTGCGCCGGATCGCGAGCTGGTCGGGACCCGCGGGAAACCCAAGCTGCGCCGCTTCGTTGCGATAGGCGTCGAAGATCTCGGTAACCCGACCGACGGATTCGAAACCCGTGCAGATCTTCGAGCGTCGCCGCGCCGACTTCCCGGCTGACACGGGACTGACGACCGTCGTCCATTTCGGCGGCGACGCTTGCAGGAACACGTTCGGCATCAAGGTTAGATTCTCGAACGTCCAGTATTTGCCATGGTGATTGATGACGGGGTTGGCGAGCGCGGCATCGAGGATCTCCAGGCTCTCGTTGAACCGCTCGCGCGCTTCCTCCATGTCAAGCCCGATGCGCGCCAGTTCCTGCGGCACGCCGGCCGCGAAGCCGATCTCGAGCCGCCCGCTGGTCAGATGATCGAGCATCGCAAGCTCCTCGATGATGCGCCACGGTGCGTAGAACGGCACCACCATTCCCATCGTTCCGAGACGCAGGCGGGTGGTGCGGCGTGCGACCGCCGCGATCAGCAGGTTGGGAGACGGGCTGTACGACAGGCCGAAATGGTGCTCGCTGAAAAATATCCCCTCGAAGCCGAGCCGCTCGGCGTCCAGCCAGAGTTCGAACGCCTTGTCGAATACATTGGATGCCTGCTCCCGGCGGACGTCGCCGTCGCCGTCGCCGAGATTCGGGGCCTGCATGAATTCGAAGATCCAGGGCTTGATCACGGGCTCCTCCCAGAGCGGATGGTCTGCTGGCCGGCCCGTTGCCCGGGCCTGTGTGCTGCAGCTTTCTTCGCTACATCGGGTTTTTGAATTTGAAAAATTGATTATCATGATCCCAGACATTGATGATCTGGATATCAGCCCATGCGGTTCGAAGGCCTGGACTTGAATCTGTTGGTGGCACTCGATGCCATCCTCGAGGAAGGCAGCGTGATGCGGGCGAGCCAACGCCTGCATCTCAGCCAGCCGGCGATGAGCGCCGCGATCGCCCGGCTGAGGCAATACTTCAACGATGAGATCTTCACGATATCGCAACGCAAGCTGGTGCCGACGCCGCTGGCGCGCGCGCTCGAACGGCCGACGCGCGACATCCTGCTGCGCGTTCGCGCGAACCTGATCTCGCTCCCGCGTTTCGATCCGCAAAGCTCGCAGCGGCGCTTCCGGATGGTGGTTTCGGACTATGCCAGCATCGTGCTGATGCATCCGGTGATGAAGCGCGTCTATCGCAGCGCGCCCGGCATCTCGCTCGAGCTCATTCCATTCAACGATCGGGTGGACGACCAGTTGCAGCGCGGGGATGTCGATTTCGTCATTATGCCTGACAGCTATGCCGTCGACGATCATCCGCGGCAGCATCTGTTCGACGACGAATTCTGCTGCATCGTCTGGAGCGGAAACCGCAAGATCGGGCGTTCGCTGTCACTCGGCCGCTATCTCGGGCTTGGACACGTCACCGCCCAGTTCGGTCCGATCCGCAGGCCTTCCTTCGAGGAAAGCGCGCTGGTCAAGCTGGGTCACAAGCGGCGCATCGAGGTCATTGCGCCGAACTTCACCACGATGGCCACGATGGTGATCGGAACGGATCGGATCGCGACGGTGCACAAGCGCCTTGCGGTCGTCTTTGCCCGCAGCTTCCCGCTCAAACTGCTACGCTTGCCGGTCCGCATTCCGGCATTTCGCGAAATCCTGCAATGGCCGGTGTCGTTCGATTCCGATCCCGCGCTGATGTGGATGCGCGAGACGATATCCGGCGTCGCGGCCGAAATCGACCGGACGCCGGCCGCGCAGATGAAGTTTGGCTAGCGACCCAAGGGTGCCTGGAGCGCAGCGCGTCCGTCAGCTGGCTAGCTGGATGGTGCGCTCCAGCGCCGCGGCAAAGCCGTTCAGTGGAACCGTGAAGACGACCGCCTGCCCGGTGTTGAGGTTCTGCGCGGCCACCGTCATCGTCTTGGCCCGGCTCATGGTGTCGGTAACCACCGTCGGGAAGGATACCGGAAGCAGGCAGCCTTGCGCTGTGCATGTCGAGAAGCGTGTCTGCTCGAGGTCCTTGCCGTCGAGCTTGACGACGGCCCCGGCGTCGAGCTTCAGCCCAAACGGCATCAGCATATTGCCTTCGGCCTTGCCGTCCCTGGGAATCAGTTCGATGGCGAAGACCTGCTGATTGGTCTCCTTGGAGCTCTGGGTCTGCCCGAGCGTGCACAGCTTGGTACCGCCGTCGAGCAGGCATTTGACGATCCAGTCTCCATAGGTCTCGCTGATCGCGGACGCGCCCCTGGGAAGCTGGACGGTTCGGACCACGCCATCGACCGAGGAGGTCTGGCTCCGCCGCTCGATCGGAATCGAGACGACGCCGCTGCCGGCATCCGACCGATCGGGGGTTCGGGCGGCGTGCGCCGAACCAGGACCGGCAACGACGACGAGCGCGATCACCGCCCGAAGACGTCTGCCTGCCGAGCTTGCTCCCACCATGCATTCGCTCCGTCGCATCACCTCGGGAAACCGATCATCGCCTTACGTGGGTATATTTCCCACGTAAGCAAGATACGTCTACTTGGAGAACCGCGGACATGCAAGAGCTTATCGCCGCCAGCGTGATCGTTGCGATCATTGCATTTTGCAGCGGGTATCTTTGGGCGATTGCCCGCGATGTCAGGTCCTCGAACAAGCGGCAGCGGAAATGATCTGGTCGCGCTTCAGTTTCCCGGACGGCCATGGTCTGCCCGGAAAACCGCTTCGCACTTTTCCGGATCATGGCTTAAGGTCGCCGGATGGACATGCTCGTCAAGCTCTACGCCCTGCCCGATTCCCGGCTCGCCTACGATCGGTTGCAGCAGGCCGGGATTGTCATGCGCCGTGCGCTCGCCCCCGAGAAGCACAAGGTCACGGCCTGGGTGCGGGAGACCTTCAGCGAGGCATGGGCCAGCGAAACCGAGGTCGCATTCAGCCGCCAGCCGGTCTCCTGCTTCATCGCGATCCAGCACAAGAAGATCATGGGGTTTGCCTGCCATGACGCGGCCTGCCGCAACTTCTTCGGTCCAACCGGTGTCGCGCCGAAGTCGCAACAGAACGGGATCGGCAAGGCGCTGCTGTTCGCCTGTCTTGAGGACATGAAGCACCAGGGCTTCGGCTACGCCATCATCGGCGGCGTCGGGCCGGCAGACTTCTATGCGAAAGCCGTCGGCGCGGTGGCCATCGAAGGCTCCGCGCCGGGAATTTATCGGGGACTGCTCTAGTTCGCGGGAATGGTGGGTTTGTTTAACCCCACCCGCCGCGTCGGCCCTCTCAAAATGGACACGGCTTCGCGAATTGAGGGCGGAGCCCAAAATCCGTTCAATCACAACCGTTTACATACACGTAAAAGTTGCGCGTCGGTCCACGCCCCAGCCCGATGCGCTCCGACTGCTGCGCTTCCATGATCCCACGCATCGCATCGCGACCGCGCAAATATTTGGTGCCGGTGGTCATCGACGCGACATCAGGAGCTTGCGCTTGGCATGCTGCCGATGATCAACTCGCTGATCGGAACGCTTCTGCATCGTTGGGGAAACATGATGTTCAGGATGATTGCGATCGCGGCCGGTCTGGGGCTCGCACTCGTCGCTGCGGCGGCGGCCCAGACACCGCGCAAGGGCGGGACCATTCGCATGACGGCGCCTTATGGTTCCAGTTTCACCAGCATGGACATCCACACGACACCGCGTGCGCAGGACGAAATCTACGCCAAAGGCCTGCACCGGTCGCTTTACATCTGGGACTCGACCGAGGGCAAGCCGGTGCTGGAACTTGCCAAGGAGGTCGTCGTTTCGGGCGGGGGTCTCGTCCATACCTTCAAGCTGCGCGACGACGCCTACTTCCACAACGGCCGCAAGATGACGGCGGACGACATCATCTGGTCCTACAATCGCATCATGGACGGCACCAAGGCCTATCCCGGCGCCCGCTTTGTCCGCATCATCGAGGGCGCAGCCGAGGTCGAGAAGGGCCAGGCCAAGGAAATTTCCGGCCTGAAGAAGATCGACGACTTCACCCTCGAGATGAAGTTGACCGAGCGGGTCGATCCCGCCTTCTATTTCTTCACCGCGCTGACTTCGATCTATCCCGCCGACGAGGGCGGCAAGGAAAGCTTCCTCCAGAAGCCGATCGGGCTTGGCCCGTTCAAGTTCGTCGAGCACGTGCCGGGATCGCGCATCGTGCTGGAACGCTGGGACCGGTTCTACAAGCCCGGCAAGCCCTACGCCGACAAGCTCGTGATCTCGCTGATGGGCGAAGCCGCGGCACGCGACGTCGCCTTCCGCAACAAGGAGATCGACACTTCGGTGCTGGGGCCAGCGCAGTATGTCGCCTATCAGGCCGACCCCAACCTCAAGGGCACCATCGTCGAGGTCGCCGAGGTCTTCACGCGCTACATGGGGATGAATCCGGCGTTCAAGCCGTTCGCCGACAAGCGGGTCCGGCAGGCCATCAACTACGCGATCGATGCCGATCTGATCATCAGCAAGCTCGTCAAGGGCAAGGCCTATCGCGCCACGAGCTGGCTGCCTTTGACCTCGCCCGCCTACGACAAGACGATGAAGCCCTACCCCTACGATCCCGCCAAGGCGAAGCAATTGCTCGCCGACGCGGGTTATCCCACCGGCTTCGAATTCGAATGGACCACCAGCCAGAATGAGAGCTGGGGCCTGCCGATCGTCGAGGCCGCGATCCCGATGCTCGACAAGGTGGGCATCAAGGTGAAGGTCAAGCAGGTCGAGACCGCGGTGCTGACGGAGCTCATTCGCAAGGGCGACTTCCAGGCCTTCATCTATTCGCAGGCAACCGGTCCGGATCCGCAGGCCGCGCTGAAATGCTTCCACTCGGCGACGCCGCAATCGGCCTGCAATTATACGACCTTCAAGAACGCCGAGTTCGACAAAGCGATCGATGAAGCCGGGCAGACCGACGATGCCGCAAAGCGCGTCCAGCTGCTGCAAAAGGCCAATGCGCTGCTCCGCGAGGAAGCCCCGATCTGGTTCTTCAACTACAACAAGGCCGTCATGGCGGTGCAGCCCTGGCTCAAGGGAATACAGCTGGACGCGACCGAACTGACCCATCAGAACGTCGAAGACCTCTGGGTCGACGAGACCTCGCCCGCGAAGTGACAAGTGCCATGCTCCTCTATCGCAACAAACGATCGAGGCAGTGAGGAAAGCGACCCATGCTGTCGTTCGCGATCCGTCGAGTCTTGCAGACCATTCCGACCGTGCTGGCCGTCGTGCTGCTGATCTTCGTGCTGTTCAGCGTCGTTCCCGGCAGCATCGCGTCGAGCATGGGCGACGACGGCCGGGGCCCTACGGACCCGCAGGTGGTCGAGCGCATGAAGAAGCAGCTCGGCCTCGACGATCCCATCCACGTGCGGTTCGGCGCCTATATCGCCAAGCTCACGACCGGTGATTTTGGGACCTCGTTCCGGACCCGCGAGCCGGTCACGACGATGATCGCCAAACGGATGTGGCCGACGCTGCAATTGATCTTTGCGGCGCTGGCATTTGCGGTTGCGGTCGGCGTACCGCTCGGCTTCGTCGCGGCGCTGAGGCCAGGCAGCATGGTCGACACCATCTCGATGGTGCTGGCAGTGTCAGGCCTATCGATGGCCAAATTCTGGCTCGGGCTGCTGCTGATGTACCTGTTCGCATTGAAGCTCGGCTGGCTGCCGAGTTTCGGCTATGGCGACGGCGGGCTCAAATATCTGCTGCTGCCCGCCGTGACGCTCGGCGTCTCGCCAATGGCGCTGCTGGCGCGGACGACGCGGGCCGCGGTGCTCGAGATCATGACCGCGGATTTCGTCCGCACCGCGCGCTCGAAAGGCATGAGCGAGACCCGGGTCGTGACCTGGCACGTGATGCGCAATGCCCTCGTCATCATTCTCACGGCGATCGGCCTGCAATTCGGCGTTGTGATGGGGCAAGCGGTCGTCGTCGAGAAACTGTTCTCCTGGCCGGGCATCGGCTCGCTCCTGGTCGACAGCGTCCTGCAACGCGACATTCCCGCCGTCCAGGGCACCATTCTCGTGGTGGTGCTGTTCTTTCTTGCCGTCAATACGCTGGTCGACCTGCTCTACGGCGTGATCGATCCCAGGATCAGATACGCATGAGCGGCAGCCGGTCTCATCACACTCTTGCACGATCGACCGTGCAGCCTGCCCCGGAAAGGCTGCGATGAAGCTTGGGACCAGCGCGATCATCGGCGGGCTGCTGTTCGCACTGGCGATCTTCGTCGGCCTGTTCGCACCTTGGCTGGCGCATACCGATCCGGTCATGGGCGCCAACCTGATGAATGCGGAGGAGCCACCGAGCTGGGTGTGGTGGTTCGGCACCGATGCGCAGGGCCGCGACATCTATTCCCGCGTCGTGCACGGCGCGCGCATCTCACTGACGGTCGGCATCGTCTCGCAGCTCGTCAACAGCGTCATCGGCGTGACGCTGGGCTTGACCGCCGGCTATTGGGGCGGCTGGTGGGACGATTTCGTCAACGGGCTGACCAATGTCATGCTCGCGATCCCCTCGCTGATCTTCGCACTGGCCATCATGGCGGTGCTCGGACCTGGCCTGACCAGCCTGCTGATCGCACTCGGACTGACCAACTGGTCCTTCACCTGCCGGATCGCACGGGCCTCGACGCTGTCCCTCAAGAGCCAGGGCTATGTGCAGGCAGCAAGGGTGCTCGGCTATGGCGATCTGCGCATCATGATCACGCAGCTGCTGCCGAACATGATCGGTCCCATCATCGTCATCGGCACGCTCGGCATGGGCGGCGCGGTGCTGGCCGAAGCCTCGCTCTCGTTCCTCGGCCTCGGCATCCGTCCACCCTATCCGAGCTGGGGCAGCATGCTGTCGGAGGCCCGCGACCAGATCACCACGGCGCCATGGCTGTCGGTATTTCCGGGCCTTGCGATCTTCCTGACGGTGCTCGGCCTCAATTTGCTCGGCGACGGCTTGCGTGACGTGCTCGATCCCCAATCGCGGAGCCGGCGCGCATGACGACCGCTCCGCTGATCGAAGTCGAGGAGCTGCGCATCGATCTCGATGGCGGCGCCGGGCGTGTCGCGGCGGTCGAGGGCGTTTCATTCCGTATCGATCGCGGCGAGACATTCGGACTGGTCGGCGAGTCCGGCTGCGGCAAGAGCATCACGGCGCTCGCCGTTATCGGCCTGCTGCGTCGGCCGCTCTCGATCGCCGCCGGCGTCATCCGCTTCGACGGCCGCGAGATCCAGCGGCTGCCGGCCGCCGAACAGCGCGCACTGCGCGGCAACCGCATCGCCATGATCTTCCAGGAACCGATGACGGCACTCAATCCAGTCTCGCCGGTCGGTCGACAGATCGCGGAAATGTTCGTGCTGCACAAGGGCAAGAGCTGGCGCGAGGCAAACCAGCTCGCCGTCGAAGCGCTGGCGAATGTCCGCGTCCCCGCGCCGGAGCGGCGGGTGAAGGATTACCCGCACCAGCTTTCCGGCGGCATGCGCCAGCGTGTGATGATCGCGATCGCACTGGCCTGCGATCCGGATCTTCTGATCGCCGACGAGCCGACCACCGCGCTCGACGTAACAGTTCAGGCCGAGATCATCGAGCTGATGCGCAATCTGTGCGCCGAGCGCGGCACCGCGATCCTGATGATCAGCCACGATCTCGGGCTGGTCGCCAATGTCTGCCGTCGCGTCGGCGTGATGTATGCCGGTCGCATCGTCGAGGAGCGCCGCTCCGATGACATCTTCCGCGCCGGCGCGCATCCCTACACGCAGGGCCTGGTCGATTCGCTGCCGCGGCTCGGAAGCCGCGCGGCGCTTGGCCGGTCTCGGCTCAAGGAAATCGCTGGAGTCGTGCCGGCGATCGCGGATTTCCCGGCCGGCTGCCGCTTCAATCCGCGTTGCGCCCAGGCGACCGAGATCTGCCGGACCACCGTGCCGGAGACGACGTGGCTCGATGCAGGCGGACTGGTCAGGTGTCACCATCATGCCTGAACCCGCGGTGAAGCCTGACGACGACGTCATCCTCAGCGTGGAGGATCTCGCGGTGCATTTTCCGCTCGGGGGTGGCTTGCTCGGCGGCGGCCGGCGGCTGCTGCGCGCGGTCGACGGCATCGATCTCGAGCTGAAGCGCGGTGAGTGCCTCGGCCTGGTCGGCGAATCCGGCTGCGGCAAGTCGACCGTTGCCCTCTCGCTGCTTGGGCTCCTCGCACCGACGCGGGGCAGGATCGTGCTGGACGGCCACATCGTGACGGAGCGGCGATCGATCGATCGAAAGCGATTGGCCCGTATCGCCCAGATGGTGTTTCAGGATCCCTACGCCTCGCTCAATCCACGCCAGACCGTCCGCCGCACGCTTGAGGACCCGCTGCGCCTGCATGGCGTGACGGCACAGAGCGAGGTCGATGGACGCATTGCCGAGATGCTCCGGCAGGTTGGCCTGCGGCCGGAACAGGCCGGCCGCTACCCGCATGAATTTTCCGGCGGCCAGCGCCAGCGCATCGGTATCGCCCGCGCGCTGATCCTCAATCCGAAGATCGTCATCTGCGACGAACCGGTCTCTGCGCTCGACGTCTCGATCCGTGCCCAGATCATCAATCTGCTGCTGGAATTGAAGGAAAGCCTCGGCCTCTCCTACATCATGATCAGCCACGACCTCGGTGTGGTCGAACATATGAGCGACAGGGTCGCGGTGATGTATCTCGGCCGCATCGTGGAGACCGGCGGCTGGCGCGACATCTTCGAGCGACCGGCGCATCCATATACGCAAACCCTGATCGCCGCGATCCCTGATCCGCTGCGCCGGGCGCCGCTCGCGACGACGAAGGGCGAGCTCCCCAATCCGCTCGATCCACCGGACGGATGCGCATTCAGTCCGCGCTGTCGCCATGCCGAAGCGGTCTGTCAACACGAGCCCCGGCCGTCGCTTGAAACGCGTCCGGACGGCCACGCGGTCCGGTGCTGGCGTGCCGACGAGATCGCCGGTCGGGCGCGCTGACTTCATCGCGCACCGGTTCGCAGCGGAGCCATCCGGTAACAGCACGGACGCCCGCGTCCCCGTTCAGCTCACCTCGACCGGGCACCCGCAGATCACGCCCACCGCCTTCCGCGCAACCTCGCGCAGCTCGGCGCGGCGGGCGCCGGCACGGGCGCGAATGGCAATGCTGTGCATGGTCGCAGACGCGAGGATCGCCAGCGCTGCGGGATCGGCGTCGGGCTCGAGTTCGCCTCGCTCGCGCGCGGTCTGGAAACGTGCCTCGAAGTCGGCGTCGATCGCATGGAGGCCCCGCGCAACATTGCTCCGGATCGCGGCATCTTCAACCGATTCAACGACGGCAGTACCGAGCACAAAACATCCCCGTGCGCTGCCTCTGCCGGAAAAATAGATCGACAGCGCGGCATCGTAGGCCAGCATCAGCGCTTCGGCCAGCGGACGGTTCTCCCCCAGCGCCTCGCGCGTCGCGGCCAGGCTGATCTCCCAATAGCGGTCCAGCGCTTCGAGATAGAGCGCATGCTTGTTGCCGAAGGCGGCGTACAGACTCGGCGGATTCATGCCGGTCGCGGCAGCGATGCTGTCCAGCGAGGTGCCGGAGTAACCGGACCTCCAGAACGTTTCGGTCGCCTGCTTCAGTGCCGCCTGTGCGTCATAGGCCTTCGGCCGCCCTCGGCGGGCCGGACCTGGATTGCCGTCTTTTCCTGCCATAGCGCAAACACCCTGGTTGCCGCGTGCATCACCCGTATTTGTATACATCGTTACAAAAATCAACAGCCAGCCAGCTTGATCGCAGAGCTCGCTTGTTTTATTTTGTATGAATCGTTACAAAATTAGCCAAAGGAAGGGCTCCACGATGCGCTTCGATTTTTCACGGTTTTCCAGGTGGTTAGGCGAACACAAGGCGCTCCGCCCAAACGCGGCGGCGATGCAACTTGTCTCCGTCGCGACAACAGCAGCTGGGACGCGGTTCGATGGCGAGGTCGAGCGCCCGGCTTTCGACCGCGCGACCGTGACGCCCACCTGGCGCTTCAGGGAACGGCTGCGGCGGCCGCTGATGCTTGCGGTGCCGGTGATTGCGGCCGCATTCGGCGCCACCGCGTATCTCGCCGAGGAGTCCTACGTCTCCACGGACAACGCGTTCGTTCGCGCCGCGAAGATCACTGTCAATGCCCGCGTCTCGGGCCAGGCCGTCGAAATCGACGTGCGCGACAATGAGCGCGTCCGTCAGGGCCAAGTGCTGTTCCGGATCGATCCGGAGCCTTATCAAATCGCAGTCGACGAGGCGGAGGCGCGGCTCGGCGGCGCACGCCTCCAGATCGACGCGTTAAAGGCGACCTACCGCCAGCAACAGGCCGAATTGCAGTCGGCCCAAGATACGGCAGCCTTTGACGAGCGCGAGTATGAGCGCAAGAAAGCGCTGGTCAGCTCCGATTTCACGCCCCGCGCGGTCTACGAACGCGCGGAGACCGATCTCAAGGTCGCCCGTCAGCGCGTCGCATCGATCCAGCAGCAGATCGCCAACACGGTGGCTGCGTTGGATGGCGATGCCGACATCGCGATCGATCGCCATCCGACGGTTCGCGCAGCCAGGGCCCAGCTCGACCATGCGAAGCTCGATCTCTCCTATGCGACGGTAACCGCGCCTGACGACGGCGTTGTCACCAGAGTGGACGATCTCCAGATCGGCAGTTTCGTCAACCCTGGCGCGCCGGTGTTCTCGTTGCTGTCGAGCCGGCGGATCTGGATCGAGGCCAATTTCCGCGAGACCGGGCTCACCCACATGCGCCCCGGGCAGGACGCGACGATCGACGTCGATGCCTATCCGGGCCGCAGATTCAGGGCCCATATCGTCAGTATGAGCCCGGGCACCGGGTCCGACTTCTCGGTGCTGCCACCCGAGAATGCGACGGGAAACTGGGTCAAGGTGGTGCAGCGTCTGCCGGTCCGCCTCGAGCTGGACGAGATCGATCCGAGCCGGCCGCTGTTCTCCGGCATCAGTGTGACCGCGCGCGTCGATACCGGTTTTCGCCGCAGCTGGCGCCACCCGCTCCACCTCGCTGACGCAACGGAGGCCGCCAAATGAACACCGCGATCCCCTACGCTGCCGGGCGCGAAAGAAACTACATGCTCCCGCTGGCGGCGCTCACCGCGACCTACATGCAGGCCGTCAACATCTCGCTGCCGAACGCGGCCCTGCCGCACATCCAGGGCGCCCTGTCGATGGGCGATGACGAGGTCGGTTGGGTGTTCTCCTCCTACATCGCGGCGAGTGCGGTCGCGATGTCCATGACGAGCTGGCTCGCCGGACGCTATGGGCGGAAGGCGCTCTATCAGGTGGCACTCGTCCTGTTTGCAGCCGGACTTGTCCTCGATACGCTGGCGACGACATCGCTGCAATTCGTGTTCGCGCGGATCCTGCAGGGAGCTGCGAGCGGGCCGCTCGGCCCACTCTCGCTCGTGGTCCTGCTTGAGACGCAGCCGCCGGCGCAACACGGCCGCGTCAACCTGCTGTGGTCATTGTGCTTCCTGATCGGCATCAGCAGTGGGCCGAGCATCGGCGGCTGGCTCAGCGAATATCACGGCTGGCGCTCGATCTTTGATGTCAGTCTCCCGGTGACCGCCTTCATCTTCGTCGCGATGACCTTGCTGCTCGAGGAGAAGCGTGCGGACCGGCCGCGTCCGTTCGACTTCTTTGGTCTCGCCACCTTCTCGATTGGCATGATCGGCCTGCAGATGTTGCTCGACCGCAGCGAACGGCTGGATTGGTTCGCCTCGACCGAGATCTGGATCGAGGCCAGCGCTTCGGTGCTCGGCTTCTATCTCTTCATCGTGCATGTCCTGACCACGAAGGCGCATTTTCTCCGCACCGCATTGTTCAAGGACCGCAACCTCGTGCTTTCGACGGTGATCTCCTTTGCGCTCGGTTTCGTGCTGCTGCCGACCCTGGCCTTGACCTCGCCGATGCTGGAGGAATTGCTCAACTATCCGGTCGACACCACCGGCTTCATGACCATCCCGCGCGGTGTCACGTTGGTGGGAACGGTCGTGATGACGAGTCTGGCTCCCGTCCAGATGGACTACCGGCCCTTCATGCTCGGCGGAATGGCGCTCGTCGTCTACGCCAACTGGATGATGCTCGGCTATTCGCCGGCGATGGACTGGCAGGCGGTGGTCCAGACCGGTGTTCTTCAGGGTGCCGGTCTCGGTATGCTGATTCCTGCGCTTGGCAGAGCGGCATTCGGCACTCTCGATCCGAAGCTGCGCGCGGAGGGCGGCGCGCTGCTCAACCTGTCGCGGCTCTACGGCAGCACGATCGGCATCGCCGTGGTGCAGATATTCTTCTACAACAACACCCAGGCCATGCACGCAGCCCTCGCCCGTGACCTCACGCCATACCGGGCCGCAGCGCACCTTGCGGGTTCGATCGCGGCGCCAGGCCTTGCCGCGCTCAACGGGTTGGTGACCCAGCAGGCGGCCGTGGTCGCGGTGATCGACCAGTTCGAAATCCTGATGTTTGCCATGCTGGTCGTCAGCCCGCTGGTGCTGTTTCTCCGGAAGCCGCGGCCCGCCAACTAATCCCCATCCACCCTGCTAACAAGGAGCTTGAACATGACGACGCCGAACGCATTTCGCGATACGCGGATTACCCTCAACCACGGCAGCGGTCATATCCCCGCCGTCGGATTTGGTACCCTGATCCCGGATCCTCTCGCAACCCGGCAAGCGACCAAGGCCGCACTGGAGGTCGGGTTCCGACATCTCGATGCAGCCGAACGCTACCGCAACGAAGCAGCGGTTGGCGACGCGATCCAGGACGCCTTCAAGGCCGGAATGGTTCGGCGCGAAGAGCTCTTCGTCACGACGAAGCTGTGGAACACCAATCATCGCCCGGAGCGCGTCAGGCCTGCGTTCGATGCCAGCCGGCAGCGACTGCAACTCGACGATATCGATTGCTATCTGATCCACACGCCGTTTGCCTTCCAGCCCGGCGACGAGCAAGACCCGCGGGACGAGCGCGGTCAGGTGATCTATGATCGCGGCGTGACGTTGGCGGAGACGTGGCAGGCGATGGAACGCCTGGTGGACGACGGCCACTGCAAGGCGATCGGCCTATCAGACATCACGCTGGAGAAGCTGCGCGAGATCGTTGCAGTGGCCCGGATCAAGCCCGCTGTGGTCCAGGTCGAGGCGCATCCCTATTTGCCGGAATGGGAGCTGCTCGAATACTGTCGGCAGAATGGCATCGTGCTGCTGGCGTTTGCCGCGTTGGGACATGCCATGAAGCCAAACCTGCTGGAGGATGCGGTCATTGCCGACATCGCACGTCGCGTCCACAAGACGCCGGCCCAGGTTGCACTGGCCTGGGCGGTACAGCGCGGCACCGCTTTCCTCACCACTTCAACCAATCCGCAACGCATCCAGGCAAACTTCGACATCACGACACTGCCCGAGGACGCGATGCAGGAGATGCGTGACCGCATCACCACGAATGTCCGTTTCAATTCGGTGGTGCGGACCGGCGTGCCCGGATTCATTCCCGCAACACGGTGAAGCGGGTTCTGCGCGACCGAACAGCGGAGCCAAGGGCTGATGGAGGGAGCAAGCAGCGCTCCCCCCGCCTTCTTCCGTGAACCGGTGTCGACTTCGCCTGGGATTTAGCGCAGCTTCCCGAAAAACTCCCGCACCTCGCGCACGAACAGCTCGGGCTGTTCGAATGCCGAGAAATGTCCGCCCTTCGGCATCTCGTTCCAGTGCTGGATGTTGGTGAAATTCGTCTGCATCCATTTGCGGACCGGCGTGACAATTTCCTTGGGGAACACGGCGACGCCGGTCGGCACGTTCACCTTGTGCGGGGTTCGCTTGCCCGGCCCGAAGCTCTCCCAGTAGAGCCGCGCCGACGATGCGGCCGTTTCTGTGACCCAGTACAGCATGACGTTGTCGAGCAACTCGTCGCGGTTCAGGATATTTTCCGGATGACCGTCGCAGTCGGTCCAGGCCCAGAACTTCTCCAGGATCCAGGCCGCCTGCCCGCTCGGCGAATCCGTCAGCGCGTAACCAAGCGTCTGCGGCCGGGTCGACTGCTGCTTGGAATAGCCGGAATCCCAGTCTGCATAATACTTGATGCCGTTGAGCGCGCGAGCCTCCTCCGCCGTCGGCTGCCCCTCGACATTGGGCCGGGTCGACATCGCAAGCGTGATGTGGATGCCGGCGCAGTGTGCCGCGTCCTGCCCGCCGATTGCCGTCGTGACCGCGGAACCCCAATCGCCGCCTTGCGCGAAATAGCTGGTGTAACCCAGCCGCTCCATCAGGACGGCCCAGGCCTTGGCGATGCGATCGACGCCCCAGCCGGTCGCAGTCGGCTTGGCCGAGAAGCCGAAGCCCGGCAATGACGGACACACCACGTGAAAGGCATCCGACGCGCTGCCGCCATGCGCAGTCGGGTCGGTCAGCGGGTCGATCACCTTGTGGAATTCGACCACCGATCCCGGCCAGCCATGGGTGATGATCAGCGGCCGCGCCTCCGGATGCTTCGAGCGGGCATGGATGAAGTGGATGTCGAGCCCGTCGATCCCGGTGATGAACTGGCTGAAGCGATTGAGCCGCGCCTCGCGCTGGCGCCAATCATAGGTTTCCGCCCAATACTGGCAGACGTCCTTGATCCATCGCAGCGGCGCGCCCTGGCTCCAATCGTCGACCAGTTCGGCCTCCGGCCAGCGGGTGCGGCGCAGCCGGGTGCGCAGGTCCTCGAGGACATCGTCGCCGACGGCGATGCGGAACGGGCTGATGGCGGTCGTCATGGCGTCTCCCCGGGACAAAAAGAACATTCCAGGAAGATAGGGCCGCGCGGGTCGCCGATCAAACCCGCGTCGGACCATTTACCGGCGAGCGTTTTGGCCGGGTCCAGGCTACCGCATCGACGCCTGCACGAACCCTGCACGACAAACCTCGAATCCTGCACGACAAAATCGACCATTGGCATCGCCACATTGCTAAGGCAAAGGCGACAATCGATCGACCTGAATATCGCAGGCGATCGAAGCACCCATGTCCCAGCGATGGAGCTTGTTGTGGTATTCTATCTGACGAGCGTCCAGGATACCCAGGATGTGCTGTTGAAGTTGGGATTGCCGCTGATCGTCGCGTTCCTCGCAGGGTGGATCATCACCAAATTTTGGCTGAACAGATCAGGCATCGAATCAGCTGGATTCTCAGCCGCCGCTACCGCCGCTCTATTTGCCCCTGTATTCCTCGCGACCTACTTTTTCATCCTGCAAGCCATCGTGCAGGACAGCTTCGCCGACCGGGTCGGCCTTGCCATACTTTTTGCGGTACTCTTGGCCCCGACCCTTCTGCTCGTTCCGGTTGGCACCATTTCTGTTATTAGGGCCCGACGACGGCAGAGGTCGCTCCACAACTGGTTGGTTCCTTCCGCACTTGCGGCCTGGTCGATCTTGCAGGTCGGATGGCTTTGGTTCGTATTCGAGTACGCCGATTGAACATGCCCTCGCTCTGCACCAGCGCAGGTCCGCCGCGCCGCACTCGACTACCTGCCGATCGCCGTCTCCAGTAGTGACTGCGCCTGTTTGGTGGCTGCGGCGAAGGCCGGCTGCTGTGGCGCCTGCTGGACGAAGCAGCGTTTGAAGGCGTCGTCGCCCTGCTGACGCAGGTCGCCGAGCTTGTCATAGGCGGCCTTGCTGATCTGCTTGCGCTCGAGCTTCCCGGCTGCCACGTCGGCCTTCGTGTTGTAGTCGGCGCGAATCGCGGCGCAGGCCGGCACTTGCACGGCCGGTTCGATCTCACCATAGGCGATATAGAACTTGCCGTTGGCGAGAACAGCGACAAACACCTCGTCAGCTGCCTCGGGGGTCGAATCCTGGGTGCGGCCGGCCAGGAAACCGTAAGTCAGGCTCGCCGCCGACGGCTTGGCGACCGGCAACTCGTTGAAATTGATCACGGCCGCATCGGTCGAGATCGCCTGGGTGTAAAGGCCCTCGAACTTCAGCGCCGGCTCGATCTGCTGCGGCACGTTCTTGCTGCCCTTGTCCCACCAGCTCTTGTGCGCGTGCAGCCAGCGGGTGAACAGCGTCTCGGTGGTGACGACGATATGGGCTTTCGGCTCGACGAAGCTGCCGTCGGCACGCTTCTCCCCGATCTTTGCGCCGTCCCTGCCGCTGTCGGCATCGAAGCGCAGACCGTCGAGCATGCCGAACCCCATATCACCTTTATATAGAGTATCGAGGTTGAGCTGGGCTGGTGCAAAGCCCGGCCGGGCGGTCTCGGACAGGATCGCGGTCAGCTGCCCCTTGAGCTCGTCACGCGCAGCAGCCTCGGCTTTATCGACGGCCTCGTTGATCTTGTCGTCGTTCGACAGTTTGGCGAATTTGGCAATCGCAGCGTCGCGCGCGGCGATGTAGCGGTCCTCCGGCGATGCAGCGCGAGCCGGCGAAAGGATCAGGATCGGGGAAATAACGAGGGCAAGGCGGAAAACAAAATGCATGCCCTGTGGTCGCCCGCAGGGCATGCAAGGTTCAAGGTCACGGGTAAGATCAGCATATCCTTCGCCGGCAGCTCTCTGCCGGCGCAGGATCTCGTTGTGTCAAGCCGCCATTCAGGTGGCCACTCAGGCCGCCTTGGCCTTCGCCACGTGGGTGGCGATCGCATCCATCAGCGGCGGCGACAGGCAGTCGTAAGGTTCGAGCCCAAGCTCCTTCAGGCGCGACCTGATCCCGGCCATGTCGGCCGGCTTGACGCCGGATTCGATCACCGACGAGACGAAGGCGGCAAATCCCGGAGCGGCCGAGCCTTGCTCCTGGAACAGCTCGGGATGGATGAAGTCGAGGCCATAGAACGGATGGCCCTTGTTCTCGATCCGGCCGTACATGTGCGTACCGCAACCGGTGCAGGCGTGGCGCTGGATCACCGCGGCGGCATCCACGATCTTCAGCTTGTCGCCGTTCTCGAGCACGGTGACGTTCTCGCGCGGGACCACCGCCACCACCGAGAAGGTCGCGCCCGACGGCTTCCAGCACTTGGTGCAGCCGCAGGCGTGATTATGGGCGACGTCGCCCTTGATCCCGACCTTGACCTTCTTGTCCGCGCATTTGCAGACCAGCGTGCCACCGGCAAAGTGGCCGGAGCCCTGCTTGACGCCATTGTCGACTGATGGGTGGATATGAACAGTCATTGGTCTATCCTCCTGGTGCTTGGTGTTTTGATCTCAGAATACGACGACGGAGCGGATCGACTTGCCCTCGTGCATCAGGTCGAAGCCCTTGTTGATCTCGTCGAGCTTCAGCACGTGGGTGATCATCGGATCGATCTGGATCTTTCCGCCCATGTACCAGTCGACGATCTTCGGCACGTCGGTGCGGCCGCGCGCGCCGCCGAACGCGGTGCCCTTCCAGACCCGGCCGGTGACCAGTTGGAACGGACGGGTCGCGATCTCCTTGCCGGATTCCGCAACGCCGATCACGACCGAGACGCCCCAGCCGCGATGGCAGGCTTCCAGTGCCTGCCGCATCACATTGGTGTTGCCGGTGCAGTCGAACGTGTAATCGGCACCGCCGTCGGTGAGCCCGACCAGGTGCTGCACGATGTCGCCGCCAACCTTGGTCGGATTGACGAAATGCGTCATGCCGAACTGCTTGCCCCACGCCTCCTTGGAGTCGTTGATGTCGACGCCGATGATCTTGTCGGCGCCGACCATCTTGGCGCCCTGGATCACGTTCAGCCCGATGCCGCCGAGACCGAATACGACGACGTTGGAGCCCGGCGTCACCTTGGCGGTGTTGACGACCGCGCCGACGCCAGTGGTAACGCCGCAGCCGATGTAGCAGCTCTTGTCGAACGGCGCGTCCTCGCGGATCTTCGCCACCGCGATCTCCGGCAGCACGGTGAAGTTCGAGAAGGTCGAGCAACCCATGTAGTGGAACACGGTCTTGCCCTTGTAGCTGAAGCGCGAGGTGCCGTCCGGCATCACGCCCTTGCCCTGGGTGGCGCGGATCGCGGTGCACAGATTGGTCTTCTGGCTCAGGCAGCTTTTGCACTGGCGGCATTCCGGCGTGTAGAGCGGGATCACGTGATCGCCCGGCTTCACCGACGTCACGCCGGCACCGACCTCGCGAACGATCCCGGCGCCTTCGTGCCCGAGGATCGAGGGGAAGATGCCTTCGCTGTCGAAGCCGTCGAGCGTGTAGGCGTCGGTGTGGCAGATGCCGGTCGCCTTGATCTCGACCAGCACTTCGCCGGCCTTCGGGCCTTCCAGATCGAGCTCGACGATCTCAAGCGGCTTCTTTGCTTCGAATGCGACTGCGGCGCGGGTCTTCATCTTGGTCTCCAAAATCCTTCACAGGTTGCCATTCGCGCCGGACCGCTCACTTCTTGTTGCCCATGCAGGCGTCTTCTGCCTTTGCGTAGGCATCCGACTTGTCCTCGTGCTTGGCCGGCCGTACGCGCCCAACCGCATCAGTGGAACGAGCGCGCAGATACACATAGATGTCGTCCATGTAGCAGGCAACATTCGGGTTATCGCCGAACGCCGGCATGACGTTTTCCTGCGACGTAGAGACGTTCTTGCGTCCGCTCGCGACCACGCCGAGGAAGTCGGCGTAGTTCATGCTCTTCAGCGAATCCTTCAGCGCCGGCGCGTAGGTCGAGCCCATGCCATCGGGTCCGTGGCAAACATGGCATTCCGAATGGTAGCGGCGGTAACCGGAGTAGGTGTACCAATCCACGGTCCCATCGGGTGCAACCTTGTAGGTCGGGTTGCCGTCCTTATCGAGATATTTGCCGTCCTCGGACTTGACCGCGGTCGGGTCGCCCGGAGCTTCGGCGGAGGCAACTCCTCCCATTGCCACGACAAAGATCGCGGCAGTCACAAACCAGATCTTACGCAAAGCCTGTCCTCGCATGCGGATTTGAAGACGGACCGGCGCATGGAGATCGCTCCATGCGCCGGAACGAGGTGAGGTCAGCTCACTGCGGCAGCGAGAACACGGTGAGCGTTCCACCGAGCGCGGTGTAGTTGCTCAGCGCGGCATAGCCACCGACTGCACCGAGGCCAGCCGTCGGGTCAGTCAGGCCGGCCGCGAGGCCGATGCCTGCCCAACCGCCCACACCCGACAGCACGGCGATGTACTGCTTGCCGCCATGTTCATAGGTGGTGACGTTGCCGATGATGCCGGACGGGGTCTTGAACTTGTAGAGTTCCTTGCCCGTCTTGGCGTCGACAGCCTTCAGATAACCTTCCAGCGTGCCATAGAACACCACGCCGCCGGCAGTCGCGAGCGCACCCGACCAGACCGAGAACTGCTCCTTGTTCGACCAGACGATCTTGCCGGTCTTGCCGTCCCAGGCGATGAAGTTGCCCATGTTGGTCTCGCCGGGAGGCGGATACATCGACAGCGTCGCGCCGACATAGGGCTGACCTGCGGTGTAGCTCACCTTGAACGGCTCGTAGTCCATGCAGACGTGGTTGGTCGGCACGTAGAACAGTTGCGTCTCCGGCGAGTAGGCTGCCGGCTGCTCGTCCTTCGAACCGAGCGCTGCCGGGCAGATGCCCTTGACGTTGTGGTCCTCACCGGCCTTGTCGGTCGACGCTGCATCGAGAACCTTCGGACGACCATAGGTCGGCGAGTTCTTGTCCATGTCGACGCCGGAGGTCCAGTTCACCTTCGGATCGTACTTCTGGGCGACCAGCAGTTCGCCGGTGGCGCGATCGAGCGTATAGCCGAGGCCGTTGCGATCGAAGTGGGTGAGCAGCTTGCGCGGCTTGCCGTCGATCGACTGATCCGAGAGGATCATCTCGTTGACGCCGTCATAGTCCCATTCGTCATGGGGCGTCATCTGGTAGACCCACTTGGCGACGCCGGTGTCCGGGTTACGCGCCCAGATCGTCATCGACCATTTGTTGTCGCCGGGGCGCTGCTTCGGATTCCAGGTCGAGGGGTTGCCCGATCCGTAGTAGACGAGATTGAGTTCCGGATCATAGGAGATCCAGCCCCAAGTCGCGCCGCCGCCGATCTTCCACTGATCGCCTTGCCAGGTCTTCAGGCTCGAGTCCTTGCCAATCGGCTTGCCGAGCTCGGTGGTCTTGTCGTCGACCAGGATCTGGTCATCCGGACCTTCCGAGAAGCCACGCCAGACCAGCTTGCCGGTCTTGAGGTCGTAGGCCGTCATGTGGGCCTGGACGCCGAACTCACCGCCGGAGATTCCAACCAGGACCTTGTCCTTGATCACCATCGGCGCCGATGTGCCGGTGGCTCCCTTGGCAGGATCACCGTTCTTCACGCTCCACTCCACCTTGCCGGTCTTCGCATCGAGCGCAACCAACGTGGTGTCGGCCTGATGCAGGATGATCTTGCCGTCACCGTAGGCGACGCCGCGGTTGACGGTGTCGCAGCACATCACCGGAATGACGTTCGGATCCTGCTTCGGCTCGTACTTCCAGACGATCTGATTGTCCTTGGAAAGGTCAATAGCATAGACCTTGTTCGGGAACGGCGTGTGGACGTACATCATATTGCCGATGATCAGCGGGCCGCCTTCATGGCCGCGCAGCACGCCGGTCGAAAACGTCCAGGCGACCTGCAACTTTCCGACGTTCGAGGCGTTGATCTGATTCAACTTCGAATAGCGCTGATTGGCGTAGTCTCCAGTCGGCATCACCCAATCTTTCGGGTTCTGCGCCATCTTGTGGAGTTCGTCATTGGCACTGGCGGCTCCGACGGCCAACACCGCCATTGCCCCAACACCGGTCGCGTAAAGCAACTTGCGCATCGTGGATTCCTCCCAGGTTCAAGAGCTCAAGGGTTTCCGCCGAAACGGCCCCACTTCTTCGATTTTGGTTCCCGACTCGTAATCCGATCGGCCCCTGCTGACTTGCCCAAAAGGGAAGAGCCATTTGCTCGAAAGCGAAGCTGCATCAGATTTTTGCGAGCCACGCCCCGATCGGTGGTAATGGTTGCCGCATGTTGCAGGGCATCAATCGCAGGTTGGCGCGATGCGAATGCCGGATTTGACGCGTGCTAAGGTTGCGCTTGACGTGCCCAAAACTAAGTCGGAGGATCACCCGACTTTAACCGGGAAGAAATCCCGCCGGCTCCCTAAGCCGTTCAGAATCAGGGAGAAGGCGCATCATCCCAGGCCAGATTGAGCTCGGTGAGCAGTCACGTTGGGGATCGAATCGGTGGCTGGAAAGATGACCGATACAGTCCATTCACTCAGCACGAACGGATTGACGCCCAAGCGGCAGATCCAGCGCTGGTCGGATGCGCTCACTGACCTGTGTGGTCAGTTCGACGTCGATGCGCTCGAGGGATCTTCGCTCGAGGGCCGGATCAATTTCACCACCGTCTCGCGGTTGAAGCTGTGCCAGATCGAGGCAAGTCAGCACCGGATCGCGCACACCATCTCGCGCATCCGGCTGAGCGAGCACCCCTATATCAAGATCGTTTTCCAGACCCACGGCGTCTCGCATTTCGAGCAGGACGGGCTCCACTTCGACATCGTGCCCGGCGACTGCTTCGCCTACGACGTGTCGTGTCCACATACGATCATCAGCCCGTCCCTGACCCGCCACGAAGTTGTCATCGTGCCGAAGGACCTGCTCAAGGAGCGCGGCTTCCAGCTCTCCAAGATGGCACCGTGCAAGCTGTCGGCGCGCAACGGCACCGGGCGTATCGCCTATGATTTCGTCCACGCTGCCTTTGGCGAGGCGCCAACGTTGACCCCGGTCAACGCGGTCGGCGTCGCCGATGCGCTGATCGACCTGCTGCTGCTGCCGCTGCGCGAGACCGGCGCGATGTTCGATCGCGGCAGCGCCGAGGCAACCTACGTGCGGGCCCAGGGCTTCATCCGTGAACATCTGCGCGATCCCGACCTCTGCATCGACCGCATCTCCGCCGCGCTCGGCTGCTCGAAGCGCTACCTGCACATGCTGTTCAGCGATCGCGGCATGACGGTCAGCGACTACATCTGGAAGGCCCGGCTGCAGAACTGCCGGCAGGAGCTGGAGACGCAGAACGGCAAGACCATCACCGATGTCGCGTTTTCCTGGGGTTTTTCGAGCTCGTCGCATTTCAGCCGCGTGTTCCGGAAGTATTTTGGCATCGCGCCCTCGTCGGTCCACAAGGGCCTGCACGGCGGCGTGCCAGTGGACGTGGTGCTCGAATAGCACCTCCAATCATCGTTGCCGGCATCGCCAGTGACGCTTTCCCGCATCCGGGCCTGGGCCGGTCGCCTGAAACGCGACGGCTATGCGGTTTACCTGGCGTCCCGCGATCCGCGGGTCCCCTGGTACGCGAAGGCCGTTGCCGTCGCCGTGGCCGCCTACGCGCTCTCGCCGATCGACCTGATCCCGGATTTCATTCCCGTTCTCGGCTATCTCGATGATCTGATCCTGGTGCCCGCCGGGCTCTGGCTTGCGATTGCGCTGATCCCCGACGAGGTGATGACCGAGTGTCGCGCACAAGCCGATGCGGCTTTGCAGCGCCCGGCAAGCCGGGCAGGATTGATTGCGATCATCCTGCTGTGGATCGCAGGCGCGGCTGTGCTGGCATGGGCCGTACTCCGCCGCTGGGCGATTGCGTAGAGGGTCTTGACGTCACGTCACGCCGGCTTGGCCGCAGGCACTCAGAATGTCGCCTTCAAGCCGGCATAGATCGCACGCGGCCGCGCCGGACTGAGCGAACGAGGATCGGTGAAGGGCGCGCCACCATTGGCAAAGTTCGGCAACTGACCCGTGTCGAAGAAGGTGCCGTAGGTCGAATAGCGGTTATCGAAGATATTATCGATGCGGCCGAATATCTGGAAGGTCTTGTTGATCTGATACGAGGCGTGGGCGTTGAACACCGCATAGGACGGCAGCTGCGGAGCCTGATTGGATTCGTCACCGACGAGATACTGGCTGCTGACCCAGATCGCATCGCCACCGACCTTGAGCTGATCCGTCACGGCATAGTCGATGCCCGCCTTGACGCGGTGGCGTGGAATCGCCGGGATCACGTTGCCGGGCAAGACCTGGATGTTGCCGTTGGCGTCTGCGAACGGGCTGTTGGAACCGAGCGCCAAGGAATCCAGGAAGCGCGCGTCGATGAAGGAATAGCTGGCATAGACCTGCATCGTCGACGATTTCAGGTTGATCTCGGCCTCGATGCCTTGCCGCCGCGTATCGCCGACATTCTGAAAATAGCCGAACCCTTGCAGCACCGGGCTCGGAATATCGAGGATGTCGTCGGTGTTCTTGGCGCGGAATCCGCCGAGCTTCCAGCTCAGGGTTCCGATATTGAGCTCCTTGGTCCCGCGCAACCCGGCTTCGACGGTGTGCGATACCACCTGCTTGAGGTCGGGATCGGAGACCAGGAAGCTCGCGATGGTGCAGGGATTGGCCGGATCGGCGCACCCCAGTTCCAGCGGCGTCGGCGCGCGGTTCGCCTCCGAATAGCCGGCGTAGAAGGTCAGTTCCGGCGTGATCTTGTAGGTGCCGCCGATCACCGGATTGAACCGGTCGTAGTTGTGGTTGCCGTTGAGCGCGGTGCCAAGCTGGTCTTGCAGGTTGATATTGGCGGTGTTGAACCGACCGCCTCCCGTGATCGAGAAGCGGTCGGTGACGTCGAACGTGTCGAGCGCAAAGACGCCGATATACTGGTTGGTGGCGCGCAGCGAGACCGGTCCATCCGTCACCGGCGAGCCGGACGGTCCGAGGAAGATACCGCTGCCGTTGAGGACGTAATCCGGACCGAAGGTGCCGAGCTCGGCGCTGGCATTGAACCAGGTGACGCTGGTGTCGATGCTGGTGCCGATTGTGAAGTGATTGCCGTGGCCGAACAGTCTGTCGTCGTTGGTCGCCTGCAACGAGAGCCCGGCCGTCGTCGAGCGCGTCGAGGTCCGGTCGTTTTCGCCCAGGAATGAACCGTCGGGGAACGGATTGCCGAGTTGCACGCCGTTCAGGCCGACAGCCGGCGTCGAAGTATCGCCGAAGCAGAGCAGCGTCGGGTCGTCGCAGGGCTGCGTTCCGGTCGGATTGCCGTCCTGGGTGCTCTGCTTGAAGAAGCGCAGATGGGCGGCGCCTTCGATGGTCCAGGTTGGCGTCGCCTCGACCTTGCCGGTCAGGTTGAAATAGCCGACCTGGTTGTGCGACGTCTGCGGCGTAGTGTAGGTCGCGCCCCAATATTGCTGCAACAGTTCCGCCGGCACCGTCGCCGAGGCGCCGAACTTGTTGTCGGCGACGCCCATATTGAGGTGGAATTCGCTGGCGTCGTTCTTGTAGGCGATGTCGCCATAGAAGCGCCTGATGTCGGCCTGCGAGAAGTTGCGGAAGCCGTCGTCGTGCACGCCTTCGAGCGCGCCGTAGACGGCATAGTTGGTGTCGATCGTCTTGCCCCACTGGCCCGAGCCCTGGATGCGGCCGAACGACCCGCCCATCACGCTGAGCTCGGTGCCTTGATAGCTGAAGCCGTCCTTCATCCGAAGATCGACCGCGCCACCGAGCGCATTGAGACCGAAGGCAGGATTGTTGGTCACCACGGTGACCGACTTGATCGCCAAGGTGGGGATCAGGTCCCAATTGACGGTGTCGCCGAAGGCTTCGTTGATGCGGACGCCGTTCTGATAGACCGCAAGCCCCTGCGGAGTGCCCGACACGGGGGACGCAACGAAGCCGCGGAATTCCAGGTTGGGCTGGAACGGATTGCCGGTGACCTCGGAAATGTTGACGGAGGGCACGCTCTGCATCAGCGCGTCGGTGATATTGGGCGATCCGGTCCGTTCGATCTGCCGGCTGTCGACAACGTTGACGCTGGCCGGAACCTTGTCGGCATCGATTTCGGAGGCCGACGAGGGAGAGGCGGATGGCGAGGTCGGTATCACGACCCTTGGCCGGGGACGCGCAACGCGCGCCGCCTCGCGTGAACGACCGCGCTTCTGGCCTTCGCCACCCGGCGATGTCACCTCGACCGGCGGCAGCGCCTGGACCTGCCCGGACGAGCTTTGAGCGAAGGCGACGTCTCTGCCAGCCAGCACACTTGTCGCCGCAATGGATGCGACCACCGCAATTCGCACGCCGCCCATCTGACCCACCCATCACCGACTGGTCTTGTTGATCCCCACCAGTTGGTATTGCGATACTAGGAAGCGAATGACGGACCACGCTACCGTCAATGTTCCCGAAAGACTCGGGAATACTTCCCGAGCACCGTTCCCGCCGGCTCTGCCTAGGGTTGTGCGGCTTTCGGAACGAGCGCCTCGACGGTCACACCATCATCGCCGGACCTGACGTTGAGCGAACCACCCAGCGCGAGGATTCGTTCGCGCATGCCGGTCAATCCGCGTCCATCCTTGTAGCCGGGCCGCAGGCCGCGGCCGTTGTCGCTGACGCGCACCAGTGCGCAGCCACGGCTGTCGCGCACGCCGGTTTGTCGCTCCGCCGGTTCGATCGTGATGCTGACCGCCGTTGCGTCGGCGTGACGGAAGACATTGGTGAGCGCTTCCTGGACGATGCGGTAGATCGTCAAATCGGCGGTCTCTCCGGTCGCACCAAGCGTATGGGAAACGCTGCTCTCGATCTCGACCTCCGGATGGGATTCGCTCCACAATCGCACCAGCGCGCCGAGCGCCTCGCGAAGTCCGAGTTCCGCGAGGCCCGCTGGCCGCAACCGTTCGAGGATGCGCCGCGTGAATTGCTGAAGCGCGTTGACCTGCTCGAGGATGGCGTTGCCATGCTTGCGCAGCGCTGCCGGATCGGGTCGGTCGACATCAGACAATCGCGTCAGGGCGCCGGCGTGCGCGCGCAACGCGAACAGATAGGGCCCGAACTCGTCGTGCAATTCGCGCGCGATCTCCTTGCGCTCGGAATCCTGAAGCGAGACCGCGCGCTCGGCGAGCCGCCGCTTGCCTTCGACTGCTTCACCCAGGGTTGCGGCCAGATGGTTCAGTTTGGCACAGATCGCCGCCAGTTCGGGCGAACCGCCGGGCTCGACGCGCGCATCGTAATACCCTGCCTCGATATTGGTCATGGCCTGTGCCAACGCCTCCAGCGGTGCGAGCGCGCGGCCGACGACCAGCATGGTCACCAGGAAAAGCACGACCGCAATCGCGGAACCGACCTCGAGCTGGGTGACGATGCCATCCCAGATCTCGGCTATTTCGTCATCAGGATGCGAGGTGATGACAAGTGATTGCGGCTTGCCATGGATGGAAATCGGCACCGTCACCGACGTCTGCTCCGGATGCACCAATGCGACGAACCATGCGGGCGGAGCGCGCAGATCATCGGCCTGCTCGGAATGCTCCGCGGTCCTGGGGCCAGCATCGCCCTGCCGCGTGATGCTGACGTGACGCAGCCTGCTCAAGTCCTGGACGATCTGGTCGAGCCGCGCGTCCGGGTCGGGCACATCGCTGAGACCAGCCACCATCGTCTCGACGAACTCGCGGGCCAGCCGGGTCACGCTCTGGTCCTCAGCCTGGACGCGGGGCCCCGCTTCCAGCACGAGCCGCGCGATATTGATGCCCAGTCCGAGCGCCAATATCAGCGCCAGCAAAAGGTTGATCCGTGCGCGCAAGGATAGTCTTCGCCACATTGCGTTGCCCCCGACCGCGGTCGTCCTCCTCCTAGAGGATCGTTGACAGCCAAACTTGCCCGGCTATCTAATCCCACCCTACTGCAATCACGCACGTGGTGCACAAGCTGACCGGAACAGATGTTCCCCAGGACTTGCTCCAGATGATGCGATGATGGATGAATCGAAGCAGGTCGATGGGATAACGCCATGCGCATTCTGATCGTTGACGACCACCCCATCGTGGCTTCGGGCTGTCGCACCGTATTCGCCGACGATCCGGAGGTCGAACTGATCGATGCACCGGACGCCGAAAGCGGCGAGCGGGCCTTCATCGGGGAACGACCCGCGATTTGCGTCATCGACATCAACCTGCCGACGGTCTCGGGCTTCGAGCTGGCGCGCCGTATCCTGGCCCGCGATGCCAACGCACGCATCATCATGTTCAGCATGAACGATGACCCGGTGTTCGCCGCGCGCGCCATCGATATCGGCGCCAAGGGCTACGTCTCGAAGACCGGCGACCCCAATGATCTGGTGGAAGCAGTGCGAGAGGTCGGCAATGGCGGGGTCTATCTGCCGCCCGCGATCGCGCGCAGCGTCGCCTTCGCGCGCCCGAGCTTTGCGCAAAATCCACTCTCCAAGCTGACCTCGCGCGAAATGGAGATCCTGCGCCTGCTCAGCTCCGGCAAGAGCCTGTCGGAGATCGCCTGGCTGGTGCACTCGTCGTACAAGACGGTCGCCAACACCTCCTCGATCATGCGCCAGAAGCTCGGCGTACGCACCTCGGCGGAGCTGGTGCGGCTGGCAATCGAGAGCGGCGTCGCCTGACGCCGCGCGTCAATACAGAGGAATACGGCAATGCAGACGGTTTCCCAGAACAAGTCGCATGGCGGCACGCAAGGCGTTTACCGGCATCCGAGCCGCGAGACCAAGACCGACATGACCTTCTCGGCGTTCGTCCCGGCCCATGCATCCGGCGCCAAACTGCCCGTCGTCACCTATCTGTCGGGCCTGACCTGCACGCACGCCAACGTCACCGAGAAGGGTGAATTCCGCCAGGCCTGCGCCGAGCTTGGCCTGATTTTCGTCGCGCCTGACACCAGCCCGCGCGGCGAAGGCATTCCCGGCGATCCCGCCAATGCCTACGATTTCGGGCTCGGCGCCGGCTTCTATGTCGACGCGACGGAACAGCCGTTCGCGACCAATTACCGGATGTGGAGCTACGTCACCGAGGAATTGCCCAAGCTCGTCGCCGAGCAATTTCCGGTCGACACGACGCGGCAATCGATTCTCGGCCACTCGATGGGCGGTCATGGCGCATTGACGGTGGCGCTGCGCCATCCCGATCGCTATCGCGCGGCGAGCGCGTTCGCGCCGATCGTGGCCCCCTCGCAGGTGCCGTGGGGCAACAAGGCGCTCGGCGGCTATCTCGGCGCCGACAAGCAGGCGTGGCGCAAGCACGATGCGGTCGCTTTGATCGAGGATGGCGCCCGATTCTCCGATCTGCTGGTCGACTATGGCGATGCCGACGGATTTCTCAACGAACAGCTACGGCCCGAATTGCTGAAGGCTGCCTGCGAGAAGGCCAACGTTCCCCTCACCCTGCGCCGTCAGCCCGGCTACGACCACAGTTATTACTTCATCTCGACCTTCATGGCCGATCACCTGCGCTGGCACGCCGCGCGCCTGAAGGCGTGAATCTCTGATTTCCGCTACCGTGCTTGCGGCGCGCCGTAGTTCGGCGCGAGCAGGCGGTTGCGTATGAGGTAGTCGGTGGCGCGCGACCAGGATTCGTCGGTATTGCCGCGCATGTCGGCGCTCGCCGCCGCCACCAATTGCCCGGTGTGCACGTCGCGCAGATAGAGATTGATGTTGAGGATGAGGTTGGAGACCTTCTGCACCACGCCGGTGATGGCAAGATCGGCGCCGAGCTCGCCAGCCAGCTTCACGTCGCAGCCACCGCAGGCCTGAAGATTGCTGCCGTGCGCCGCAGCATTGACCGGCGCAATGTCGAGCACCTGGAACCTGCCCGATTCCGCCAGCTCCTTGCGCACCTGTTCGCCGGTCCGGAGCAGTCGCGCCTGCTCGTCGGCCTGCGGTCCGTTCACCTCCCCTTGCAGGCTGGTGTCGATCATCTCGAGATCGAACACGGCGAGCTTGGGCGGCTCGGCACGCGCTGCCGCCGCGGACATCGCCAGCAAACAAACAACGAAGCTCAGCGTTGATCTCATGATTGTGAACCAATCGGAATATGTAATCTCGCAACGGCAAAAAGCGGGGTTGCAAGCTAGGCCAATTCCGTCATCTTGCACGTCAACGCACGGTCCCACAACGCCGTGCCCAGTGAAGAAAGACCGCGGGAGGATTTATGTTCCGATGGCTGATCGGCACGATCGCGCTCAGCATGATGGCGACCGGCGCGCTGGCGGCTGATCCCGTCGAGATCCATATCGGCTATCTCGGCCATGCCGGCATCAAAGCGACCCTCTCACTGGTCGAGCAACCCGCTGATAACGACGGCGTCGCCGGCGCACGCCTTGCCATCGAGGACAACAATACGACCGGGAAATTCCTCAACCAGCGCTTCGTCCTCGACGAGGTCAAGGTCAAGGACAGCGACGACGTCGCCAAGGTGGCTGGCGATCTCGCTAGCCACAACGACTACATCATCACCGACCTGTCCGCCGATGCCCTGCTCAAGGTCGCCGACGCGCTGCGCGACCGCGGCACCGTGCTGCTCAATGCGGGTGCGATCGACGACCGGCTGCGCGAGCAGGATTGCCGCGCCAATATCATCCATATTGCGCCGACCCGCTCGATGCTGGCGGATGCACTTGGCCAGTATCTGGTGTGGAAGCAGTGGAAGCGCTGGCTGCTGGTGGTCGGCTCGCATGATCAGGACAAGCTCTACGCTGACGCGCTGCGACGCGCCGCGACGCGGTTCGGCGCCAAGATCGTCCAGGAGCGGACATTCGAGGACACCGGTGGCGCACGCCGCACCGACAGCGGCGTGACGCTGATCCAGCGCCAAATGCCGGTGTTCACACAGCAGGCACCAGCCTACGATGTGCTCGTCGCCGCCGACGAGAGCGAGGTGTTCGCGAACTACCTGCCCTACCGGACCTGGGACCCACGGCCCGTGGCGGGCTCGGCCGGCCTGGTGCCGACGAGCTGGGACGCGGCACATGACCAATGGGGCGCGGTCCAGCTCCAGAGCCGCTTCGTCAAGCTGAACATGCGCCGCATGACGGCGCTCGATATGCAGGCCTGGACCGCCGCGCGCATGATCGGGGAAGCCACCTCGCGCACCAATTCCGGGGATCCCAAGAAGGTCGTCGCCTTCCTCAAGAGCAAGGATTTCTCCATCGCGGCTTTCAAAGGCACGCGATTGACCCTGCGCGACTGGAATCTGCAGCTGCGCCAGCCGATCCTGCTGGCCGATGGCCGTATGGTCGTTTCGGTCTCGCCGCAGGAAGGTTTCCTGCATCAGGTCTCCGAACTCGACACGCTCGGTGTTGACCGGCCTGAAACGAAGTGCAAGCTGCAGTGAGGGAGATGAAACGCATGTGGCGCCGCTGTCTGTTGACCGGGATGCTGGTTTGGCTTGCCGCGACACCGGCGTCCGCTTTCGTTGCCTACGTCTCCAACGAGAAGGGCAACACGGTCAGCGTGATCGATACCGACACCTGGACGGTGACGAAGACCATCAAGGTCGGTCAGCGGCCGCGCGGCATCGAGTTCTCGCGCGACGGCAAATTCGTGATGGTCGCGGTCGGTGACGATGACACCATCCAGGTGATCGATACCAAGACCCAGGAGATCGTCGACACCCTGCCCTCCGGACCCGATCCGGAATTGTTCACCCAGGATGCCGCCGGCAAGACACTCTATGTCGCCAACGAGAACGACAACACGGTCACCGTGATCGACCTGAAGACGCGGGCGCGGATCGGCGATATCCAGGTCGGCGTCGAGCCCGAAGGCATGACGGTGAGCCCGGACGGCAAGATCCTGATCAACACCTCCGAAACCACCAACATGGCGCATTTCATCGACACCTCGACGCGCCAGATCGTCGCCAACGTGCTGGTCGATTCACGGCCGCGTTTTGCCCAGTTCAAGCACGACGGCTCCGAATTGTGGGTCTCCTCCGAGATCGGCGGCACGGTGTCGATCATCGATCCGGTCAAGCGCGTGGTGACCGGCAAGGTGACCTTTGAAATTCCGGGCTTACGGAGCGAGGCGATCCAGCCCGTCGGCATCGGCATGACCAAGGACGACAAGACCGCGTTCGTCGCGCTCGGTCCTGCCAATCGCGTCGCAATCGTCGACGCCGCCACCCACAAGGTCATCAAATATCTGCTGGTCGGCCAGCGGGTCTGGCACATGGATTTCACGCCGGACGAAAAATACCTGCTGGTTACCAACGGCGTCTCGAACGACGTCTCGGTGATCGACGTCGCCGCCCAGAAGGTGATCAAGACCATTCAGGTGGGCGAACTGCCCTGGGGAATCACGATCGCGCAGCCATGACCGCAACCGACGCGCATATCGCGAGCCAGCTCGCGCCGGGCGCCGCTCCCGCAGCGGCCGCGGGCGCGGCCGTGCAGCCAGCACTGTCGATCGGCAATGTCAGCCACAGCTACGGCCCGCGCCGCGCCCTGATCGACGTCAATTTCACGGTCCAGCCGGCGAGCTTCACTGCGCTGTTGGGCCTCAACGGCGCTGGCAAGAGCACGTTGTTCTCGCTGGTGACACGGCTGTTCGGCATCCAGAACGGCCGGATCAGCATCTTTGGCCACGACATCAGCCGCACCCCGGGCGAAGCGCTGCGGCTGATGGGCGTCGTGTTCCAGCCGCGCACGCTCGATCTCGATCTGTCGCTGACGCAGAACCTGCTCTATCATGCCGCGCTGCATGGCATCTCGCGGCGCGAGGCGCGGCTACGCAGCGCCGAGGTGCTGGGCCGCATCGACCTTGCCGACCGCGCCGGCAGCAAGGTGCGCGATCTCTCCGGCGGCCAGATGCGGCGGCTCGAGATCGCCCGCGCGCTGCTGCATCGTCCCCGGCTGTTGCTGCTCGACGAGGCCACCGTCGGGCTCGACGTCAAGGCGCGCGCCGACATCCTCGACCACGTCCGGCAGCTCGTCACCGAACAAGGCATCGGCGTACTCTGGGCCACGCATCTGTTCGACGAGATCATGCCGAACGACGACCTCGTCGTGCTGCATCAGGGCCGGATGCTCGCGCATGGGCCGGTGTCGCGCGTGATCGCGGACGCCGGCGCCCAGGACGTCAATACCGCATTCATGCGCCTGACCGGAACGGCAACCCTCACCGGAAAACCGCCACCATGAGCAGCACGACGGTCACGCCTGAGCGAAGCGGCTTCTCGGTGTCGGAATACATCGTCTGCCTGAACGGCATCGTGTGGCGCGAGGCGCTGCGCTTTCTGCATCAGCGCGAGCGCTTCGTCTCGGCGCTGGTCCGGCCGCTGGTCTGGCTGTTCATCTTCGCGGCGGGCTTCCGCCAGGTGCTCGGCATCTCGATCATCCCGCCCTACGAGACCTATATCCTCTACGAGGTCTATATCGCGCCCGGCCTGATGGCGATGATCCAGCTCTTCAACGGCATGCAATCCTCGCTGTCGATGGTCTATGACCGCGAGATGGGCAACATGCGCACGCTGCTGGTCAGCCCGTTGCCACGCGGCTACCTGCTGTTTTGCAAGCTGCTCGCCGGCACCGCCGTGTCGCTACTCCAGGTCTACGCGTTCCTCGCGATCGCGTGGTTCTGGGACATCACGCCGCCGACGATCGGCTACCTCACCGTGCTTCCGGCGCTGGTGCTTTCGGGCCTGATGCTCGGCGCGCTGGGCATGCTGATCTCGGCCAGCATCAAGCAGCTGGAGAATTTCGCCGGCGTGATGAACTTTGTCATCTTCCCGATGTTCTTCGCATCGTCGGCCCTCTACCCGCTGTGGCGGGTGCAGGAAGGCAGTCCGATGCTGTATTATGTCTGCCAGTGCAATCCGTTCACGCACGCGGTGGAGCTGATCCGGTTCGCGCTGTACGGCAAGATGAATTGGGTTTCGCTCGCGGTGGTCGCCGGCTGCACGGTGGTGTTCATGATCGGCGCGATCCTGGCTTACGATCCATCGCGCGGCCTGGTGCGGCGCGGCCCCGGCGGAGGCGAGACATGACAGCTTGGCCTGTGGGAGTGGGCGCCCTGCTCGCGATGGTTCTGTCGAGCCATGTCGCCTCAGCTGCCGACCCGCGCTATCCGGACTGGCCCTGCCAACAGGCCAAGGTGCCCGAGATCTCGCTCGCCGCGGTCTGGGCCGGGCCTCCGCTCGGCGATGCCGAAGCCAAGTGGAAGGACGATCCCAAGATCAACGCACTTGCGACTAAGCTCGCCGCGCGCCGCGTTCCGTTGGAGGAAGCGCAAAAGCAAATCACCGAATTCCTGCAAGCCTCAGCGGCCGACAAGGCCAATGCCGGAAAGCTGCTGTTCGCGGGCCTGTTCGATACGCTCAACGGCCAGCGGGCCTCGGTCATGAACGGGCTCGAGCGCGTGATGCGCAAGCAGCGCGAGGCCGCGGAAAAGATCCGCGACGATACGATCGCGCTGCAAAAGCTACAGGACGCGACGCCGCCGGACCAGGCCAAGGTCGATGAACTCGGCAACCAGTTGGTCTGGGAGACCCGAATCTTCGAGGACCGCGGGCGGGTGGTCAAATTCGTCTGCGAGGTGCCGACCACCATCGATCAGCGCCTGTTCGCGCTGGGCCGCACCATTGTGCAGGAACTGGATTGAGGCCTGCGACGCATCGCCCGGCAATGGCAAAAATGCTGCGGGAACAAACGACGCTGCCTGCTCGTTGACCCCAACTATATCTGAAGTTGGGAGACCTCCATGAGAGCAGCCAAGATCGTCATGACCAGCCTCGCCGCTGCGAGCCTGATCACCTCAGCGGCTCTGGCCCAGCAATCCATGTCGGGAATGGTCACCAAGATTGACCGGCTGCGTGGAACCATCTCGATCCAGCAGATCCCGACCGGCACCGTGGGTGCGGCCGGCGCTGCGGTTCAGGAATACAAGGTGCCCAAGGCACAGTCGCTCGAAGCCTTCCATGCCGGTGACAAGGTGACATTCACCGCGTCGGACAGCGACGGCGGCAAGACCATCGACAAGCTCGACATGGAGAAATAGCGTGCACGTCGCGCGGGGGTCGGCTTCACGGCTCGCCTTCGCGCGGCTCCGGCTGCGCATCCACCAGCGGCAGATTGGCCCGCCCCCAGCCGTCGGTTCCCTCCGGATACCACGCCACGTTGCGGTAGCCGTAAGACAGCACGCGCTTGGCTGCGTTCCACGACATCCAGCAATTTTCCTGGCAGTAGATCACGAGCAATCTGGCCGCGTTGCCTTGCGAGGCGCGGGCCAGCCCGCGCCGAAGATACTCTTCTGTGGATGTGGCGAGCCTGCCGTAACCGGTGTCAGGCAGCCAGATGCTGCCGGGAATGTCGGAATGCGGCCGCTCGCGCCACACCGTGCCGGCGGGCAGGTTCGGCTTCGGCGCACGCGGCAGCACATCGACGAAGGTACCGGACTTGTCGCGCCAGATCGCTGCCGCTTGCTCGGTCGTGAGCACCCGCGCGCCGGCAAGCGTCGTCGGCACCGGCGCGCGATAATCCGCGGTGCGATAGCCCTCGGGCTCAGCCGGTTTGTCTTGCGCGCGGACAGGCGAAGCGGCGATCGATATCACCGCAAACATGGCCACGCACAGCCGGATCACGGCGATTTGGTCGCGGTCTCCGGCCCGATCGGACGGTCGTTCTCGTCGAGCAGTGGAACGCCGTAGTCGAGCAGGATCTTGTTGATCGCCGGCTGATTCTCCTGGATCAGGCGATTGAGCTGCCGCTTCCAGTTCTGATCGGACGCCCGCACGCCCATGCCGATGCGATAGACCAGCTTCGGTCCCGTGGTCTCCTTGACCAGCGGCGTGATATGCAGCGGCGGGGTCGCCTTCTTGGCATAGTACCCCGCCATCGGTCCCCACAGGATGCCGGCGTCGATCTCACCCTTTTCGAGATCGTTCATCATCGCCTCGGCCGACGAATCGTAACGCGTGTCGATCATCAACGGATAGGGCTTGGCGTTGGCCATCAGGCCGTTGATCGCCATGTTGGTCGCGGGCGGCGTTCCCGCCACGATGCCGATATGTTTGCCTTTCAACCGCGCGTCCTCGAGCGTGGTGACCTCGTCGAGCCCGCTGCCCGGCCTCGCGACGATCGCATAGGCCGTGCGGTAATAGGGATTGGTGCCCTGCGCGAGATCATCCCCTTGCGGAAAGCCCATGATCACGTCGCAGCGATGCGAGCCGAGCGTGACGCGCACGAAGCCGGTCGCCTGCGGAAAAAACATGTAGTCGAGCTTCTTCTGCAACTTCTCGGCAAGCAGCTCGCCGATCTTGTTCTCGAAGCCTTCGCCCTTTTCGTTGGAGAACGGCAGGTTGCGCGGGTCGGCGCAAATCCGCAGCACCTTGGGATCGACGAGTTCGATGGAGAGTTCGCCCTGATCATTGATCTGCGCGCGCGCGATGTCGCGGCCGGCGAGACAGGCAATGAAGCCGGCAAGCGCGAACAGGACAGGACGGCATCCGACAAATCTCATCACGCGGTCTCCTCTTGATCAGACGGTTCGCCGTCGTCGAGCAATTGCCCGGCGCGCCATGACGTGCAACAGCAATCATGATTGCGACGGCGCCGCGTTGCTTGTTGCAGCGCAAACTGGAGCGCGACGACATCGATCGCGCGTCGCGACGAAACTGAGGCGGAAAAATGGCTCATGGCGGTTCGGTGCTTGCGCTGCTCCTGATGCTCTGGACGCCGACCATAGCGCGGGCGCAACAGGCGGAATTGCCTGTAAGCGAAGTCGCCCCCGGAATATTCGTTCACACCGGGGTCATCGCATTGATGACGCGCGAGAACGAAGGCGCCATCGCCAATGTGGGGTTCGTGATCGGCGACAGCGCGGTTGCCGTCATCGACACCGGCGGCAGCGTCCGCGAAGGGCAGCAGTTGCTTGCGGCCGTCCGTAGCCACACCGACAAGCCGATCCGTTACGTGATCAACACCCACGCCCATCCCGATCACAGCTTCGGCAATGCTGCATTCACAGGCGATGGCACCAGCTTTGTCGGCCACAAATTGCTGCCGCGGGCGCTGGCGACGCGTGGGCAATTCTATCTCGACGGCTTTCGCCGAACGATGGGCGATGCGTTGATCGACGAAGTCCGGATCATTCCGCCAACCATCCTGGTCGACGACACGCTCAAGCTCGACCTCGGCGGACGGACCCTCACGCTCAAGGCATGGCCGCCCGCCCACAGCGACAACGACCTCACCGTCTTCGACGCGCAGACCGGAACCCTGTTCGCCGGCGATATGGTGTTTATCAACCATATTCCGGTGGTCGACGGCAGCCTCAAGGGCTGGCTGCGCGCGCTCGACGATCTCCAGGCAATTCCGGCCAAGCGCGTGGTTCCCGGTCACGGACCCGTGAGCAAGTGGCCCGCGGCGCTCGCCGATGAACGGCGTTATCTCGATACGCTGGCCGCCGACGTCCGTGCCCTGGTCGCGAGCGGCAAGCCGATCACGGCAGCGGCAGAGCATGCCGTAGCCGCCGAGCGGCCGCGCTGGCAGCTGTTCGACGACTACAATGCCCGCAACGCAACTGCAGCATTCTCGGAAATTGAATGGGAGTAACGGTTCGTCCTATAATGACGCGGCTGCATAGGATCTCGCGAACATGCCCCGACATCGCGCCCGCCTGCTCTGCATCGCCAGCCTCTTCGTGATCGCGCTGGGCGCACCGGCTGCGCTCGCCACCGAGGGCTATGATCCATGGCCCGGCCTGGTCCAGGACATCTTCAGCAACCGCCCGATGAACGATGGCAGCGACGTCATCGGCATCGAGATGCCCGCGCGCGCGGAAGATGCCGCGATCGTCCCGGTGACGCTGCGCACCAAGCTATCGCCCAGCGACAGCCGCCGTGTCGTCGCGATCACGCTCGTGATCGACGAGAACCCGGCGCCGATGGCGGCGAAGTTCACGCTCGGACCGGACGCCAATGTCAGCGAGATATCGACCCGCGTCCGCGTCAACAACTACACCAACGTCCACGCCGTCGCTGAGCTCAGCGACGGCAAGCTCTATGTCAGCAAGATCTACGTCAAGGCATCCGGCGGCTGTTCGGCGCCGGCCGCCAAGAACCTCGAAGAGGCGAAGAACCGACTCGGCCAGATGCGTTACCGGCAGTTCGCAAAGCCCGAACAGGGACCGGCGAGCAGCACGCGGGAAGCCCAGATCATGATCGGCCATCCCAATAACTCGGGCCTGCAAATGGACCAGATCACGCAGCTCTATATTCCGGCCTTCTTCGTCAACGAGCTGCATATCTGGCAGGACGACAGTCCGGTGCTGGCGATGGAAGGCGGCATCTCGATTTCCGAAGATCCCAACATCCGCTTCACCTACGTCTCGAACGGCGCCAAGCACGTTCGTGCCGAAGCCAAGGACACCGACGGGCACGTCTTCGAGCACGAATGGAAGGTCGAGAACCCCGGGACCTGAGGCATTCGCGAACTCACGGTCGACGCTAGAAGCACCTGACTTCGGCTTCGGCCTGGGCGCGCCTGAGGTCGTTGAGCGCATTCGCGGCCTGCTCGGATGAGCGGAACTGGCCACCCAGATTGCCGCGCACCTGCGACATGCTCAGCACGGTCTCGGCGGTGACGTAGCGATCATAGGGGATGATCGAGGCAACGACGTCGATCGAACAGGAGCACTGCTCGATCGATTGCCGGCTTTCACCGTTCGCCTTCATGCAACCGAACACATATTCCGCCCGCGCCGAGGTCGGATAGTCATTGATCTCCTGAGCCCGTGCGCCCATGAAAGACCCGGCCAGCACGGCCAGGACGGCGACAATCGGTCGTAGCATGCCAGCTCCTGCCATGGTCCTGCTTCCTCTTCCCTTCGCGCAAGCTATGCTATGGGTGTTGAACAGAAAAGAAAACATTCGGGGAAGTGGCTCAAGAAACGATGATCATCTCTGTTCGCGCGGTGTTGGCTGCGGCAGTTCTGGCGGTCATGCAGTTCGGCACCTCGTGCAACGCGGAGACCATCCGCGTTGCAGCGCAGAAGACCGGAACGCTGGCTTGGGAACTGGCCGTCATTCGCTCCCATGGTCTCGACAAGAAGGCCAATTTGTCGATCGACGTCGTCGAGCTCGCCAGCCCCGAGGCCGGCAAGATCGCGCTGCGCTCCGGTACGGCAGATGTCATGGTGTCAGACTGGCCCTGGGTGTCGCGCGAGCGATCGCTCGGCGCCAGGCTGCAATTCTATCCCTATTCGAGCGCGCTGGGCGCCGTGATGGTCCCGGCCTCGTCGCCAATGAAGACGCTGTCCGATCTCAGGGGACGCAAGCTTGCCGTCGCCGGCGGACCGATCGACAAGAACTGGCTGCTGTTGCAGGCCGCATTGAAGCAGGACGGCGTCGACCTGAAATCGCAGGCGACCATCGTCTACGGCGCGCCGCCGCTGCTTGCGGCCAAGACGCTCGGCGGCGAGATGGATGCGACGCTCAACTACTGGAATTTCTGCGCCGCGCTCGAAGCCAAGGGCTTTCGGCGGCTCGCCGGCATGGAGGACATCCTGCAGAAGCTCGGCACCAAGGGTCGCATCGCGATGATCGGTTACGTGTTCGACGAGACCTGGGCCAATGCCCACAAGGATCTGGTGGCCCGTTTCATCGCCGTGACTCGCGCCGCCAAGGACATTCTCGCCACCTCGGACGCCGAATGGGACGCGATCGCGCCGCTGACCGGCGCCGGCGATGCAGCAACCCTGCATGCCTATCGCGACCGCTACCGCGAAGGCATTCCACGCCGCCCGATCGCCGACGAGGAAGCGGATGCACGCGTGCTCTACCGGGTGCTGGCGCAGCTCGGCGGCCGCGATCTGGTCGGCACGGCAACCGAGCTCGATCCCGGCACGTTCTACCAAGCGATCCCTGGAGGCTGAGGGTGCTGCGCCTCCTGTCATTCGCGCTGTTCATCGCGACCTGGTGGGTCGCCTCGCTCGTGATCGGCGATGCCAAATTGCCGGCACCGCCGGCGGTGCTCTCGGTGCTCGCTGCCGAGGCCCGCTCGGGCGCGCTGTTCGTCAATCTCGGCGCCACGCTGGCGCGGGTGGTGCTGGCCTTTACGCTGGCAATGGCGCTCGGCTCGGCGATCGGCTACCTGATGGGCCGCGTTTCGCTTGCCAACCGCCTCGGCGATCCTTGGCTGATCCTGCTGCTCAATTTGCCGGCCCTGGTCGTCATCGTGCTGGCCTATATCTGGGCCGGGCTGACCGAGGTCGCCGCGATCGCCGCCATTGCCATCAACAAGCTGCCGACCGCGGTCGTCACGCTGCGTGAGGGGGCACGCGCGCTGGATCCCGCGCTCGACGAGATGGCAACGGCATTCGCGATTCCGCGCGGCCGCGCTTTCCGGCATGTGATCCTGCCACAGCTTGCGCCCTACATCGCGGCGGCGGCGCGCTCGGGGCTTTCGCTGGTCTGGAAGATCGTTCTGGTCGCCGAATATCTGGGCCGGCCGAACGGTGTCGGCTTCGAGATCGGCGTCGCTTTCCAGTTGTTCGACATTCCCTTGCTGCTCGCCTACTCGCTGAGCTTCGCCGCGGTCGTGCTCGTCATCGAGACGGCGCTGGTGCAGCCGTTCGAAACCCGGCTAACGCGGTGGCGGCTCCGTGCAGCTTGAGGTCAATATCACAGGCAAGAGCTTCGAGAACGCGGCCGGCAAGCGGCACGACGTGCTCGACAACGTCACCTTCACGCTGAACGCCGGCGAGGTCGGCGTGCTGTTCGGCCCGTCGGGCTGCGGCAAGAGCACCCTGCTCCGGATTCTCGCAGGCCTCGACGCCAACTACCACGGTCATGTCACGCGCTCACCCGGCATGCGGCTTGGCATGGTGTTCCAGGAGCCACGGCTGCTGCCCTGGCGTTCGGTCGAGGACAACGTCCGGCTCGCCGCACCTGATGTCGACGACGGCACGCTGTCGGCGTTGTTCGAGGTGCTCGAATTGAGCGTGCACCGCAATCATTTTCCTGGTGAATTGTCACTCGGCCTCGCCCGCCGCGTCGCGCTTGCCCGCGCCTTCGCCGTCGAGCCGGATTTCCTGATCCTCGACGAGCCGCTGGCCTCGCTCGACAACGCCCTCGCGGGACGGTTGCGCGACCAGGTCGCCACGCTGGTGGCCAGCCACAAGATGATGACGCTGCTGGTCACGCATGATCTCGACGATGCGGTCCGCCTCGGCGATCGCCTGTTCTTCCTGTCGCCGCGGCCGGCTCGCATCCTTCATGTCGAAACCATCGCCGCGCAGCGCGCGGCGCGCGGCGAGCCCGAAATCGGCGAAATCAAGCAACGGCTCTTGCAGTTGGACCTTGCAAATATGTGATCTGCCGTCATCCTCGGACAAAAGCTCAAGGGAGAGATTGAATGTCACGCGCCTGGATTGTCGTTGGTGTTGGATTGCTGGTGTTGCCCGCCGCGGTGCTTGCCCAGAGCAAGGGCAAGGGCATTCGGCTGTGGAATCTGACCAGCGCCACGATCTCGAGCTTCGAGCTCTCGCCGGCCGGCAAGAACGAGTGGGGTCCGAACCAGACGCTCAACGACAAGGACAAGGAAGTCGATCACGACGAGCGCCTGCGCATCACCGGCGTCGAGCCGGGCCGCTACGACGCCAAGGTCGGCTACAGCGGCGCCAGGCAGTGCTTGGTCCGCGACATCGAGATCAAGGCCGATGCCGTGTTCTCGGTCTCCGACAAGGACCTCAAGAACTGCAACAAATAGCTAACCTGCGGTCGCTTCGCCGTCCGTGCGAGCGCGGTCATTGGAATGCGGATATTCGCAGCGCCAGCGCACCGCAGTCCATTTCGGATGCTGACCGACCCATTGCGCGATGTATGGTGGCGCGGCCATCGCACATTGCTGCAACGAGCCATTCCAGTCGAACAGCAAATGCTGCTCCTCGCAGGTCGCGGGCGACAACACGGCACATACAGTGACGATCAGATCTATCGGGTTCATGTGCGATCCCTAAAGCGTGCTCATGACTAGATAATACGACGAAATACGTAGTCAGCCAGTCGACGGTTTCACAGCCCCGTGAAGCGCTATGGGAACCAGGCCTAGAAGTTCAAGCCATACACCAGCCGCGCCTGATGGCGTTCGAAATTGACCAGGTCGAGAACGGTGTTGCTCCCTGCCCGCTGCCCCCACGCCTGGACGCTCCAGGTCGCAGTCAGCCGCGAGCGGTCGGAGAGCTGGACATAGGCCGTAGGCCCGATGAACAGCGCCTGGCCGGAGAATTCATCCAGGCCAATCCCTTCATATTTTCTGAAATAGCGCACTTCGCCACCGAGCTGAATATTCGGCCTCAACTTGGCCATCAGCCCGAATGCGACGCCGATCGTGGCATCCTGTTCAGCGGCGCCGGTGCTCGGCATCCGAGTCCATTCCGGCTCATAGCTGACATTCAGGGCGGCGACCACGAAATTCGGAATCACCTCGCGGTCGAACGCCACTATGAATTCGGTGCCATAGCTGCGGACCGCGGCAGCGGTCGTCTCGTCGACACGGTCGGCGTGCATCTCCAGCGCCAATGTCATGCCGAACGGCGCCACGTCGCGATCGAGAAAGCGATAGCGGAAGTCCGCCGAGACACCCTGCCACGACAATTGACGGCGATCGTCAAAACCCGGCACGTGGCTGATGTCGAACGCCGAGAACGACGTCCCGAGCTCGACACGAAAGTTCGGCGCCGGAACGAGTTCGATCTCCATTTCCTGATTGAGCGCGCGATAACGGCCGCCATCCTTGACGAAGTGTCCAGTGGTCTGGCTCTGGAATTCGCGCTCGCCGGCATCGCCGACATCGGATCCGATCATGAAGCCGAAGATGTGCTCGGTATCAAACCCCTCGGCGTAGGCAGCAAGCGGTAGCACCGCGGCGATGCCGGCAATTGCCGCGCAGACCACGCCCACCCAACGTGCTCTCCCGATCTCGAGATTCATTGTCCCGAACCACCGCCTCGAACCGCACTGTAGGACGAAGCGATGCGGCCCGCCAATCGCGCAGGCAGGGTCGAGCTCAACGTCTTGTGGGAAGGATCTGGGGAAGCCGCACGAGCGTCGCCAGAGCGTTTTTGGGCGAAGTGGATACCAGTTCGCGCGAAAGAAACGCGAAGACAAGAACCCAGAGCCGCGAAAGACGCCTGCCACGGCTCGACGCAGCAAACTGCATGAGCCGGACAGGCCGTCTCGCGTTGCTTGTCTGAGCTTACTTACGCGCCGCGCAGGCGTACATGTTGATTTCCATGCCCACCGGCACTTCGACGATCTTCGGTGTCTTCCAGGCCATTTCCTTCTCCCAAGTATGAGTTGACGCAAGCCTCGCGTCGCGCAGCAAGCCAGGTCTGGCCTTTCCAGGGCGCAAGCCGGGCGGTGAAGACCCGACTTCACTGCTGGACATGCCGAAACGGACGACAGCTCGCCGACGCCCGCCCCGCACTGAAACGGCCGGGAAACCCCGACACTGTTCTGTCAGGCATTTTCCGGTTGCCGGGCAGCGACGCGCCGTCAAGCAGACCACATTGCTCCGGCCACATCTTGCCCAAGAGCGAAATCGCCATTTTTTGTTGTCCGCAGGGCTTTGGCGGCAAATCCGAAGTTCGCCCGCCAGGAATCCGGCGGCAAGCGCCTATTTGAGCAGGCGCAGCAGGGCCCGGCCGGCGCGTGACTTCAGCTCCTTCGCATCCAGCGTACCGTCATTGTCGGGGTCGGCAGCCTTGAAGCGCTGCTCGACGACCGCGAGGTATTCGTCGAGCGTCAACGTGCCGTCGTGATCCGGGTCCGCCATCTTGAGCTCCTTCGCGGTCAACCGTCCGCGCAATTCGCGCACGTCGAGCGTGCCGTCATGATCAGGATCCAGCTTCGCGAACAGGTCGGCGGCGGCCTTCTTGGCTTCGGCAAGGTCGACCGTGCCGTCATTGTCGGGATCGAGCATCTTGAGCGCGCTGCCCCGGCCGGATGCCGCCAAAGCGGGACCAGACAGAACGGCCACGGCTAAAGTCAAAGCAAGAGATCGGCGCGAAATCATCGTTCGTCTCCTTCGATGTCGCTCCGGCGAACGAGATGGAGCGTGCCCTGCAAATCAGGGTCCAGCATAGCAGCTTCGATGCAGCTTCCTACAACCAGTGCAACCGGCAAGACCATGTCGGGTTTCGGGTGGAAAGAGAGCGTCTCACAGATCATCAGTGATGTCAGGTCGATTGCATTGCGCTTGAACGAGCGAGGTGACGCCATGAATGGCAGATGCAGAAGCGCGTTGGGCTGCCTTGTCGCGCTCACTTTGATCGCGCCGACGTTCGCACAGAATGGAGCTCCGGCGGCGGAGGCAGTGCAGCAGCGCACGCTCACCGGCAAGGAGCGGCTCGGCCGCAAATGGACCGATGAGCAGCGCATCGACAATTGCAATGTGCCGCCGGACAAGCGGGGCACGAAGCCGCGTTCGAGCGTCTGTCCGCACGCGCCGTCGAGCTGATCGAAGCGTGCGCAGTGCGGTATGGCCACCGGCCACGCGTGGTGTTGCGTATTCCACGTGACGGTAAGCTACGGAGGCGCTTACGGAAAACTTGTCCCTCTCGACCAGCCTCCGCGGTCGGCTGGGTTCGTTCACGTTTTCGTATTGACCCGTTTTGGTTTCAGGCCGATGGTTCCGTCCGCAACGTCAGGAATAGGCGTGCAGAAAAGGTTCATTGGGAGGATATGATGAGACGCATTGCGCTGGCCGCAAGCCTCGTGATTCTTGCATCTTATGGTGCAAGCGCTCAGACCACCGAACAGTTGGTCAAGGGTGCGACTGATACATCGAACGTTCTCAATTACGGAATGGGTTACAATCTTCAGCGCTTCTCGACGCTGAACCAGATCAACAAGGACACCGTCAAGAATCTGGTGCCGGTCTGGAACTACAGCCTGAACGACGACCGCAGCGAGGAATCGCAGCCGCTCGTCTATCAGGGTGTCCTCTACGTCACCACGCACAGCGCCACGATCGCGGTCGACGCCAAGACCGGCAAGCAGATCTGGAAGACCAAGGTCGAGTATCCCGCCGAGACGCCGCGTATCGTCTGCTGCGGCATCATCAACCGCGGCGCCGCGCTGTATGACGGCAAGGTGTTCCGCACCACCCTCGACGCCAATGTGATCGCGCTCGATGCCAAGACCGGCAAGGAGCTGTGGCGCCAGAAGGCGGCGGACATCAAGGAAGGCTACTCGATGACGGTAGCTCCGCTGGTCGCCGACGGCGTCGTCATCACCGGCATCTCCGGCGCCGAGTTCGGCACCCGTGGCTTCATCGACGGCTGGGATCCCGCAACCGGCAAGAAGCTCTGGCGGACCTATTCGATTCCGACGCCCGACGAGCCTGGTGGCGATACCTGGAAGGGCGACACCTGGAAGCTCGGCGGCGGGTCGACCTGGATCACCGGCTCCTACGATCCAGAGCTGAACACGGTGTATTGGGGCATCGGCAATCCCGGACCGTTCAACGCCGCCGTACGTCCCGGCGACAACCTCTACACCTGCTCAGTGCTCGCGCTTGATCCGAAGACCGGCAAGATCAAGTGGCATTACCAGTTCTCGCCGAACAACCCGTTCGACTATGACTCGGTGGCCGAGATGGTGCTTGCCGACATGAATGTCGAGGGCAAGCCGACCAAGGTGCTGATGGACGCCAACCGCAACGGCTTCTTCTACGTGCTCGACCGCACCAACGGAAAGCTGCTCGCGGCCAATCCCTATGTGAACGTCAATTGGGCAACCGGTGTCGACATGAAGACCGGGCGTCCGATCGAGACCGACGTCGTCAAGGACGCGCGTGACGGCAAGAAGGTCACGGTCTATCCGTCGATCCTCGGCGGCAAGAACTGGGAGCCGATGTCGTTCAACCCGCAGACTGGCCTCGCCTATGCCAACACGCTGGCGTTCGGCGGCAAGTACAAGTCCGAGCCGGCGACCTACAAGCAGGGCGAATGGTACGTCGGCATGGATCTCACCGATCCCTGGGAATGGGGCACCGGACCTCGCGGCCATCTCAAGGCGATCGATCCGATGACCGGCAAGGCGAAGTGGGAAGCGCCAAGCGACATTCCGCGCTTCTCCGGCGTGCTCTCCACCGCCGGTGGCGTGGTGTTCTCCGGCCAGTTGACCGGCGAATTCGAGGCGTTCGACGCCGATACCGGCAAGAAGCTCTGGCAGTTCCAGACCGGCTCGGGCATCGAGGGGCAACCCATCACCTGGCAGCAGGACGGCGTGCAGTATATCGCCGTCAACTCGGGCTATGGCGGCGTCTACTCGCTGTTCTCCGGCGACGAGCGGCTGGCCAAGGTGCCACCGGGCGGCTCGCTGTGGGTTTTCGCGGTCAAGAACTGAGCGCGGAGCACACGTGACTGAAAGCGTAACCTCGTTGACGGCGGCGATCCTCGCCGCCGTCGCGGCAACCTTGATCATGTTGATCCCGGCGGCCGCACAGCAAGCCAGTGCAATCGACCTTCAGGGACAGGCCGACCAGGGCAAGATCACCTACGCCAAGAACTGCTCGCACTGCCATGGACCCAACATGGTCAACTCCGGCACCATCACGCCGGACCTGCGCGCGTTTCCCGACGACAAGACGCGCTTCGTGACCACCGTGAAGCAAGGCAAGAACGGCAAGATGCCGCCCTGGGCCGACATCCTGACCGAACAGGAGATTGCGGACGTCTGGGCCTTCCTGGCGAGCCGGAGGACGCCATGAAGGCTCTCCTTGCAGGCGCGGCAACAGCACTGCTTCTGGCAATGGCGGGCGTAGCCAATGCCGCCGACGACCCGCTCAAGATCTGCCTCGACGAGGATCTTCCACCGTTGTCGGCACATCACCGCGGCAAGCCGGATTCCGGCTTCGACGTGGCGCTCGCACAAGCCATTGCCGAGCGGCTTGGACGGCCGCTCAAGATCCAGTGGTTCGAGAGCAAGCTCGACGAGGATTCGAGCCCCGCGCTCGAGGCCAACGCGCTGCTGTCGGACGGCCGCTGCTCACTGGTCGGTGGCTACGCCCTGACCAAGGACTCGCTGGTGACGCCCGGCGTCGCCACGGCCAAGCTGCCCGACTTCGACGGCGCCACCCGCGAGGATCGCCGCCGGCGGATTCCAATCGGCGTGCTGGCGCCGAGCCGGCCTTACATCTATTCGCCGATGACGGTCCTGCTCGGCGCCAAGGCCGGGGACAGGATCAAGGACCGCAAGATCAGCGATATCGGCGATCTCGCCGGGCTTCGCCTCACGATCGAAAGCGGCACGCTGGGCGATGCCATTCTGATGACCTTCGACAAGGGAAAGCTGATCGACGACATCACCCACCTCGTTCCGGGGCGCAGCGACCTCCTGGGCGAGCTCGAGCGCGGCGAATACGATGCCACGCTGCTCGACCTGCGCCGCTTCGACGCCTACCGCGCGAGCCATCCCGACACCAAGATCACGGCCTCCGGCTATTATTATCCGATCGGCGCCAACCGCGGTTACGTCGCGCTCGAAACCGACAAGGCACTGCTGGACGCCGTCAATGCGGCGCTCGAGGAGTTGCAGAACAAGGGCATCATCGCTCAGCTCGGCCAAGCCGCTGGTCTCACCTGGCTCGCGCCGCGCGAGCCGGCCGTCCTCGGTGATGTCTGGCTAAAGATCTTGAGCCGGTGATGCGCGAGACCGCAGGTTATCTCAGATAACTCGCCAGATTCAGGCTCTGGATCTTCGAGATCGCCGAATAGGACGCGGTCAGCTGGGCCTGATAGGTCGAAAGCTGCGCCGTCACCGCGGCGACATCGACGCTGGTAAGGTCGGTCGACAGCGTCTTCGCAAAAGACTGGTAGTCGCTCTGGTTCGAGCTGGCGGTCTCGATCTGCGCCGCGTCGGTCGACAGCTTTGCCTGTACGGTTGACGTCGCATCCAACGCACTGTTGGCGAGGTCGAGCGCCTGGGTTATGTCGCTCGATGACAACGTCGTGCTGTTGCCGACGAACTTCAGCAGCCGCATAACCTGCTCGAAGGCGGGATTGTCGGCGGTGACGCCATAGGAGACCGACTGGCTGTCCGAAACGCGCACCGACGCGATCTCGCTGTCGCCCTCGTAGTAGCTGGTATCGGCCGTGGTCAACGAGCCGGTGCCCGTTGCAAAGCTCGACAGGTCGGCCGGTGCGGTGTCAGTGCGGGCGCCGCTGAAGACGTATTCGCCGTCGTACTGGGTGTTGAGCAGCCCCTGCATCTGCGACAACGCCTGCTGGGAATAGTTGATCACCGAGGCCGTCGCCGTGCTGCTGCCTACGGTGGCGGCACTGAGCTGGGTACGCAGCTGGGTGATGATATCGGTCACCGAGCCCACCGCCGAATACATCGCCTGCACCTTGTTGTCAGCGAGCGTGCTTGCATCGATATAGGACTGCGCACGCGTCACCGAGACCTGCAGGTTGATGACACGCCCGGCGCCGGAGCCATACCCGCCGAAGTCCTCCGATTGCAGGCCGGACGACTCCTGCACCTGCTCGTTGGCCATCGCGGCCTGCACCCGCAGCGCGCTTGAGATCATCTGATCCGACTGCGCAAAGGTGGCAACACGCATCATCATGACGACGGCCTCGCCTAGCTCGCGGTCATTGCGGTCATGAGCGCCGAGAACATGGCGTTGATGGCCGTAATGATCTGGGACGCGGCAGCGTACTTGTTCTGCAACGCGCTCAGATTCGCGCTTTCCTGGTCGATGTTGACGCCCGACTGCGACGACAGCGTATTCGCATAGGTCGACTGCGCGGTCTGCTTGGCTGTATAGGTCGCCGACGCTTGGCTTGACTTGCTGGCGACGTTGGCAACGATCGCTGCCGCATAGTCGGTGAACGAGCCGGTGGTGGCGCCGAGCCCGCCGGCCATGGCGAAGTTGGTCGACCCCGTCAGCGCGCTCGAGAGCGCATTCAACACCGTCGCCGAGCCCGGTGACAGCACCGCGTTTCCTGCCGTGAGCGTGGCCGAGCTGTCGAGCGTGGCCGTCGGCAACGCCGATGCCCCGCTGAGGATGTCGCTGCGAACCGCGATGTTCGAAGCGTTGGTGCCCGTGATCAGGTCGTTGAGCCCGAAATAGTCCGAGAAGCCCTGCCCGGAACTTCCGACCGAGCTCGTCATCTCGTTGATGGCGACGCCGTTGCCGGACCCGGTCGCGGAAATCGTCAAATGTCCGTTGGCATCGATCGAGGCCGTCACGCCGGGCACGTTGCTATTGATATCGCTGACGAGCGAGCCAACCGTCGTGTCCGACGAGAGATTGAGGTCCTTGTAGGACACCAGATTGCCGCTCTGGTCGGTCACTGCAATCCGTACCGTTCCGGTCGCTGACAGCGGCGTCGTGCTGCTGACGGTGGCGGTCCCGGTCAGACTGGCAGGCAGCGGCAGGGAGGTGCCCTGGTTCGATACGGCATTCACGCTGGCGGTAAATTGCTGGGCAAGCTCGTCGAGCTGCGCCTGCGCGGCCGGCAGCGTCTGGTCACGCAGGGTGACCAGCGCACTGATGTTGCCAGAGGTGATTTGCGAGGTGATGTCGACCCCGTTGACCGTGATGGCGCTGAAGCCGCTCGACGAAGATCCAGCGACGTACGTCGTCGCGGCCGTGACATTGGACGTCGCCGTATAGCTCAACGGGTGCGCTGTGCTATCGACCAACGCCTGTCCCGACCCGGTATAGACCTGTAGGTCGCCGCTCGACGTCGTGAAATAGCTCACATTCATTTGCGAGGCCAGGTCCTGCAACGCACTGTTGCGCTGGTCCTCGAGATCGGCGGTGGGCTGGCCGGCGGCCGCCTCCTGCTTGATCTGCTTGTTGAGGTCGGAGATCTGCTGCAAGTCGGAATTGATATCGGTGACTGACGACGCAATATCCTGGTCGGCGTTGCCGCGCAGCTTCTGGATTCCGCTGGAGGTCTGCTGCAACTGGGTCGTGACCGCGGAGAGCGCACTGACCGCGTTGGCCTGCAACGACGCACTGCTCGGCGTGCTCGCCAGCGACGACAACGCCGACTGGAATGCCGCGATCGTGTTGGCGAGCGAAGTGCCCGTCGTCGAGCTGTCGCCGCCTGAGGCGCTACCGTAGAGCTGCTCGAGCTGGGTCAGATAGCTGTTGTTGGTGTTAGCGGCGCCAAGATCGGAATCGGCTCCGACCAGCGATTTGAGGAGCAGCTTGTCGACCGAGCTGCTGATCCCCGTGATCGTGACGCCGGTGCCGACGCCGGCGGTGACGCTGCTGCTCTGGTTGGCGGTCTTCTCGGTGTAGCCCTTGGTGTCGGCATTGGAGATATTGGCCGAGGCCACGCTGATCTGGACCTGCGTGGCCGACAACCCGCTGAATGCGATGCTTCGTGCGATATCAAGCGACGACACGGCCAATACCCTCCGGTGCGAGCCCGATCAGGCCCGCACGTTGGTGCCATAGGACATCGCGGGCGTGACGCGACGGCCGGCTGCGCCGTAGGGCGACACGTTGGCGATCTGCTCGCGGATCGCCTGCATGATCGCCTCGATCCTGCGGTTGCTGGCATCGATCGCCGCGCGCAGCCGCATCACGTTCTCGTCCATCGCGACCCGGAGCTTCAGGATCCGCTCCATCAGTTGCTCGCGCAGCACGCGATCCTGGACATTGAGATTGGCCGTCTTGCCGACCGCTTCGGCCACACACTGCTCGAACAGGCTTGCAAGCCGGTTCTTCTCGTCGACCTGCTTCAGCCGCGACGCCGGCAGGCCCTTGGCGAGCTCGACATTCTCCTCGTTCACGATCGCAATCAGGTTGTCGATCAGCGCGATCAACGACCTGGCGCGCTCGTCATTGCCCGCGGGATTGATCTTGATGTTGCGTTCCGGTGTCATGTCATCGCTCCCGTTCAAGCTAGTGGCCGCGACGCATGGCGCGGACCGATTGCGCGCTGCGTCCGTAGGCGGTGATCGCTGTTACCCGGACCTTGGCCCGGTTGAGTTCCTGGTCGACCCGCGCGCATTCGCGCATCAGCAGATCGCGCAATGTTTCGATGTCGTCGAGCAACGCGCAGAGCTGCTTGCGGTCGTGCGGCTGAACCGAATCGGCCTTCGCCTTCAGCCGCCGCAGCCTGATCAGCAGGCGGTCATTGGTTTCCGCTGACATCATCGCGACACCGCCGAGATCAGCGTGTCGAACATCTTGTCGACGGTGGTGATCACCTGCGACGCCGCCGAATAGGCTTGCTGCGCCGAGATCATGTTGGAGAACTGGCCGCTGGTGTCGGTGGTGCTGGACTCCAGCTCGCTGCCGTAAATCGTGCCCGCGCCGTTGGTTCCCGAGGTCTGCAGCGTGGCGTTGCCGGAAGCTGCCGTCGACGAGTACATGCCGTCGCTGGCCGCGTTCAATCCGTTGGGATCGCTGAAGGTCGCGACCGCGATCTTGTAGATCGCGATGGTCTGCCCATTGGAGTAGGTCGCGTCGACCACGCCGCCCTTGCCGATCGAGATGCTGCTCAGCTTGCCGTAAGGCAGGCCGTCCGACGTGATGCCGGTGAGATCGACGGCGGGTGTGGTTTCGCCCGACGAGTATTGCGTCAGGCCGTCGGTCTTGCCTGCCGTGCCGAGATTGAGCGTGATCGCCGTGCCATTGGCGGTCGAGCTGTCGGCCGCGCCGTCCGTCCAGCCAGTCACCGAGATGGTCGGCGGGCTCGGCACCGTCGAATTGAGCGAGCCATCGGCATTGAAGGTAATGGCAACCGTATCGGTGATCGGGTTGGCGCTGGCAGTCGTGGGGGCCGACGCGAGCTTCGGCTGCTCGAAGCTCGCAGTCCATGCATTGTCGGCGGTCTTTTTCCAGTCGATCTGGATCGTGCTCGCCGTGCCGAGCGAATCGTAGACCGTCATCGAGCTGTTGAAGGTCGCGCCGACGGCGGCATCCGCCGGCAGGTTCGCCGCGATCGTCGTCTTGGTGGTGGCGCTGCCGCTGGTGGAGGCGACCTGGGTATTGATCGGCCCGAGGCTCGCAGCCGAGGCATTGCCGATGATGTTGCCCTGGGCGTCGGTGCGCCAGCCCTCGAGGTAGTTGCCGTTGTTGACGAGGTAGCCCGAATTGTCGGTGGTGAACGCGCCGTTGCGCGTATAGGAGGTGGTACCGCCGGTCGTCGCGTTGGTGGTGACGAAGAAGCCGCTGCCCTGGATCGCGACGTCAGTGGCATTGGTGGTCGCGGCCAGCAATCCCTGCTGGGTGATGTTGGCGCGGCCGTTCACCGTGACGCCGCCGGAGGTGTAGGCGGTCGCGCTGTTCGATGCCGTCACCAGATCGTTGAACATCGCCGACGTGGTCTTGTAGCCCGTGGTGTCGGCGTTGGAAATGTTGTCGGAAATCATTGCCAGCGACTGGCTCTGCGCATTGAGCGCCGAGATCGCCGAGGAAAGTGCGCCAGTGAGACTCATGATAAAACTCCGGAAGCAATCAGGACGAGACGCCGATGATGTTGGCGGCGCTGACGGGGACGCCGTTGACGAGCAACGAGGGCGTCGAGCCGGAGGCATCGATCCCGGTCACCGTTCCCGTCATCGTAGTGTAGCTGAGCAGCGAATTGCCGGCTGAATCGGTCGCGGTGACCTGGATCGTGTACTGACCGCCATTGCTGAGCTGGGTGCCGCTCGTGGTCTGCCCGTTCCAGGTGAAGCTGTTCGAGCCGGCGTTGCCGGTGCCCTTGCCGCTCCACACCGTGTTGCCGGAGGAATCCTGGATCGTGATCGCGACGTTGGACGCGGCCGAGGTCAGCGAGTAGCCGAACGTCGCCGAGCCGTTGGTCAGCTCCGCGGTGTTGGTCTTGGCCTCGACCGTGTGACCGATATAGTTGACCGAGTTGAGCGTCACGAGGCTCGAGAACGAGCTCGCCAGCGATGTCATGCTGGTGTTGATCGATTGCTGCTCGTTGAAATTGGCGTACGAGGTGAGCTGGTTGATGAAGTCGGTCGTGCTGGTGGCGTTGAGCGGATCCTGGTTCTGCAACTCGCTGACGAGCAGGTTGAGGAAATCGCTCGAGGTCAGCCCCATCGACGCACTGGACGCCGCGCTCGACGACGAGCTCGAGGCGGCGGAGGTTGCAGCAGAGGTTGCCGAGGAAACGGTCATGACAAGGCTCTCTTCGCCGCGGGTGAAGGCGGCGGAACGCGTGGGAACATTGGGGTCGTGAAGTCGTTCGCAGATAAAACGGACGGCGCGCCGATTTCAGGCGCGGATTCATCCACACGGAATCATTTGATTAATCGGCAGAATTTGCCGCGTTGGCTGCGGCCCGGAGGCGCGCATGCGCGCGAGGCCGCGAAGAACGCTGGAAGGCTTTTAGAGTGACAGGCTGATCGGCCGATCCGGCTCGGCGAGCATCAAGGCCGGCGGCGTCAATGCGGGCAACAGGCAAAGCGCCAGCAACAGCGCGGGCAGCACCTTGCCCTGCGGCGCGGATTCACCGCTACCCTCGGCGTCACTCGGCTGGTCGTCGGGCGCGGCCGGCTCCCTCGGCAATTTCGCCGCCGCGGTCACGATGCGATCCGCCAAGCCATTGGGGGCGCGGACCGGTGGCGCCGTCAGCGCCCGACGGATTGCGCTCGCCTCTTCGTAAAGCGTCCGGGCCTCGGCAGAAGACGCAAGGAGCTGGACGGCGGCAAGACGTTGATCATCGGGCCAGCGGGACAGATCCTCCCCCAGCCGATCGATCAGGTCTTCGAATGTCGCAACGTCCATCCCGCGCGCAGATCCAGCCTCGTCGCCAAGGCTGTCATAAAGCATTCGCGGGACGGCGGAAATCAATTTCCGCCGCCGTAGCGCCAGGTCCAGCATGATGCCCACCGAGCGGCCATTTCCCCGTCAGGACGCCGGCCCGGGCGCCCCGTCCCACCCCGAGAAGCCGCTGCCCCGGGGGCGATTCGTCCGTTCTTCCGCGCTCAGCGGCCGGCGACTGATTCGAGTGCCTTGTCGGGTGTCTTGTCGAGCGCTTTGGCCTTGGCGGCCTGGCCGGCGGTTACGTCGACGAACTTCCAGGCATCCCGGAGTTCCGTCAGGCTGGCGATAATGCGCCGGAAGTTCTCGCGGGCGCCCGGCCGGCCATAGGAACGCAGGCACGCCATGATCAAGGCATTGTAGGTCCGGAACAGACGATCGGCGATCGCGCCGCCGCGGGTGAAGTCGAGATTGTGGCTCAGTCCGCGCAGGATCGCGGTTGCCCGCGTCAGATAGGCATGCCCTTCCTCGAAACGCTTGGCGTCGTGTGCATCCAGCGCCTTCTGCAACAGCGTGATCGCGCCGTCGCACAGCATCACCACCGCCTTCAGCGGCGGCACCGCGACCGCGGCAGATCGGTAAGCATTGTTGGCGTGATAGGCAGTCGCATTTTGGGTCATCAGTTACTCGATGCTGAGTTCAGAAGGGCTTTCAGGTAGCCCAGTGTGTTGTTGGCCGTTTCAATGGCTGCCTGATAGTTGGCGTATTGCGTCTGCAGCTGCGTCTGGTAGGTCGCCGCGTCGCTCTGGATGCTGTTGACCTGGGTCTGCATGTCGTCGTCGGTCGACTGCAAATTGCTGATCAGCGTCTGCAACGACCCGCTGTTCGCGGAATTGGTCTGCGCGATCTGGTAGATCTGCGACGCAAGGCCGGAAGTCGAGGTCACGTTGATCGATTGCGAGGTCGAGCCGGTATAGTTGAATGCCATACCGGCATAGATCGTGCCGGCATTGCCGATGATGGTGTTGCCGACCACCGAAAATCCGGAACTGTCGCCACCGACGGAGGCGCCGGTCAGCGTGCCGGACGAATCCACCGTCAGGTCGAGCGTGAACGATTGCGGCGAGGTGCCCGTGTTGACCACGCTGAGCTGGCTCGACGACGTCGTGGTCTGCGCCGAAAGCAGCGAGGTCACGCCGGCGAGATTCTGCGTCAGCACCGTCGACAACGTGCCGGTGTCGAGCTGCAGCTCGTTGTTCTGGTTGAAGGACAGACCGAGATCGGCCATCGTCATGCTGCCGACGGACCCGCTCAGCACCTGCTGAAGCTGGGTCATGATGTCCCGCATCGTGCTGTCGCCGAACAGCACAGCGCTCGACGAGGCCGTGCCATCGGAATTCTGTGCGGACTGCGCGATGACCTGGTCGCGAAAGGCGTTGTAGTTGGTGACGAAGCTCTGCAGCGCTGACGTGATCTGGCTGGTGTCGGTCTGGATGCTGATATTCAGGCTCGTGCCGCTCGGCGTCGGCTGCAGCAGGTCGAAGGTGACGCCGGAGAGGACGTCGGAGATGTCGTTGGTGTTGCGGGTGAGCGAGATGCCGTCGAGCGTGAACTCCGCGGACTGCGCCGTCTGCAACACGTTGGTGAAAGCCCCGGACGTGCCGGTGACGCCGAGCTTGTTCAGGATGTCGTCGCCGGATGTCGACGAATAGGTGATGTTTGCCGCGTCCTGGGTCCCCGTCAGCACCATCTCGTAGGAACCGCTCGACACCTGGACGATCGAGGCCTGCACATTGGTGGTCGAGGTCTGCGCATTGATGGTGTCGACGATGTCCTGCATCGACATGCCGCTGGTGATCGTAATCGCCGAGCTGGTGCCGCCGGCCAAACCCAGCGAAAACGTGCCGGAAAGGCCGAGTGCGGTGGACGTGCTCGACTGCGAGGAGCCGATCACCTTCTGCGCGGTCGCGAGCTGGGTGATCTGGAGGGTATGGTTGCCGGTCGCCGATCCACTGTTGACGCTCATGTTGAGCGCGGAGGACGCGCTGACGTCGCCGGTGGACGAAATCGTCGCCGCGCGCGTCGCGAATGCGTTGGTGGCGAGCGAATTGACGATCGAGGTGCTCAGTGAAGTCAGGCCCGATGCCAGCGTCGAAAGCTCGGTCTGCAGGTTCGTGTAGGCACTTATCTTGGCCTGGTTCGCAGTGATCTTGGTGGTGATCGCCGTCGCGGAGGCCAGCTTGGCGTTGACTTCGGCCTGGATCAGCTGGGTCCAGTCGATGCTGGTCGAGTTGGTCGTACCGGTGGTCGTCACCGTATCCGCCGAGCTCGGCGAACTGGAGCTCGAAGAGGTCGTTCCGGCCGTGCTCGAGGTGGCGCTGCTTACCGTCATGTCAACACGTCCGCCGTCAAAGGGATCGGGCCGGCGTTAGGCCGGCCCGACACTCGTGAGTCCGAACTAGCCGAGGAGCTTGAGCAGATACTGCGGCATCTGGTTGGCCGCGGTTTCGGCCGACACCGCCGCCTGGGTCTTCACTTCGGCGGAGGACAGCGTCGCCTGTTCGGCGGCGATATCCACGTCCATGATCGCCGAGTTGGCCGACTGTAGGTTCTGGGTCTGGGTCGAAATCGAGTCCGCGCTGAAGTTGAAGCGGGATTCCTGGGCACCGATCGCGGCGCGCGCGGCCGACACGCTATTGATCGCCGTATCCAGGGCGCTCATCGCGCTGGTGGCGCCCGACAGCGTGGAGACGTCGAGCGAGCTCACGCCGAGCGAGGACGAAGTCAGGCTCGTGAGCGTGATGGTGATGGTGTCGCTCGCGGTCGAGCCGACCAGCACGGCAACGCCCGACGAGAACACGCTCGAACCATCGAGCAGGCTCTGGCTGCTGTAGCGGGTGCCGGTCGCGATCGAATCGATTTCGCTCGTGAGCTGCGAGAATTCCGAGTTGATGTAGGCGCGGCTGGAGTCGGTCACGGTGCCGGAGGCGGACTCCGAGGCCAGCGACTTCATGCGGGCGAGAATGTCGGAAATGTTGGACGCGCCGCCGTCGGCGGTCTGCAGGATCGAGGTCGCCTGCGAGGCGTTGGTCGCAGCCTGCTGCAGCGTCGTGATGTCGGACGAGATGCGGGTCGAGATCGCGAGACCGGCGGCGTCGTCGGAAGCCGAGGTGATGCGCGAACCGCTCGACAGTTTCGACAGCGCACTGCTTTCCTGCGCCGAGTTGATGTTGAGGTAACGGACCGCGGCGTTCGCGGCTGTATTGGTGGAAATTGCGGGCATGAGTAGCTCCTGTGCTGATGGGGCATGGCATGCCGCATCGTGAAAGTGAGAGGTGACGCGGATCCAGCCCCCGTCCGCCCGATCAAACGGGTCGGCCGTCGGTGGTCAGGCGCGAAATCTTCAGAAGCCGGAATTTATGGTTAGCAGTCGGTAAACGCGCCGCGCAGGTCCCGCTCGTGCCGCTTGAGCATTTCGCGCAACTGTTGTCGCCCTCGCTTGAGGAGCGATTCCACCGCAGCGACCGTCGTATCCATCACCTCGGCGATCTCGCCGTTGCTCATGTTCTCGTGATAGGAGAGGATCACCGCGACGCGCTGCTGCTCGGGCAGCCGCTGCATCGCGACCTCCAGAAGATTGCCGATCTCGTTGCGCTCGATGACGGTGGAGGCATCGAGCTGGGTGTCGGCCACTTCGGGCACGACATCGACGTTCTCGGTGCGCGGCTTGCGGCGCAGATCAATGCAACGGTTGCTGACCACGCGATACAGCCAGGTCGAGAACTTGGCGCGGCCATGCTGCCAGCGGCCGCGATGCGTCCATACCTTCAGCATGGTGTCCTGCACCACGTCCTCGGCGTCGGCGGCGTTGCCGACGATGCGCAGCGCGATCGCGTAGGCGCGATCGACATGACGTTCGACGAGAGCACGAAACGCCGTCTCGTCGCCGGCGGCGAGGCGATCGAGCAATTCCTTGTCCTCGTCCTGGATCTCGACGGTATCGAGCGGACCTGCATCCGCGACCGTGGGGACGTCGATCCAGGGGGCAGCCGCTTCGAGCGGCGCGACCGCAGCCGTCGTGGCCTCGATCTCGGCCGCTGCCGTCATATCAAGCGCGTAACTCATGCCCCGCTCTCCAACCCGCGCCGCTGGCACACATCCCAGACGGCTTCTGAGCGTTGAACGGAGGCGTCAGGCAAACCAGGCGAAATTTTTTTGTTATTTTTCAAATGCTTAGCTGGATTTTTTTGCCGACCGCCCGGCAAAAGCTGCCGCCGCGCCACTGCGCGTGGAAAAGTTCGCCAGGATTTGGAGCAATCGTTCAGCATCGCCTCGCATTCCCGCGGGAGAGATCGTCGCGCCGGAAAACGCTGTTGTCACATCGACTAACGCTACGCGAACACGTGCATGCGTGGAGCATGCCAGTGACTCATTGCCGCGTGGTCGCCATCTTGCATTCGACGATTGCGACTAGGCAATTTTTTCCGAATCACTGTTTCGACGTTATCGGATTTTTTGAATCTGTCAGTCGCGAAGCGCGCGATTTCGAATCCCACATCAACTTTTTTGAACTGACGCGCCTGATTTGTCTCACGCGCGCGTTGAACGCATGAGGACTGGCGGGAATCTTGCGCATGACGATCGTGACGGTCGACGCGACGCGTCGAGCGCAGAATGTTTCTGCATGTTCATTCGATGTTTTCGATACATTTCTGTTGCGCGCCTGCACGACGCCAGATGGCGTATTTGAAAGGGTTTTTCAGCTTTCCTGCATTGCTGAAAAATTTCCAAATATGTCCAACAGTTTCGTTCAACATCGAATCCAGGCGGAGACGCGCGCGCGCAAGTTGGCGCAGGAGCGCAACGGCTCCACCGAAGTGTGCATCGCCGACATCTATAAGTACTTTCCGTTCAGGCTGTTCGGCCTGAACCGCGACGCATTGCAGGATCTCGCGCGGATCGAGTTCGAGGCCGAGCTCGAGCTGTGCCGCGTCAATCCGGAAATGGTCGAGCAATATCTGGACATGAAGCGCGGCAATCTTCGCGTCGGCTTCATCTCCGACACCTATTGGAACACCGGACAGCTCGCGCAGTTGCTGCGGACCTGCAGCCCCGGGCTGACCTGGGATTTCCTCTATGCGTCCTGTGACCACGGCAGCAGCAAGAGCGAAACGCTGTTCGAGACCTATCTCGCCGAGCAAGGCATCGATGCGGCAAGCTCGTTCCACATCGGCGACAATCACAACGCCGATATCAAGGGCGCGCGCCGTCACGGCATCCGCCCGCGCTACTATCCGCAGGCGAGCGCCGCGCTGGCGTCCAAGTTTCAGCGCGAAACGTCGATCTTCGAATTGCTGTGCCCCGATCGGCCGTCGCGGCTCGATGACGGCGCCCGCACGCTGCGGCGTGTGGTGACTGCGCGAAGCGCGGAACAATCGCCGGCCTTCCACCTCGGCGTCACCGTACTCGGCCCGGTGATGGCGGCGTTCGACGCATTCATCGAAGAGCGGCGCATGGCGCTCACCCGCGAGGGCAAGCGCGTTGCGATCGGATTTCTCGGCCGCGATGGATTACTGCCGTATCGTGTCTGGCAAGAGACCCGTGGCGAGGCCGGTGCCTATGTCGAGATCAATCGCCGTGTCAGTCTGGTCGGATCTGCCGATACGCTCGAGCCGCTCTGCGAGCTGCTGAGCCGGGTCGTCAAGATCGACGCGTCGACCTTCATCGACATCGTCAAGGTGCAGCCCCCCGCGGTGATGAAGTTCTTTGCGCAGTTTCCCGACGGCATCGCGAGCGGACGCGAGCTCGCCGACGCGCTGCCCGATCTGATGGACCCGAGCGAGATCGCCGATATCGCCACCGGCGTTCGTACGCGCCTGCTCGCCTACCTTCGCGCACGGATCGAGGATTTCGACGGCTGCACCGATCTGATCCTCGTCGACCTCGGCTATTCGGCAAGCGTGCAGAAGTCGCTGCGGCGCATCTTCGATTGCGAGGGCATTCGCATTCGCCTGCACGGTGCCTATCTGCTGACGCTGGACGATGCGTTCGACGACATCGCCGATAGCGACACCGCCGAGGGGCTGATTTCGGATCGGGTGGTCACCCCGCACGTCAAGCGCATGCTGATCCGCAATGTCGCCTTGCTGGAGCAGCTCTGCTGTTCCGCCGAAGGATCGGCGCGCGACTACCGCGGTGGCGAGGTGATGCGAGAGGCCGACCAGCGCCCGGCCGCTCAGCTTGCGCTGGCGACCGAGGTGCGAGCAGGCGCGCTGGCCTATGCTTCCCGCGCCCGGGAGCTGGCACCGCGCTACGGCCTGCTGCCGCACGCGAACCCCACCGTCGCGGCGCGCTGGGCCACCGCCGTCCTCGGACGCTTGCTGTTGCTGCCCGACGATGACGAGCTCGTGCTGCTCAGCGGCATCAAGCATGACGTCAATCTCGGCACACAAGCGCTGGCGCCACTGCTCGATGCCAGCTTCATCAATGATTGCATCATCGCCCGCGGCGTCGCGACCGCCTGCATCGCACCAGCACCGCCGATGTGGCTGGCGGGCAGCTTTGCCGCGCTGTCACCTTCGCACGCCTATCTTTACACGCTGTTCGGCACCAATCGTCTTCCGGCCAACGTATTCGGCGAGTCGCCATGCGGGACGTTGCAGGTCGGCCTGTTCGGGCAGGACGGTCAGGCGTCGCTTCAGACCGTCACCGTCTTTCACACCGGGTTCGGCGACCTCCGGCTGCGAATTCCGCTGTCGCGGCGCATGGCGGTCACGACGATCGCGCTGCCGTTGGCGAAGCTCGCCCGCAATGGCCTGCTCCATGGCGTCACCGTCCAGCACGGCGAGAGTGCGGCAAAGGCCACGGACAATTCCGGCATCAAGGCGATCGCCGCGGACCGGCTGACCGACGCCGGCCTCGACAGGAGCGGCCGTCAGTTCCGCGCGTCGAACGACGAGGGCATGCTGCTGATCCCGGTCGACGGTTTCGAGGAAGACGTTGCAGTCTACACGGTCGGGCTGACCGCCCTCGACCATGATCGCATCCTGGCGATCGAAGACCGGAACGATGCCGCAGCCCCCGCGGCTACGCTGACCTGGCGTGCCACGCCGGCCGCCAGCCGCAGCTGATTTGTCCGCCTGATCTCGCTGCCCCGTACGTAGTAGTTAACGAGGGGTAGCGCGGGCATGACATCGGCTGACACGGCGCAAGCAGACGGCTTGCAGACGAATTTTGACCAATTGCTATCGGCAAACGGCATCCGGATGGGCACGGCACAACGCCGCCGGCTGGCATGGCTGTCCGAACGGCTTGGGCGCGCAGCCGTCCATCAACCCGGTTCAGTGCCCGCCCGCGACCATGGCGTCATCGTTCTCGCCGAGCCGCCGAGCGGCCCAGCAGCCGAGATGCTCTACCGATCGCTCCGCACCGATTGCATGGTCGTCGTGCCGTTCGGCGAAAATCCGGCTTTCGATTTCCTGAAGTCCAAGCTGACCGATTTCGGCACGATCGGGCCGAGCGCGGACGGCCCGCACGAGATGTGGTGGGGCGGCCTCACCTGGCGCCCGATCGCGCCCGAGGCAGGCTCCAGGTCCAAGGCTCCGTTACGCGTGGTCTCCTGCTATCCCCGCTCTCGCGGCGACGATCACGCCGACGCGCTCCGGGAGAAGCTGGCCGAATTCCAGATCGCCTGCGACATCGAGCCGATCGACACCGCGGACGGTGAGCAGATGCGCGCGTCCGAGATATCCGCATTCATGCTGCGGATGTGGGAAACACACCCCGAGCCGCTGCTGTTCATCGCGGCCGATGCAACGCTCAGCGAGCCACCCCTGTTGCCGTCCTCGCTCGATTGCGACGTCGCACTCCATAAGTGGAACCGGTGGGAGATGTCGGCGCGCACCCTCTATCTCGGTCGCACCGCGGCGGCAGAAGCACTGCTGCGCGGCTGGCATCATGTCGCGTCCGCCTATCCCGCGGTCTGGGATGGCTACCTGCTCGACCAGGCATGGAGCCTGACGTCGTCGCAGATGGCGCTCGACACCGTCTGGCTGCCGCGCTCGTACCATGCCCCGGCCGAGGACGTCGGCACGCCCCGCCACACCACGGTCGTTCACAACCTGCCCGGCGACAATAGCGACCTTGGTCCCGACGCCGAATTCGGCGTCGCGATGCGGGCCGCGCGGCGCGCCAGCCGCAGCGGCGGCCGCGACGCCATGATCGTGATCCAGTCCCAGGCGGCCTCGAACGACGCGATCACCGTGATCATGCGCGATATCGCAGCCAGTGACGCGCGCGAGATGGCTGCGAGTATCGAGGCCGTGACCGGCGCATTCACCGCCGATTGCGGCGGCTTCGGCCGGCTCGAGCTCGCGCTCTGCCCGTGGCAGGACGATATCCGCGCGGCGAAATCGGCGGCGAAACGCGCCAACAACCGCATCATCGAGATCGCGCCGTGGCAGACGCTGCCGGCCGATCTGTTCCGCACCGTAGGCCAATCCCGCGACGCCGGAAGCGTCGTCGTGATGGCCGGCCAGTTCGGCTGAGACCGCCAGAACAACTGAAACAGGGAAGGATATCCACATCATGAAGACCATCATCCTTCTCACCGGCGTCGCCAGCCAGCAATTCGCGCTCACCGAATTGCTGAAGGCGCACAATCCGGCGCTGTCGTTCCGCTGCGCCGTGACCGCCGAAGACCTCGCCGCGATCGAGCCGGAGGTGCTGCGCGACGCCCGGCTATTGGCATTCACCACCGGCGTCATCGTGCCCGAGAGCATCCTGGCCGCGCTCGGCCACGGCGCCTACAATTTCCACCCCGGCCCCCCGCAATATCCCGGCTGGGCTCCGGCGCATTTCGCACTCTATGACGGTGCCCGCATATTCGGCGCGGTCGCCCATGTGATGGCTGCGCGGGTCGATTCCGGCCCGATCGTCGGGGTCGAATCCTTCATCATTCCTGACAAGATCAGCGTCCGCGGGCTTGAGCAGATCGCCTATGTGCGGCTTGCCCATCTGTTCTGGCGGATGTCACGCGATCTCGCTTGCGATCCCTCGCCGCTCGCCGAACTGCCGATTGCCTGGTGCGGGATCAAGAGCACACGGCAGATGTACCGGGAGATGTGCGAGCTTCCCGCCGGCATCAACGCCGGCGAGCTGGCGCGGCGGATTCGCGCCTTCCACGACGACTTCCGCGGCATCCCGCTGACCGTCTCCGTCCACGGCATCCGCTTCCAGCTGGCGACGACGGCCACGCAAATGCCAGAGGCGCCGCAGGTGGTCTCTCCACCGCTCGCGGCCGCATCCTGACGCGCCACGACGTCGGACCGATCCTCATCCCGCTTTACCGCTCCTTGAGCAGGTAATTCGAGCGCTAACGGCGCAAAAGATTCCCCTGCGAATCGGCCAGCATGGCGTTCAGAGCCGTTTCGGCCCGGTGAAGCAACGGCTTCGCGCCGATATCAGACGCAATTCCGATCGCGGCACGCAACTGGTGAAGAACTGAACTCCGCTCGGCCTCATTCGAGGCCGGCAGCATTGCGGCCTCGCCCAGCAAAGCCTCGGCTTCCAGTCCGGAAAATCCCTGCTGGCGCGCGGTATTCCGAGCTTCGCGCAGCATGCCGAGCGCCGCTGGCACGTCACCGAGCCGGCTCAAGGCTTGCGCCAGATAGATCGAGGTGCGCAGCACGATCGAGGTGTAGCCGACCGACTTCGCCTCCTCTCGGGCATCGGTGAGCGTCTTTCGCGCCTCAGCGAACCGGCCCTGCTCCAGATACGCAATGCCGAGATGGCACTCGACAACGGGCGCGAAGAGACGAATCCCATATTTCTGCGTGACGGCGAAGGCCTCCTCCAGGATGCCCGCTGCTCCCGCCGGATTGCCCTGGCCGAGCATCAGGAAGCCGCCGCTATATCCCGTGCCAACGCGATCGAACGGCCGATTGCTTTCATTGGCGATCGCCATGGCGCGCTGATGAAACTCGATGGCCGTGTCGATCTCTCCCAACGTGGTGTGGGTCACGCTCTTCATCATGCAGCAGAGCAGCAGCAGGGTTTTCGGGGTCGTCCCGGGCGGCGCGCTGGCATCCGGCCCGGAAAGCTGGACGCAGGCCTGGCCGAGCATCTGCTCGGCGTCCCGCAGCCGACCGGCGATGAAATAGGCTTGGCCAAGTGTGTATTGAGCGAGGTTGATCCAGCCCGAATTACCCCATTGCCCGGCCAGGCCCACGACCGCCTCGCCGGTAGCAATCGCCTCGACAGGCGTTCCGTAGAAATTCTGCGTACCCGACCTCATCGTCATGGCCGCAACCTTGCGTCCTATGTCGCCGATTGCATCGGCACGGCGCTCGGCTTCCTTGCCAAGGTCGAACGATTCCGCAACCTTTCCCGACCACATGAATGCCACCCGCGCTTCGATCCTCAGATCGACGGCGTCAGTCTCCCTCAAGCGGGAGAACGGCATCTTGTCGAGTGCCGTCATGGCAGTCTCGAAATAGCTGGCCGCACCGGCGAACGCCGATCGCGTTAGACTTCGTCGTGCCGCGGCTCGCCCATACGTAAACGCCTTCTGCCAATCCTTGGCTCGTGTCGCATGATAACAAAGTCTGTTGGGTTCATCGTGCCAACGTCCGCTGCTCTCCAGGGTTGCGAGAATGCGCGCGTGGACACTTTCACGGACCTTCTCGACCATCGAGTCATACGTCACCTGGCGGATCATCTCGTGCGGGAACTCGAGCATATCATCCGGTTCGGCATCGATCCTCACGAGAAACTCGGCGCGATCGAGAGCCTCCAGGCATCGCTGCATAGCCTCGCCAGGCAAACCTGCAATTTCGCGCAACATGGATTCTGTGGAGTGCGGTCCAATCGCTGCCGCGATCTGCAAAAGTGAGCGTTCCTCCTTCGACACACGATCCAGACGTGTGGCAATAACGCCCTGGATACTGCTCGGAATGCCCAAGTCGCCGACCGGACGAGCAAGCGCGAGATCGCCCCAATGCCCCCGGAGGATTCCGCTGTCCTTGAGGCTGCGACAAACCTCTTCGATGAACAGCGGCACGCTGGCCGTGTGGAGAACGACACGGCTCTTCAGGTCGGTCATGTTCTCCGACAAGCCCAGAATGTCGTCCAGCATTTCTCGTCCCGCATCTTCGCCGAGGGAACGCAGAGCGGCAATCTCGGCGTTGCAACGCTCGATCCAATCCGGAATTCCGTTGGGTCTGCTGGTCAGCAGCATCAGCAGACCGGGAGCCTTGAGAGACGCAAGCGCCGCCATGACGGCCTCACTCGCACGATCGATCCAGTGCAGATCCTCGATCAGGATCACCGTGCGCTGGCGCAGAACGACGCTTTCGACGACGGTGCAACTCGCGTCGATGATCGCGCGGCCGCGCGCGTGGGGCTCCAACTCGGCCCATTCCGGATCAGATATCGGACGATCCAACACCGCGTCGATCGCGGAACGCTGGACCGCCGTCAGATCCGACTGGAGCCCTGTCGAGTCGTCCGCCAGAATTGAAAGCATCAGCGCCTTCAGGGCGCTGAACGGGGCACCTTGAAGATTCGGGCTGCACTCGGCGTGGACGGGACGCCACCCCTCACGTTGGAGCTCGTCAACGAACTCGTGCACCAGCCGCGATTTTCCAATGCCAGGTTCACCAATCAGGAACGCCGTTTGCCGGCCAGGGCCAGCGCTGTGCGCCAGCCGTTTGAGCAGCGCGGTTTCTTCCACGCGGTTGACAAACCGCGCCACACGCCGCGCCCTGCGTACCCGCCAACTGGAGACATCCGCTGCACCAGTGACGCGGTAGACAGGCAAGGGCTCGCTGAAACCTTTGAGTTGCTGTCGTCCCAAATATTCGAACTGAACGTTGCCCTCGGCAAGGTTCTGACAGGCCTCGGACGCGTAGATCTGGTTCGGCCCAGCGACCGCTTCGAGCCTCGCTGCAAGGTGCTGCGCTACCCCGCCGATCTCATAGACCTTGGAATATTCGCTGGCGACCATGTAGGCCACCACCCGTCCGGAATGGAGCCCGACCCGAACCTGGAGCCCGGCGTCGCCGAGGCCGGCGACGCGCCGAACCAACTCGATCGCGGCATGGCAGGCCAGCGGCGCGTGGTTGTCGTCGGCGATCGGTGCGCCGAAAACCGCGGACAACCCGTCACCCAGTTCTTTGCTGACGATGCCGCCGAACTGCCGCACCGCGCTTCGCATGGCGGCCAGGGCCGGCTCCAGACGCGAGACCGCGGCTTCCGGCTCCAGATCCGCAACGAGCCCCGTGGAATCCACCACGTCGGCACGAAGGATCGTCACAAATCGCTGTTCGCTATCGGGATCCACTCGATTCGCGACGGCGGCGCCGCATTTGGCGCACCAACTGTCGTCCGCTCCGATCGCCGATTGGCATGCAAAACAAAGCATTCCCTGCTCTCAAGGCTGCTGCGTTATCGCCAGCTCAGCATCCCGGATGAGCAGCTTGGGGTAGAGATTACCAATCGGGACATGCTTATCAATCCGGACACGGGGTCGAAGCACACCCAAACCTGCACAAGAAGGTTGTTGAACTGGACGAGCCACAGTCTTGAGTGGTAGGTCGGAGCGCGACAGAAATGTGCCCGCGCACGACCCATTTCGTCGGGCGAACCAGCTTTTACAGAAACCTACGCACCACTACAGCAAGCCAAAGTTATACTGAAAGGAAAACGCGATGAGCGGACGTGTCTATAACAACCAGCAATTTAAAGATCATATCAACGCAAACTACTATCCTTTGCAGAACATGATCAAGAGCGTTGCTATACTTAAATCGTCAGAACTGATCGACATAGAGACGCTCGAATACGGCCAGTATCAGCCGATCCTGTCGCCCAGGGACAAATGGCCGAGCGGAAGCGGCAAGTTGTGGCAGCGGGAGATGGGCAAGGCCCGTCTGGACCTCGCAACCCAGCCCAACAGCGCGGCACTCTCCAAGGACCAACCCGGCGTCGTCCCGCTGACCAAGTGCGCACTGCTGGATGCCAGCGTCCGCAAGTGCTTCAACTCCGAACCACCGATCCCGATGCAGATCGACGTGAAGGAGCAGGACAAGACTGCGCCGAACGCCGACCGGCACGACATCCTGCTGACCTGGGAGCATAAGAATGGCGACGACCAGCCGCCGACCCTTCTCCTGCTGACGATGGTCTGCCCGGCCTGATTTCGCTGCGGACCACACGCCATCGTCCGCGATATTTTGGAGGCGAGCAGCAGCCCGGCGACAAGAGCTGGATGCCTCAAGAACGCGGCCAGCCTGCCTCACGAGGCAGGTTGGACTCGGCGCCAACATTCTCCAACCTGCAACAAGCGAAGAGTCCGATTGATACACTCATAGATAGTTTGTCTGCCTAGAACCGTTCCCAGATGCGAAGGAACAGCCATGTCTGATGTTCCTGCCGACAAGATTGCAACCGATGCGGAAAAGCGTCCGCCCTCATCTTCTCAAGCGCGCGTAAAAGCGCTGCTCGAAGGACCGATTCTGCAAACTCTGCTTGGGCTCGCTTGGCCGAACGCGATCGCATTCTCCGCAGGCACCCTCGTGGCAGTCGCAGAGACCTACTATATCGGCCGGCTCGGGGTCGACGCGCTCGCCGGGCTCGCGCTGATATTTCCTTGCGTGATGCTAACCATGAGCATGTCAGGCGGAGCAATGGCCGGTGGCGTGGCATCAGCCATTGCGCGTGCGCTCGGCGCGGACGACCGCGACCGCGCTGCAACTTTGGCGACACATGCCCTTCTGATTGGAATCTCACTCGGCGTCGTCTTTATGCTGGGCATGCTCATGTTCGGCCCATCGCTGCTCAAGTCGCTCGGCGGCAAGGGTCACGCATTGGCACAGGCCGTTGCATACAGCCACGTCTACTTCGGCGGCGCAGTCATACCTTGGCTGCTGAACACGATGGCAGGTATTCTGCGCGGTACCGGCAACATGAAGTTGCCCTCACTCATGATCCTCAATTCCGCTGCTTGCCAGATTGTCCTGGGAGGTGTGCTGGGCCTTGGCTTCGGGCCGGTACCGCAACTTGGCATGCATGGAGTTGCGGCAGGCACACTGATCGCTTATTCAATCAACATCGCGGTCATCGGCTGGTACTTGTTCACCGGGCGCGCTGGCATCGTTCCCAAGTTGCGAGGGCTCCATGTTCAGTCGGCAATGCTTCTGGACATCCTGAAAGTTGGTGCCGTTGCTTGCTTCTCACCGTTACAGTCCGTCCTGACGACCGGGGTCCTTACACACCTTCTAGCGGTGTTTGGGACCGCTGCACTCGCAGCCTACGGCATCGGCGCAAGACTTGAATACGTACTGATCTCGATCGCCTTCTCAGTCGGTGTCGCATCGGTGCCGATGATAGGAATCGCGATTGGTGCGGAGCGCATCTCCAGAGCCAAGCGCATCGCCTGGACGGCAGGGTTCGTCGCGTTCATCGTAATTGGCCTGCCTACAGGACTCATCGCGATGCTCCCGGATCTTTGGATCAATATCTTCACTGAAGACTCGATCGTACGGGCCATCGGCCGCGAATATCTTGCAACCGTCGCACCATTCTATGCCTTTCTTGGACTTGGATCATCGATCTACTTCTCGTCGCAAGGAGCAGCGAAGGTACTGGGGCCAGTGCTGGCGCAGACGGCCCGGTTACTCCTCATCGTGCTCGGAGGCTGGTGGCTATCAAGACAAGGAGCACCGGTCGCGAGATTTTTTGACCTCGCCGCTGTCTCAATGGTCGTGTTGGGCGTTTGGTCCTCCGCCAGCATCGCGCTTTCGCACTGGGCGAAACCCAAGGGCTGCTCCGAGAATAATACCTCAAGGTTGCATTGGTTGACGCGTCGTCGTCTTGGATGATACCTTTCTTTGAGCAGATAGAACCGAGCGTCTCGATCTAGTTGAGACCAAGCTGAACCAGGCCGCTCGCCGACAAGCTTGGATACACTGCAAGTTTTCCAACCCAGGTCGCATCTCACATCGGAGGAAAATCGATGGGCGGAATCTACAACGACGAGCAGTTCAAAGAGCTGATGAACAGTAACTACTATCCTTTGGACAACATGAAGCGGAGCGTCGCGAAGCTCAAGGCATCGGATCAGATCGACATCCACACGATGGAGTACGGTCAATATCAACCGATCCTCACACCGACGGAGACTTGGCCGAGCGGCGTCGGCAAGGCGTGGTACCGGAGCGTTGGTCAGGCCCGGATACAACTGTCAGCGCAGCCCAACACCAAGCCGCTGTCGAACGACGAGCACGTTGTCGTCCCCTCAACAAAATGCGCACTGTTGGACGCCAGTGTCCGGAAGTGCTTCAACTCAGAGCCTCCGATACCGATCTTGATCGACGTGATGGAGCAGAAGGAAGACGCGCCTGACGCCGACCTGCACGACATCAGATTGGTCTGGGAATACGGAGACGGAGACCGCAAGGCTCCGACACTTCTCCGATTGACAATGGTTTGCCCATACAAGCCAGCCGCGCGGAAAGCAGCGAGCCTGGTGGACACCCACCTGCCATCGACGAACAAATAGACAGGCGATAACCCAACCCATCAGGGATAGAACGCTGCAGGCGGCTATGAAACGATAGTTGCCTGCAGCGCCATCTGGACGTCAAGCTCGCGCTAACGTTCACGAGCCCGGCGTCCATTTCCAGACGATATCCGACACGTTGATCGGCTTCGGAATCAGCCCGATCGCCTTGAACCGATCGGCAATCGCCTGCTGGCTCCTGACAATCTCCGCATCGAGCGGCACCACCTGATAGTTCGAACGCGCGACGAAGCGCCTGATCGCCTCGATGTCGACGCCGGTCGCCTCGGCTTGGGCACGGGCCACCTCCTCGCGGTGGTCCGCGGCCCATTTTCCTTCTGCGGCGAAGATCGCGTTGAGCTTCGCGACGGTGGACGGATACTTCGCCACGAAATCCGATCCCGCGATGTAGAACGCGTTCGGCTTGTGCACGTCCTTATCGAAGGCGATGACGCGCACCTTGTCCTTGAGCTCCGCCAAAGCCAGATACGGATCCCAGATCGACCAGGCGTCGACGATCCCCCTGGAGAAGGCCACGGTTGCGTCCGCCGGCGCCAACGGCGTCGGGGTGATGTCGGCCCAGCTGAGGCCGGCCTTGTCGAGCGCCGCGACCAGCAGATTGTGCGCGCTCGAGCCCTTGCCGAACGCAACGCGCTTGCCCTTGAGATCGGCGAGCGTCCGGATCGGCGAGTCCGCCGGCACGATGATCGCCTGGTTGCTGCCGTCGGACGTCACCGCCGCGACGTAGCGGATGCTGGCCGCGCCGGCCTGCGCGAAGATCGGCGGCGTATCACCGACGAAGCCGAAATCGACGCTGCCGACATTGATCGCCTCGAGCAGCGGCGGCCCGAACTGGAAGTCGATCCACTTGACCTCGATGCCGAGCGGCTTGAACGCGTCCTCGACGGTGTGGCGCTGCCGGACGGCGGGGAACAAGCCGCCCTTCTGGGTGCCGATGCGGATCTCGGCCGGCTTGTCTTCGGCGTGAGCTGGCACAACCGCAAGTGCGGAGAACGCCAGCGCGGCGGCAAGGATGATGCGTCGGGTGGTCATGATGGTCCTTTCAGATGTTGCCTGAGATCGATGACGGCCGGCTCCGGCGCCGTTGCAGGTGCGCCCTCACCGCGCGCTCCGCGGCGCGCGCGGAACCGAAATGGCCACCGTCGAGGCCGTCAAAAGCGCGGTCCGAGGAGAAGAAGCAGAAGCCGCCGCTATCGCTGACGACGATGCCCGCGGTTCGATCCGATACTTCGATGACGTAAGCTTGGGATGGTTGAGACTGGGTCTGGGACATGCGTGCTCGATCGCCGAATGACGGCGCTCCTGTCTGATTGTCGAGTGCTCTGGATTTCGAAGCGATCAACAACAGACGCCGGTCGCCGCCGAGACGCAGCGATGCTGCATGCGGTGACGCATGTCGCACATCAGGCTGCGGTGGATATGTCTCATGGCGGTAACCTTGAACGGCACGGATATCGCGCACCAATATCCGGCCGAACCACGCGGCGGTCAATGAAATGACTGACCAAAGATCAGAGCCCGGCGCGATGCCTCATTCGCGGCCGGCGGAAAAACAGCACAGTTTAGGTGATGCCGGGTGCAGCCGGCTCGATCTGGCGCAATCGTGGCCGGGCACCATCTCGTGGTGCCCGGCCCGCATTGCTCAAGGGATGATCGGCGGGTGATACGTGAAGGTCGCCATCAGGATCGCGGCCAGCAGCATCACGATCGGGAAGTGGATGAAGAACTGCACCGACGTGTAGCCGATCAGATCCTTCGACTTCAGGCCGAGAATGCCGAGCAGCGGCAGCATCCAGAACGGGTTGATGAAGTTCGGCAGCGTCTCGGCGATGTTGTAGACCATGACCGTCCAGCCGAGATGCGCACCGATATCGTTGGCCGCCTTCATGATGTAGGGGGCCTCGATGATCCATTTGCCGCCGGCCGACGGCACGAAGAAGCCGAGCAGCGCCGAATAGATGCCGACCAGGAACGAGAACACGGTGGAATTGCTGGAGGCGCCGACGAACCAGTGTGCGATCGTATCCGACAGCGTCGTGCCGCTGCTGTTCGGCACCTTGGTCAGGATCTGCGCGATGCCCGCATAGAACGGAAATTGCAGCAGCACGCCGGAGACGCTCGGCATCGCCTTGGAGAACGACTCGATCAGGCTGCGCGGCCGCCAGTGCAGCACGATGCCGAGAATGAGGAAGACGAAATTGTAGGTGTTGAGCCCCGACAGCGTGATCAGCGGATTGCCCGACTGGAACGTCTGCCACAGCCAGCCGGCGGCAAGCAGCGCGATCAAGATGGTGAGCAGCGGGCTGAATTCGAGCCAGTCGCCCGGCCGCGCCGGCTTCCTGGCCTCGATGCGATCATCGCCGAGCGCGACGCCGAGGTCTTCCGCGGTCTTGGCCTGCTCCGGCGCCGGTGTCGTGAAGTAGCAGATCGCCGCCGACACCACGGTCACCATCACGACGGTGACCATGTTCTGCCAGGTCAGGATGGTTTCCGAGAATCCGATCACGCCGGTGATCGGCAGCAGCGATGCCGGGATGCTGCCAGCATTGGCCTGGAGCTGCGCGGCCGACGACGTGATGCCAAGCGTGAAGCCACAGCCGAGTCCGAGATAGCCGGCCGCGCCGGCTGCGCGGTAGTCGAGCCTGATGTCGGTGCGCCGCGCGATCTCCCGCACCAGAAGGCCGGAGAAGATCAGGCTGAGGCCCCAGTTCAGCAGCGAGAGAAAGATGCTGAGCACGCCCACGAACACCACCGCGCCACGCCCGGTCTTCGGCACGCTGGCGAGCCGCGTCAGCACGGCCGCCACCGGCGGCGACATCGCCACGACATAGCCGCCGATCGCGACCAGCGCCATCTGCATCGTGAACGGAATCAGATTCCAGAACCCGTCGCCGAAGGCGCGGCTGACGGCAAGCGGCGAGCCGCCGTGCAGGATCGCGCCTGCGGCGACCGCGATCACCGCGATCAAAACAAAGACATACGCATCCGGAAACCAGCGCTCCGCGAACGCCACCAAGGCCTGCGAAAATCGCGCCATGATGTTGTCCGCGACAGGTTTTCGCAGGCTCACGGTTTGATCGTGCGTTGCATTCGTCATTAATCTGATCCCCCTTCCGGTGATGCGGTTACGGCCTTCAGTCCCATTGGTTGTCAAAGCGCGAGCGTGAGATCGGTGAGCGGCACGGCCTGGCAGGCGAGGCATCGTCCCTCGCTTGCATCGACGGGACCGAGATGGGCGAACTCCCCATCGACGACCTCGACCGCGCAGCTTTCGCATTGTCCGACGCGGCAACCGCTCGGCAGCGCGACGCCTGCCGCGCTGGCCGCATCGAGCAGCGTCCCCTGCTCAGGTCCCCACGAGAAGCTCTGCTTGCTGCCGGCCAGCCGGATGGTCCGCGGCGCAAGGTTGTCCGGCACCGCCGGCGGCGACACGAAGCTTTCGGCAAAGATATCGAAGCGCGGGATACCGAGCGCCGCCGCGGCCTCGATTTGCGCGGTGACGAAATCCGGCGAACCGCAGATGTAGACCAGCGGCCGGCTTGCCAGCAACGGCTTGGCCTCCGCGAGATCGAGCCGTCCCTGGCACAGCGAAGCCGCGCCGATCGGGTCTTCCGCGAGCGGTGCGGAGTAGAAAGTCAAGCGTTTCAGCCCTGGCGTGCCGGCTTCCAGCTCCGCGAGCCGCTGCGCGAACGGATGCTCGCGGCTGTTGCGGCAACCATGCAGCAGCAAGATCTCGCCAACGCGATCCTGTGGCGCAATGCCTTGCAGCGTCTCGATATGGCTGATGAACGGCGTGATGCCGATGCCGGCGGCGAGGAAGATCAGCGGCCGCGGTCCCTTCAATGGCGGCGTGAAGATGCCGCCTGGCGGCTCCAGCAGCACCTCGTCGCCGATCGCAAGATCATGCAGGCGATCCGGCATGAAGAACGGCGCGTCGTCCCGGCGCGTTTCGCCGAGGAAGCGCCCCTTCACCGCAATCGACAGCGCGTCCGGCAGATCGCCCGCCCCGGTCAGCGAATAGGCGCGCGCCTCCGCGGCACCGGGCAGCGAGATCATCACATGCTGTCCAGGCAGGAAGTCGGGCAGCGGGCCACCGTCACGCGGCCGCAGGCCGAGGGCCACGACGTTATCGGCCTCGATGCGGCGCTCGCCGACCACAAACCGCCGCCCGCCGCTCCAGACGCCGCGACTGGCCACGCCGTCACGCCTGATATCGCAGACGATGGCGCGCAGCGGCACCGAGCCGCTGACCGGATCGCGTGCGTCGTCGCGCAGCACGGCGTTGATATTGCGCGTGTGGATACCCGCCGCCGCGGTGCGGTCGCGGCCGAGCGGCGGGCAGTCCTCCCACCAACCGAATTCGGCGACCACGACACGATCGTCGAGCGCCACATTGAGCCGCACCTTCAGCCGCACCGCGCCGCCTTGCGTCTCCACCACGGCCCAGTCGCCGTCCACCAGCCCACGCTGCGCGGCGAGGTGCGGGCTGATCTCGACCGCCGGGTCCGGCGACTTTCGCCGCAACGAGGCGACATGGCGCCAGGAGGAGTGCACGAACCAGCCGCTCTTGGCGGTCGACAGCACCAACGGAAAGCGCTCGTCCGCGGCTGTCGTGAGCGGGCTTCCGACCGGCTCGACGTGATCGGGCAACGGATCGTGCCCGTGTCCCAGCATCAGCTCCGAATAGATCTCGACACGTCGCGTCGGCGTCGCGAAGCCGGCAACCGTTCCGTCCTCGCGTGCGACCGCGTATTTTTCGTCGCGGAAGGCTTGCGGGAAACGCCGTCCTTCGGGATGCTCGCGCAAATCCTCGACGCCGATCCCGAGCGGCGCCAGCTGGTAATTCCAGCCGGCCTTGATGTCGCCGCCGAAGAACAGCTCGTCCATGCCAAGCTTCAGCGCCAGCTCTGCCGCGATTTCATAGTCGGCCTTGACCGCGCCGACCGGCTCGACCATGCGCGGACGAAACTGCACGGTCTCGACCGCCGCTTGCGTGATCTCGAACCCGATCTTGAGCGCATCGCGCTCCCACGGCGTGCTCGCCGGCAGCACGAAATCGGCGCTCTCCGCGGTCGGGTTCATGAACATGTCGATATGAACCTGGAATTCCAGCGCGTTCAGTGCCGCCTTGTTGCGTTCGGAATGGCCTTGCGAGACCACGAAGTTGGTGCCGAAGGCGACCAGTGCGCGCACTTGATAGGGTTCGCCCTCGAGCACGGCGCGGCTGAAATCGCGCGCCGTGATCCAGCCCTTGGCGGGCGGCCCGAGCGGCAGCTCGGTGATGCCGAGTGCCTTGGCCTGCTGCTCCCGCGACAGGATGTTGTAGTCGTTGAGGGCGCGCGTCGGCGGCGGGACCGGCCAGCGATTGCCGCCGGGCCGATCACAGGCACCGGTCAACGCGTAGAGCGATGCGATGGCACGCTCGATCGCGGTGGCATTGGTGTGCTGGCCGACGCCGGTCCATGAGTGGTAGGCGAGCCGCGGCCGGGCGGCCAGCAACGCGTTGAATGCCTCGATGTCCGCGATGGGCAGCCAGGTCAGTTCCGCCACGCGCGCCGGCGCGTAGGGTGCAGCGCGTTCTGCCAGCAGTTCGAACGCGGTCGCGGCTGCGATCATGCGGCCATCGCGTGCACGCACCGACGGCACGCCGCGCAACCGGCCGCCGCTTGGCTGCGCATAACGGGTATCGCATGACACCGGCGCGCCCGACGCATCGAGGCGAACGAAAGCGTCCGGCGCGCCATCCGGCCACAACGCGTCGGCGCGCAGGAAGCGCCCGGTCGCGCGATCGACCAGCAGCGCTCCGTTGGTCCAGGCGTCGACGAACTCAGCATCGAAGCTGCCGGTCGTGATCAGATGCCGGATCGCACCCATCGCCAACGCACCATCGGCGCCGGGACGGATGCGCAGCCAGAGGTCGGCCTGCTGACCCGAGCCGTTCGGCTTGGGATCGACGACGATGACCTTGGCGCCACGCCGCCGCGCGTCGGCAATCCGCGTCGCCTGCGCCAGCCAGGTGCGCGCGGGGTTGTGGCCCCACAGCACGATCGCATCCGCATTGTCGTAATCGGGAAAGCCGATGCCGCGACCGAAGGTCAAGGCGTGCGCGTAGTCCTTGTGCCAGCCGCAGACCTCGACCGCGTAGATCAGGTTCGGACTGCCAAAGCCGCGGATGAAGCGCTCGACCCACTCGAAGCTGTCGACCATCGGCGTGCCGCTCGGCGTGGTGACACCGAATGCCACCGCCTCGGCGCCGCTTTCGGCGCGGATGCTGGCGAGCCGGCCGGCGATCTCGGTCAACGCCTCGTCCCAGGTGACCTCGACCCAACCCGGATCGGCGGCGCCGCGCGGATGGGTCCGCTTCAGCGGAACGGTCAGCCGGCGCGGGCTGGCGACGATTTCCGGGGCCGCACGCCCCTTGGCGCACAGCGCGCCACCGGTCGGATGGTTATTTAATACCTCTACGCCGACAAGGCGGCCGTCCTCGACCACGGTGACAGCACCGCAGCGCGAACGACAGAGCGTGCAATAGCCGGGTAGCCGCTGTTTCACAGCCGTCTCACAATCCAGTCAGCGCTTGTGACGCATTTTGGTAGCGCGTTACACATTTACGTCATACGCTACCGGTCCCGTCAAGGCTAAGTAATAATCAAGGGACGAATCGGAGTTCCCAACGAGAGGCGGCGACGACCACCCATGGACCAGAATTTGCGCGAACAGGTGCTGCAACGGGTGCGCGCCGAGATCATTTCCGGGCAGAGCCTGCCAGGCACGATGTATTCGGTGCCGAGTCTCGCCGCGAGCCTTGGCGTCTCCTCGACCCCGGTGCGCGAAGCGTTGCTCGAACTGAGCCGCGGTGGCCTGGTCGAGCCGATGCGCAACCGCGGCTTCAAGGTCGTCGAGCCGACGCTGACCGAGTTGCGCAATTTGTTCGACATGCGCGAGGTGCTGGAGCTGCACGCCGCCGTGCTGGTCGCTACCAATCCGCCCAGCGATCTACCAGCGGTGCGCGGCTGGGCCGACCAGATCGCCAAGGCTGTCGAGACCGACGACGTCCAGCTCTATCTCGAAGCCGATCGCAACTATCATCGCGAGTTCATCGCGGCCGCCGGCAACGAGCTCTTGACCGACATGGTGATGGGCCTGCGCGACAAGATGCGGCTCTACGGCATCAGCTCCCGCGCCGGCCTCGAGCGGCAGCAGGCCTCGGTGCCCGAGCACTATCGGCTGATCGAGCTCGCGCTCGCCGGCGAGACCGAAGCGCTGCCGACCTTGCTCCGCAGCCACATCCGCTCCTGGGAGCCGATCTTCGCCGATGCACTGCTGCGTTCGAAGGAGTATGCACGCGAGCCGCTGCGCCAGGCACGCGGCTGACGCCGAGAGCGAGATGGATAGCCGGATCGTGGTAACCGGCTAGTCCAGAATGCTCTTGTACTGCTCCGAGAAGACATCGCGGCCGATGATCAGCCGCATGACTTCGGAGCTTCCGGCCAGGATCCGGTTGACGCGCGCGTCGGTGAACATCCGGCTGATCGGATATTCATCCATGTAGCCCGCGCCGCCGTGCAGCTGCACGCCGAGGTCGAGCATCTTCCACTCGACCTCCGACGACATCATCTTGGCCTTGGCGCCCATGTTGCTGGTCAGCCGTCCCGCATTGTGCTCGGCAACGCAGTGATCGACATAGACCTGCACGAGGTCGATCTCGGCATCCATCTCCGCCATGCGGAACTGGGTGTTTTGCTGTTCGGCGAGCGGCCGGCCGAACAGCTTGCGGTCCATCACGTAGGTGCGCGTGATGTCGAACGCCTTGCGGGCATTGGCGATCGATCCGACCGCGGAGATCAGCCGCTCTTCGGCAAGGCCTTCCATCAGATAGTAGAAGCCCCTGCCCGGCTCTCCCAGCACGTTGGCCTTGGGCACCTTCACATTGTTGAAGAACAGCTCGGCCGTGTCCTGCGCCGGCATGCCCATCTTCTTGAGATTGCGGCCGCGCTCGAAGCCTTCCATGCCGCGTTCGACGATCAAGAGCACCATGGCGTGCTTCTTCTCGGCGCCCGCGAGCTTGGCCGCGACGATCACGACGTCGGAATTGATGCCGTTGGAGATGTAGGTCTTCGAGCCGTTGAGCAGGAAATGATCGCCCTTGTCCTCGGCCGTCGTCCGCATGCCCGCGAGGTCCGAGCCCGCGCCGGGCTCGGTCATCGCGATCGCCAGGATGGTCTCGCCGCTGACGCATTTGGGCAGGAAGCGGTCGCGCTGCTCCTCGGTGCCGAAGCGCTTGAAGTAAGAACCGACCAGGCGGCTGTGCAGCGTGTTGAACCAGCCCTTGCAGCCCGAGCGCGCGGTCTCCTCGATGATGATCTGCTCATAGCGGAAATCCTCGTCGCCCATCCCGCCATATTTTTCCTCGGGCCAGATCATCAGGAAGCCGAGGTCGCCGGCCTTCTTGAACGCGTTGCGATCGACGATCCCAGCCTCTCGCCACTCCTCCATATGGGGCGCGATCTCGCTGGCGAGGAACTTGCGGTAGGAATCGCGGAAGATGACCTGATCTTCGGTAAAGCTGCGCATCATTCACCCAACAGCGCTCTCAAGAGCGCGGCACCCACACAAAAATTCGGAGCGCCGGCTCTGCTGCAATCAAAACCGGCGCTCCGTTTTCGAACAAATCGCGGCGTTACTTGCCCTTCCAGTTCGGCGCGCGTTTCTCGGCGAAGGCAGCCGCACCCTCGCGGGCGTCCTCGGACACGAAGACCGGACCGACGATCTCCTGCTGCTTCTTCCACATCTGGTCCTCGGGCCAGAGCCTGGATTCGACGATCACCTGCTTGGATGCCTTCACGGCGAGCGGGCCATTGGCGCCGATCGCGGCTGCAAGCTGGAGCGCGGCCTCGAGCGCCGGGCCGTCGGTGACGCGGTTGATGATACCGAGCTCATAGGCACGCTCGGCGCCGAAGAACTCGCCCGTCAACGCGAACTCCATCGCCACGCGGAACGGCATCTGGCGCGGCATGCGGATCAGCCCGCCGGCCGCAGCCGCCAGACCGCGCTTCACCTCGGGGATCCCGAACTTGGCGTTGCGGTTGGCGACGATCATGTCGCACGACAGCGCGATCTCCATCCCGCCGGCGAGCGCGTAGCCGTCGACCGCCGCGATCAGCGGCTTCTTCGGCGGCGCCTCGGTGAGGCCGGCGAAGCCACGACCAGGAATCGACGGCCGTTCGCCCTTCAGGAACCCCTTGAGGTCCATGCCCGAGCAAAACGTACCGCCGGCACCAGTGATGATGCCGACGCTGAGCGCATCGTCGGCATCGAGCCGGTCGATCGCCGCCGCCACGCCCTTGGAGAGGGCAAGGTTGGCCGCGTTCTTGGCTTCCGGCCGGTTCAGCGTGATGATCAGGATCGGTCCGCGGACTTCAGTGAGGACCGGAGTTTCGTCGGACATCGCCTTCGTCTCCTGTTGCCGTGATTGTTGTTTGAACATGATCTTTTCGGAAAGCCGCTTCGCGCCTTTCCGGATCATGCTCTAGCGCGGAGCCATGCGGATGGCGCCATCGAGACGGACGTCTTCACCGTTGAAATAGCCGTTGGTGATCATCGTCAGCGCCAGATGCGCATATTCCTCCGGCATGCCGAGGCGCTTCGGGAACGGCACCGACGCGCTGAGCGCGGCCTTGACGTTCTCGGGGGCGCCCTGGAGCAGCGGCGTGTTGAAGATGCCCGGAAGGATGGTGTTGACGCGGATGCCTTCGGCCATCAGGTCGCGCGCGATCGGCAGGGTCATGCCGACGACACCGGCCTTCGAGGCCGAATAAGCCGCCTGCCCCATCTGACCATCCTCGGCTGCGACCGAAGCCGTATTCACGACCGCGCCGCGCTCACCGTGCTCGAGCGGAGCCAGTGACAGCATGCCCTGCGCCGACTTGGCGATGCAGCGGAAGGTGCCGATGAGGTTGATCTGGATGATGCGGTTGAAGGCATCGATCGGGAAGTGGGTGGGCTCGCCGGTCTTCTTGTCCCGCCCCGCGGTCTTCACCGCGTTGCCGGTGCCGGCGCAGTTCACCAGGATGCGCTCCTGGCCATGTGCCGCGCGGGCCTTGGCGAAGCCCGCATCGACCTGCTCGTCGGAGGTGACGTCGACCTTGCAGAACACACCGCCGATTTCCTTGGCGATGGCTTCACCCTTCTCCTCGTTGAAGTCGAAGATCGCGACCTTCACGCCCTGCGCGGCAAGCGCGCGCGAGGTGGCCGCGCCGAGGCCCGACGCGCCGCCGGTGACGACGGCGGCGACCGATGAATCGAGTTTCATTGCGTTGTCCTTTCGCGATCAGAGGCGTTCGATGATGATGGCGGGCGCCATGCCGCCGGCGGCGCACATGGTGACCAGACCATAACGACCGCCGCTGCGCTCGAGCTCGTCGAGCGCGGTGCCGATCAGGATCGATCCGGTCGCGCCGATCGGATGGCCAAGCGCGATCGAGCCGCCGTTGATGTTGACCTTCTCGCGATTGAGGTCGAGGTCGCGGATGAACTTCTCGGCGACGACCGCGAACGCCTCGTTGATCTCCCAGACATCGATGTCGTTCTTGGTCAGGCCGGCCTTGGCGAGAACCTTCTTGGCTGCCGGGACCGGCGCGTTGAGCATCAGCGTCGGGTCATCACCCTGGTTGGCATAGGCCACGATCCGGCCGCGCGGCTTGAGGCCGTGCTTCTCGGCATAGTCCTTCGACGTGATCAGCACCGCGGCGGCGCCGTCCACCACGCCCGAGCTGTTGCCGGCATGATGCACGCCCTTCCACTCGAGGCCCGGATAGCGGCGCTGGATCTGCTTCTTGAAGGTCGTGCCGTTGCCGAGATCGAAATCGGCAAGCTGCTCGAAGCTGGGCTTCAGCGAAGCCAGGCCTTCGGCGGTGGTCTCGGGACGCGGAAATTCCTCACGGCCGAGGGCCACGCTGCCGTCGTCGTTGAGGACCGGGATCACCGACTTGGCGAAGCGGCCTTCGTCGATCGCCCGCTTGGCGCGCTGCTGGCTGGTCAGTGCCAGGGCATCGCAGGCCTCGCGGCTGATCCCCTCGCGCGTCGCGATCGCGTCGCCGCACACGCCCTGGTGGGACTGCGGATGAATCTCGTCGAGCGCCGGATTGCCGGACCCCATCATCCGCGCCGGCTGACCCGCCTTGGAGCGCTCGGCGGCGAGGGTCTGCTGATAGCTCATCATCTCGGTGCCACCGGCGATGACGCAATCTTCCATCCCCGACATGACAGAGGCTGCCGCGAGGTTCACCGAGGTGATGCCGCCGCCACAGAACCGATCCAGTGTCGTACCGCTGGCATTGATGTCGTAGCCGGCCGCGAGCGCCGACATGCGGCCGAGATCGCCGCCCTGCTTGCCTTCCTGGGTCGAGGTCGACCAGATGATGTCGTCGACGGTCGACGTATCGAGCTTGTTGCGCTCCTTGAGCGCGCCGAGCACGGTTGCTGCCAGCTGCTGCGGGTGCAGGTGCGACAGTGCGCCCTTGCCGGGCTTGCCGATGCCACGCGGCGTGCGGACGGCGTCGATGATGTATGCTTCGGGCATGCGTTTCCCCTTCGTTTCAGATGTTTTGCTCAGATTGACTCGTTCCGACCTCCCGACCATTCCGGTGCGCGTACCGCTTCGGAATGAGATAGGTCGTCAGCGGTGTGGCGTCACCGAAAGCGGCTCGGCAATCGAGTTGCGCTGATCTTCGAAATACTCGAAGCGCGGCACCGTGCGGCGTTCCCGCTCATCGGCACAGGCGGGCTTGTCAGCCCCTTGCGCAAACAACGGAGCGCCAGGCGCCGCAGCATGAGGGCCGAGCGCATACTTCTGCTCTTGCGGCAGGTAGATCAATTGGCCGATCTGGGTGAGGGTCAGCGTGAGACGGGAGACCGTCGAACGGGGAAGACCGCAGCGATCGGCGATCTCGCGATTGCCCAGGCGAATGCTTCGGCCTTCGAAGCAACGCACGATGTCGAATGCGCGCGATACCACCTGGATCACGCGCCGGTTGTCCGTGCCGTCGGTGTCTTGCGCCATCAGTACTTCAGATCGACGTCCCATCGTTTACGCCTCACTCCTCATGTTCGTACGGGTGAATGAAGTCCGCCCGGGTTCGGGCGTGACGCGCCGATCCGCGACGTCACGGTCGCGTGCGCGACGTGATGCGGCGAACGCGCCAGCGGATCTGCATAGAGGATCTGACCACAAGCGCCCTGGCATCCAGCCCAGAAGCCGCGAGCGCGGAGCAAGCAGCTTCGGATATCGATGGCCGACCGGCATCAGGCGGATTCTTTCCCTAGGGTTTCAGACCTTAATTAATTGATTAATTAGTCAGGTGCTTAAAGTGGGCGCTGCACCCTGTCAACTGCGGTTGCCGCAGGGCGCCCCGCGCGGATCGCACCTCGCTCACACCGCCCGGACCCATTCGTCGGAAATAGTGGCTACCGCGGCGTCGCGACGCGATCGAACGGAAGCGCGCCGCCGGCGTGGCGAGACAAGCGTGCAGGCAGATGCGATCGGAGATCAGCAGATTTTCGTGAGAAGCAAACCAGGCAACCGGAGTGTCTGAAGCAACGCGACAGACGGCCGGGATGGCCTTACGAGGGCAAACCTAAGCTATGAAAGCTTGGTGGGCGCACCAGGGCTCGAACCTGGGACCCGCTGATTAAGAGTCAGCTGCTCTACCAACTGAGCTATGCGCCCGGAACTTGTCCGGAAATGACCCTCGCAAGAGAGGCCGTCGTTTAGCAAAGCGATTCCGCGATGTCCAGCAAGCTGGCGCAAGTTTTCCCGACTTTTACGCGCCCTCCCGACAGCCGAAAGGCCGCCGGATTCCGGCGGCCTTTCATGAGCTTGGCGAAAGCGCCGGGGCGCGGCGCTCAGAGCCGACCGGAGCGTTCCTGATCCGGCCCGTCGTCGCGGTCGAAATGACGGTCGCGGCCGCCGCGCTCCCAGCGGTCCATGCCGCGCTCGAGGCGGTGACGGCGCCAGCCCTCGGCGCCGAAGCCGCGGCCTTCCATGTGGGTGAGCATGGTCAGGCGCCGCTTCTGGTTGTCGTCGAGCGTCTTGTAGAGCGGGTCGGCAGCATCGGCGATCTTCTTCAGCGAGGCCGAGGTCGCCGCCATGTTGTCGGCGCGTTCGCGCAGGCGCGCCACAGGATCATCCGGCTTCTGCGCCTTGTCGCCATCGGCCTTCTCGGCGGCCATCCGCGCATTGGCGCGATCCATCCGCATCTTGGCGAAGTCGCGCACCGCGGTCTCGACCGGTGGCCACAGCTTCTCCTGATCGGCGCTGAGCTTCAGCCCGGCGTGAACGGCAGCGATCCGCGCGTCGAGGAAAGCGGCCCGATCTTCGGGGCTCATCCGCGTATGGCTGTGGAACCAGGGACGATGCTGGGCATACACCGCGGTCGAACCGGCAATCGTGAGCGCCGCGATACCGGCGAGCAGAACTTTCTTCATGCGATCCTCCTTCAAGGGTTGCCCAAGGATGATGCGCCCGGCCGCGGCCTTCAACTTACCGATTTGACAGAGAGACCTCTCTTACCAAGATGTAATCCGGCTCATTTCGCGCCGGAAATAATCAAAGCGCGAGATCGCGCTTTGATTGCTTGTTGTTTGCGTTAGTTGATCATCCCGAGCACGCGCGGCAGCCACAGCGAGATCTCCGGCACGTAGGTGATCAGGCCGAGGAACACCAGCATCGCGCACAGCCACGGCAACACCGAGATCGTGATCTCGGAGATGCCCATCTTGGCGATACTGCTCGCGATGTAGAGGTTTAGGCCGACAGGCGGATGGCACAGCCCGACCTCGGTGTTGACGATCATCAGGATGCCGAGATGGACCGGGTTCACGCCGAGCTTGGTCGCCAGCGGATACAGGATCGGCGCCATGATCAATAGGATCGAGGACGGATCCATCACGTTGCCGGCGAGCAGCAGGATGACGTTGACGACGAGCAGGAACATCCACACCGAGAAGTTCTTGTCGATGATCCAGGCCGCCATCTCCTGCGGGATCTGCTCGTGCGTCATCAGGAACGAGAACAGCACCGCGTTGGTGATGATGTAGAGCAGCATCGAGCTCATGCTCGCCGCCTGCAGCAGCACCTTCGGCACCTCGGAGAGCTTCAGCTCCTTGTAGACGAACACGGTGATGAAGAAGGCGTAGGTCGCGGCGACCGCGGCGGCTTCGGTCGGCGTGAAGACGCCGCCATAGATGCCGCCGAGCACGATCGCGATCAGCAGCAGGCCCCAGATACTTTCGCGGAACGCCTTGAACTGCTCGCCGATGGTCGCCCGCGGCATCTTCGGATAGCCGTTGCGTTGCGCCACGAAGAAGGTCACCGCGGCCAGCATCAGCGCGAGCAGGACGCCCGGCACGATGCCGGCCATGAACAGCGCGCCGATCGACGTGTTGGTGGAGACGCCGTAGAGCACCAGGATGATCGAGGGCGGCACCAGGATGCCGAGCGCGCCCGAGGTCGAGATCACGCCGACGCCGAACCGCTTCGGATAGCCGTGATCGACCATCGCCGGCATCATGATCGAGCCGATCGCGACCACGGTCGCGACGCTCGAGCCCGAGATCGCCGCGAACATCGCACAGGCCGCGACGCCGGCAAGCCCGAGGCCGCCGGGCAGATGCCCGACCAATGAGGTCGTGAACGCGATCATCCGCCGCGCGACGCCGCCGCGGGTCAGGAAGGTGCCGGCCAGGATGAAGAACGGGATCGCCATGATACCGAAATTGTCGAGGCCCGAAAACAGCTTCAGGCCGACGCTCTCGATCGGCACCTCGGTCATCGTGAACAGGAAGGTGAGCACGGTCAGGCCGAGCGAGATCGAGATCGGCATGCCCGTCAGCATCAGGGCAAACAGCAGTCCAAAAATAAGGGCGGCGCTCATCACGCTTCTCCGAGCGCGACGGGCGCGGTCTTGCTGGTCTCGACGCCGTCGACATGGGAGGCGTCATGGTGCGGCAGCTCGTCGGTCCACCAGTAATTCCAGCACACTTGCAGGAAGCGGAAGCACATCAGATAGGAGCCGAGCGGGATGCAGGCATAGACGATCCAGCTCGGGATCTCCATGTCGGGCGAGACCTGGTCGGTGTGCATCAGCTCGTAGACGAACTTGGCCCCCATGGTGCCGACGATCGCGGTGAACAGCGCACCGCCGAGCAGGCCGAACAGGATGGTGCGCTTGCGCCAATAGTCGTTGAGGCGGTTGATCAGGACGTCGACGCCGACATGGATGCCGGTGCGCACGCCATAGGCGGCGCCGAACTTCGCCATCCAGATGAACATGTAGATGCAGAGTTCCTGCGACCACGCGAGATTGATGCCGAACAGATACGGATAGAGCAAGGGAACGTCGACCAGAAAGCGGTGCACGACCGTGACGAAGGTCAGGAGCGTCGCGGCCCCCATCAGGCTCGCGATGATGATTTCCTCGAGCCGGTCCAGAATCTTCAGCAGCATAAATCTCCCCTGTCATGGCCTGATGCGGCAACCGGCCACGGCACCCAAGCCGCGGCCTCACACGGCCGCGGCGTTCGTTGTGATTGCGGTTTGGATCCGCCTTAGTTCATCGGGCTACGGCCCGTTTCCTTGAGGAATTCGTCGATCAGCGGCTGGCCGACGCGAGAGGCAACGTCCTTGTAGACCGGCATCATCGCCTTGCGCATCGCCTCGTCCTGCTCCGGCGTCAGGCTGATGATCTCGGTCTTGCCGGCCTTCTTGATCTCGGCAAGCGCGTCGTCGTTCTCCTTGGCCGACTGATTGTTGCCGAACTCGGTGGCTTCCTTCATCGCCTTGGAGAGCTCGTCGCGGATATCGCCCGGCAGGCCGTCCCAGAACTTCTTGTTCACGATCACGACATAGCCGATGTAGCCGTGATTGGTGACGGTGGCGTATTTCTGCACCTCGTGCATTTTCTGGGTGTAGATGTTCGACCAGGTGTTCTCCTGGCCGTCGACCACGCCGGTCTGCAACGCCTGGTAGACATCCGAGAACGCCATCACCTGCGGGATCGCGCCGAGCGCGCGGAACTGGGCCTCCAGCACCTTCGAGGACTGGATGCGGAATTTCAGGCCCTTGTAGTCTGACGGCGCGATCAGCTTCTTGTTGGCGCTCATCTGCTTGAAGCCGTTGTCCCAATAGGCCAGACCGGTCATGCCCTTGGAATCCAGCAGCTTGAGCAGCTTGGCGCCGAGCGGGCCGTCGGTCACCTTGCGCAGCGACTTCAGGTCGGGAAGGATGTAGGGCAGATCGAAGACCTCGAATTCCCTGATCCCGATCGGGCCGAACTTCGAATTCGACGGCGCCAGCATCTGCACCGCGCCGAGTTGCAGCGCCTCGAGCTCTTCCTTGTCCTTGTAGAGCGTCGAGTTCGGATAGACTTCGACCTTCACCTTGCCATTGGTGTACTTCTCGGCCAGTTCCTTGAACTTGTCGGCCGCCTTGCCCTTCGGCGTATCCGAGGCCACCACGTGGCTGAACTTGATGACGATCGGCGACTGTGCCGCAGCCGGCCCGACCAAGGCCAAAGCCGCGATCGACGCCGCGGCCAAAATGAATTTACGCATGTTTCCTCCCGCGTAATTGCGGGGCACGAACACCGGCCCCGAGACATCCGGTCGCACCATTACAGAGAAGCAACGACGATTGCCATTGCCCCTTTAGCAGGGGCTGAATGCGCTATTGCTGCACTGCAAAATCCGATCCGACGGTATCCGCTGCGGCTCTCGCAGCCGTCCGGTGACAGGGTGTGCGCCGGGTTTTCGGTGTCATCACCGGCGCCTGCGGTCGGTTGATCGGCGAGTGAGCCACGGCTCTTGCCACGTCGTCCGGGCGTAGGCCGGGACCCATACGCCGCAGCAGACGTTATCGGCGGGACTCGTCGTTCCGGCATCGCGCACCAATTTTCATTTGGGGTAATGGGTCCCGGCCTGCGCCGGGACGACGGTGAGTATGTTGCGCAGTTTGAGCGTCAAACCACCGCGTTCTCGCGACATGATTTGTCCGAGACGTGCTTGTCGCTGGGACGATCTTCCGGGGTTCCGGGATCCGAACGTCAAGATCACGGCCGGAGCCGTGGCAGCCGTCGTGATGACGGCCATGCTGTTCGTGATCATGTTCGCTTTGATGATCGCCGTTTGACCGCCCGTCCGGCTCCGCTCAGGGCCGCCCTGGCGTTGCTAGCGATGTCCTCCATCCGCACGCCATGCACGCGCCTTGGCCGAGATCGCCGCAGATCCGGGCGCGCTCCCGCTCGAACAAGTTCGGCCATGTCGGGTCATAGCTGGAAATGACAATCGACCCGGCTCCGTATCTCTCCACGTGCGCCCCCCTGATCGTCCTTGACTGAACCGTATCACGCGGTGGCGCGTCTCGCAGCGCGCGACGACGGCTCATGCGCCTGCGGCGTCGCTGGCGGGCGGGCAAAGCGACATCCGGCTTTCACCTGATCAGGCAGGGCGGCAAGGCCTTTTCGTTGGATGGTGCGATCGTCGACGACGAGAGTCTCATGCTCTCGGATGGTCGGCTCGGTCATCAGTCCTAGGACGATCTAGGACTGCGGTCCGATTTACTTCGAATCGAAGGAATGCGCATCTCGGGCAATTGCTTAACTGGGAGATGAAAATGAAATCAATAGTTCCCGCTCTGAGCTTGGCCACAACTGTACTTTTGGCACTGGTTGGTTCGGCTCGAGCGAATCAAGTTTCAGTCGATATCAGTGGTGACGTCAACGCCAATGTCGCCACCTATAGCGGCGGCGGAAATTACCCGCAGGGCGGCACGGCGCTGACCATCAACGGCATCAACTTCAATTTGGCAAGTTACCCCGGCACGACGAACCTGGGGGCGGTGCAACTCAGCCCGGGGGGAACAACATCGGTGACGTTCGCCGTAGATATCCCCAACGTCGGAACAATCTACACGCTGCTCAACTCGGCCTTCGGTGCATTTGGCGGCGTCGTCGGGACGATCACATTCAATGGTTCAAGCGGGTCCGATGCGTTCAATCTGACGGAAGGAACCAACATCCGGGATCATTACTGTTGCGGCGGTTACAACGGCGTTGCGACCAACCTTTACGGCACCGCCAATTTCAACACTGACCGCCTCGATGCGCAAAGCTTCGATGTTTCCAACCTTGGCACGTTGACGAGCATCGTCTTTTCCGAAAGCAATGGTGGCGCGTACGGGGAGCCATTTCTGTCGGCGATTACGGCCGATACGGCGGTGGCCTCCGCTGTCCCCGAGCCTTCGAGCTGGGCGATGATGCTGCTCGGCTTTGCAGGTATTGGCGTTATGGCCTATCGGCGCAAGCAGAGCGGACGTCGGCTTCACCTCGCCTGACCGGCGATCATCTCATCCGAAAGGCCGCCCTTGGGGGCGGCCTTTGCGCTGGCGACCGCAGCTCGAGTTTGCCGTTCGAACGTCGCACGGCAACGAGGCAATCGCATTTTCGGTTCCGATCGAAATCAGAACCGAAGCTTGTTCGTCGCGATCGATTTCGTCACACCCACAATGATGCTTTGTTCGCGGCCGCTCTTTCTGACCGACCTCACTCCACGGGCAGATACGATGATTTCGTCGACGCAAGAAGATTGCCGATCGCCGCCCGAAGCTTGCTGTTGGATACCGGTTTGTGGAGCAAGAGAAGGCCGCTGGCGGCCGCCTCCTGTAGCCGATCGGGAGCCGTATCTCCCGTGATCAGAACCGCAGGAATGATCTCGTTGTATTCCGATCGAAGCTTCTCGATCGCCTCGATGCCGTTCTCGTAGTTCCGCAGGCGATAATCGCAGATCACAAGATCCGGTTTGATCGGGCAAGCCGCGAGCAGTTGCAAGACCTCGCTGACCGAAGCTGCGGAGACAACCTCGTGTCCCCAGCCCTTTAGCAGCGCGGACATCGCCTCTCGGATCGGAAGTTCGTCGTCGATCACGACCACCAAGGCGCGAGCAAGGGCTCCGCCCGGCTCCTGAAGCGGAACTTCCAGTTCCTCCAGCAGCGTCGCGCTCGCGAGGGGGACGTCGATCCGGAAGCAGGAGCCGCGGCCCGGTTGCGACATCACGGAGAGCCTGCACTCGAGCAAGTCCGTCAGGCGGCGGACGATGGCGAGGCCAAGGCCAAGGCCCTCAGCGCGATCACGTTCTGGATTTTCCAGCTGGTAGAACTCTTCAAATATTCTTTGCTGTTGGTCGATCGGAATGCCCGGGCCGGTGTCCCAAACCTCGACCGACAACAACGAGCCGCGGCGCCGGCAACCCACCACGACACGACCGCAATCGGTGTAGCGTACGGCATTGGCGATCAGGTTGCGCATGATCCGATCACCGAAGAGAACAGGATCGGTGAAAACGCTGGCGCTGCATGCATGGAGCTTCAGCGCGATATTCTTGGTCGCTGCCAGTTCACGATAGTCGGAGCAGATCCGGCTCAGCAATGGATGGATCGGGAGGTTTTGGCGGCGAACTTCGACGACGCCGGCATCCAGTCTCGAGATCTCGAGCAGTGCGGCGAACAGACGATCAAGGGTGACCGCCGAACTTTCGATCAACGCGACCAGCCGTGTCGCCTCCGCAGGCAGTACGATACCTCGGAGTGCGCCGATCAGCAGCGAGAGGGCGTGCGCGGGCTGGCGCAGATCATGACTCGCGGCAGCCAGGAAACGGGACTTTGCCCGATTGGCTTGATCCGCCAGTTCTTTCTGTTGCCGGAATCGTTCAGCCAGCTCAATCGACCAGACCCGCAGATCGACGGCGGCCTTGAAGTTGCGGTTGACGTTAAGCGCAAGCCCGCCCATCCCAACGATGTAAATCAACATGAAGAAGGCACTGATCTGTTGAATCTGGCTGGTGTCTCCCACCTTCAGCAGCACATAAGGAAACGTGGCCGGGAAGAACAGGGCACAGAACGACGGAAGATAGGAGCTGCGCGCCGGGATCGCACCGGTAGCGACGCCGAACGTCACTGCGAGCACGAGCACCTGAATTTCGAAGAAGCCCGCTGTTGCGAGATGGACAGTGGCCCATCCCCATGTGGAGCCTTCCACGAGGCTGATCGCCGTGAAGCTCCACGCCCAGCGCCGCCAGTTTGCGGCGGACGATGAGTCGCGATGATACATCCACCGGAGAACCAGATGCGCGACGACGCATGCTGCGATGCATGTAACCCAAGCCAGGCTGGTCGCTGCGTCCGTCACGCCGAGATGGATCAGTGCCGTGACCAGAAGAACGGCCGTTGTTGCCGTAGCCAGCCCGTTGAGAACGACATTCCTGAACAGCGCGGCAACCTGCTCCGTGCGCAGAAGCGAGCGATGTTCGGGCAGAATGAAGGAGACCTCGGCTCCGGCCTGATCCGTCACGTTCATGCTGGCCTGTTCGGCATCTCGTTCAAACTCGTTCGGAACGGTTGCATGCGATATCGCCGCAGCCGAAGCATACCACGTTCTCGACGATAGAGGCCGGGGGCTGGGGCGCATTCGTGCGCCACTCGCAGCCGAACGCCGTGTTTCGCAGAGTGTCGCGGCTGCACGTCGCCAGGACAGCTTCGAGATAGACCTAGGACGTCCTAGGACCTTGTGCCCGCCACGGGCCCCTGCCTTGCCGACCAGACACATCCTGCGCCATAGTCGCGGGATGAAGATACTGGTCGTCGATGATCATCCGGTCATGCTCGAGGGGCTATCCGCGCTGCTGCGCCAGGAAGGACCGCAGACCATCATCGTGCAAGCCAGCAGCGCAACGCAGGCGCTCGCCGCCGTCGAGAGCCACCAAGACCTCGATATCGTCGTGCTGGACCTGATGATGCCAGGGGCAAGTGGATTGTCGACAATCTCTGAGATCGGTCGCGCGCGGCCCGAACTCCCCGTTGTCGTGCTCTCGTCGTCCGAGGATCCCATCGACGTCCGCAACGCCTTGTCTCAAGGTGCGCTTGGCTACGTGCCAAAATCGGCCAGCCGGACCACGCTACTCTCCGCCATTAGCCTCGTGATGAATGGTGAACTCTACATTCCACCGTTGATGCTCAACCAGATCGCGACCGCCAGGCCCGTTGCCGACCGACCGACGCCACGCGCATTGCTGACACCCCGCCAGATCGACGTTCTCCGTCGTATCGGTGAAAGCCTGCCCAACAAGACCATTGCTTATGAAATGGATCTCTCGGAGAAAACCGTCAAGGCGCACATCACTGCGATCTTCAAGGCCCTCAACGTCGTCAATCGCACACAGGCAGCCGCAGCCGGCCGAGACCTTGGCCTGATCCGGCCGACGCGAGAGGCGGACGTGGCGCGGAAGCCGATGGATCGACCGTGAACACAATCGGCACGATCCGAGCCGTGGGAATGACGGCAATCGCTTCGCTCTGCGTCGCGTCCTGCGGGCCGCGGCTCCAGTGTCGGCTGGCATCCGGAGGAGATTGGTTTCCGGTGCCGGTTTTCAGCGAAGTCTCGCAGGCGGCCGCCGCCGTGCACGGTTCGCTCGCATGCGATGTGGTGTATCGCATCGACAAGCGCGACTATGTTCTTGGCGGATGCAATCGTGATCCTGTCGGTCTCTGGCCGAAGCAAGAAGGACGTCTGCACGAGGGAACGGGACGGCGGCAGTTGATCTGCAAGGAATGAAGCCCAACAGCCAGATGATGGTCTCGATCCTTCAGGGAGCTCCCGTTGCGGTGTGGTCTTGGCCGGATACCGAGACACGGCGAGATCACGGCTGGAGCCGTGGTGGCCTCATCATGACAGCCATGCTGTTCGTGATCATATTGGCATTGATGATCGCCGTAGTCGGCGACGAATGCCGCGAACTCGATCTCGGCGAATGATCTACGCGCTACGGAATCTTTGCGCGAAGCACCCGACGCGCGTCTTCAAGTACACGGATGAGGCGATCCAGTTCCTCTGCCCCGAGGAAAACCTCGACATCTCCGTTCTTCCGCAGTGACACAGCGAGCCCCACCGCGTCTCCGCTCACGCGGACAAGTACCACCCCTTCATCGCCGCTGTCCTTGTCGATGAAACTGATTGGCGGAATATTCATGACTCACTCCCGTGGTCCGAGGCGATGAGGATAGAGCGAGTTGCCACCGCGATCTCCGCTCAAACAGAAACGCGGCGCCGAAGCGCCGCGTTTTCAACTCGCCGATCGTGCGCGCTCGTCAGCTCGCGGCCGCCGCAGGGACGTCGCGCTGGCGCTTCATCACGATCTTGTTCAGCGCGCCGAGATAGGCCTTTGCGGACGCGACCAGCGTGTCCGGATCGGCGGCACGCGCGGTCATCGAGCGGCCTTCATGCGCCAGACGCACCGAGACTTCGGCCTGAGCGTCGGTGCCTTCGGTCACCGCGTGGACCTGGTACAGCTCCAGCTTGGCCTCGTGCGGCACCAGGCGCTTGATGCAGTTGAACACGGCGTCTACCGGGCCGTTGCCCTCAGCTTCCTCGATCTTGATCTGGCCGTCGACGTCGAGCTTCATGGTCGCGCGCTGCGGGCCATGGGTACCGGCGATCACGGTCAGCGACGCCAGCTTGATGCGATCGTGGGCGGCCGCCATCTCCTGGTCGACCAGCGCCTCGATGTCCTCGTCGTAGATGTCCTTCTTGCGGTCGGCCAGCGCCTTCATCCGCGTGAACGCATCTTCCAACTGGTTCGGGCCGAGCTTGTAGCCCATCTCCTCCAGCTTGTGCACGAAGGCATGGCGGCCGGAATGCTTGCCCAGCACCAGCGAGGACTGCTTCAGGCCGACCATTTCGGGCTTCATGATCTCGTAGGTCGAGGCGTCCTTCAGCACGCCGTCCTGGTGGATGCCGCTCTCATGGGCGAAGGCGTTGCGGCCGACGATCGCCTTGTTGTACTGCACCGGGAACGAGGTCGCGGCCGACACCACCTTGGAGGCGCGGGTGAGCTGCGTGGTGTCGATCTTGTTCCAGTACGGAAACTTGTCGTTCCGCACGTTGATCGCCATCACGATCTCTTCCAACGCGGCATTGCCGGCGCGCTCGCCGATGCCGTTGACGGTGCATTCGACCTGGCGCGCACCACCCATGATGCCGGCCAGCGAATTGGCGACCGCCATGCCGAGGTCGTTGTGGCAATGCACCGAGAAGATCGCCTTGTCGGAGTTCGGCACGCGCTCGATCAGCGTCTTCATGAAGTGGGTGTATTCCTCCGGCACGGTGTAGCCGACGGTGTCGGGGATGTTCACCGTGGTGGCGCCGGCCTTGATGACGGCCTCGACGATCCGGCACAGATAGTCCATCTCGCTGCGGGTGCCGTCCTCGGCCGACCATTCGACGTCGTCGATCTGGTTGCGGGCGCGGGCGACCATCGCGACCGAGGTCTCGATCACCTGCTCGGGCGTCTTGTTCAGCTTGACCCGCATGTGCAGCGGCGAGGTCGCGATCACGGTGTGAACGCGGCCGCGGCGGGCGAACTTCACGGCCTCGGCGCAGCGGTCGATGTCGGCCGGGTGCGCGCGGGACAGGCCGGCGATGACTGAGTTCTTGGAGCGACGGGCGATCTCGCTGACCGCCTGGAAGTCGCCCTCCGAGGTGATCGGGAAGCCGGCCTCGATGACGTCGACCCCCATATCGTCCAGCAACTCGGCGACTTCGAGCTTCTCCTCGAAGGTCATGGTGGCGCCGGGGCACTGCTCGCCGTCGCGCAGGGTGGTATCGAAAATGATGACGCGGTCCTTCTCGGACTTATCAGGGGTGGCCATGTCAGAAATTCCTTTAAGCTTTGCGCCCGTCATGTTTGCTGCTTGAGCGTTTGGGCGATTATCAGGGTCCGGTGATCTCGTACAAACCCCTGAGTGCCCAGGCGCAAACGCCCAGCCGGCCCTCAGGGGCAGGTAAGAAGCAGGCCGCCAATAAGGAGGGTGGGCCGCGCGGCCGGGATCGTGGCGGTAGCCTGGGCCACCTCCCCCGAAATCCCGTCAATTTGGCCGCGAATCAGCATTGCCAGACCCTCTTGAGCGCTAAAATCCTCGGTCAAAACCATTGACGGTCGGTTGCCGGGACGCGCGCTGAGTGGGTTCGTTCTAAACGATGTTGGCAAGCGGCCGCAATGGGGAAAGATGGTCAGGTAGGCTGACCTAATGACTCACCAGTGCTCCGGGACAGCTGAAGAGAGGCAAAATCGGACGGATCAGGGCCGCGGATCTTTCGCCCCGGCCCGGTCAGCAGGATTGTCAGGATGAACAAGATCCAGTCGTTCAGAATATGCGCACCGGTCGATACCCAGATGCTCTTCGTCATGATGTACGGCAACAGCAGGACAAGACGGGTGCTCCCGATGACGGCGAGACACTGCACGACATTCCAGCCATAGGTGGGGAGGTGCGCGCCCGCGAACAGAAGCGCCGCGATCACCCACGCAGCCAAGATCGATGCCCGCCGCGAGAGGTGAAGTTTGGCGCAGAACAGCCACAACAGCGCCAGGAACGGCAGGATCGTGAAGACCTCCTCGCCGAACAGCTGCGGGATGGTCTTGAGGAAGAACAGGATCAACCCGGCAAGCGGAAGATTGGCGAGCCCGGCGAGAGCCGCATTGGGATTCGTTCCCGAAAGCGTCGTCAAGGTGAAGCCGATCAGCGCGCCGATCAGCACGTTGAGAACCGCAAATCCCACCATCCAGCCGATGTCCCGGACGCCCACGCGCCGGAACAACGCGGTCCAGTGCCTCGGCACGACGATAGCGAGCGCGATCAGGGGAACGGCAAAGAACAGAACCGCCGGAACGAATTGTCCGAAGCCTTTGGCAAACATCGGGATCGGGGTGACGAGCACAACGAACGCTGCGACCAGCATGACCATGACGAACAGCCATTGCCGGCCCGAGATCGCCGCCGGCCTGCCGTTGTAATAGGGGAAGTCGTCGCCGGGATATTCAAAGCGCTCGAACCGGCTCGCGTCCAACGGGACGAGAGACGCCACAGGTTCTGTCGTGTCGACCATCCTTACGCCTCCTCGCCTTGCAGCCTTCGAAGCCAACCGGGCGAGGCCTGCGTCACGCCTGCCGACGTGTCGGCTGCGCCTATTTCCGGCCGCCCTTGTCGGCCCCCTGCTCCGCCTCCAGCGCCTCGCGGATGCGCTTGAACTCGCTCAACTCGGCCTTGTCGACTTCGGGGAATTTCAGCTCCAGCCTGTCGAGCGCGCTCACGATGGTCGAGCCGATCACGGCGCGCGCGAACCATTTGTGGTCGGCCGGCACGATGTGCCAGGGCGCCTCCCTGGTCGCGGTATGGTGGATCATGTCCTGATAGGCGGCCTGGTACTTGGCCCACAGCGCGCGCTCGGAAATGTCGGCCATCGAGAACTTCCAGTTCTTGGCCGGCTCCTCCAGCCGGTCGAGGAAGCGCCGGCGCTGCTCATCCTTGGAGACATGCAGGAAGAACTTCAGGATCACGGTGCCGTTGCGCGACAGATAGCGCTCGATCGCGGCAATGTCCTCGAAGCGTTCGCGCCAGATGTTCTTGGTCACCAGCTTCTTCGGCAGCTTCTGCTTGGCAAGCACCTCGGGGTGCACGCGCACGATCAGGCACTCCTCGTAGTAGGAGCGGTTGAAGATGCCGATGCGGCCGCGCTCCGGCAGCGCGATCATCGCGCGCCACATGTAGTCGTGGTCGAGTTCCCGGGTCGACGGCTGCTTGAAGGAGGAGACCTCGCAACCCTGCGGATTGACGCCCTCGAACACGCTCTTGATCGCCGAATCCTTGCCGGCGGCATCCATGCCCTGGAAGATCAGGAGCAGCGACCAGCGGTCCTGGGCGTAGAGCTTCTCCTGGAAATCGTTGAGCCGCTTGCGGTTGGCCTCGATGATCTTGCCGCCGGCGTCCTTGTCGATGCCGCCCTTCTCGGCGGTCGGGTACGACTTCAGGCGAAACTCGCTGCTGCCGTCGAAGCGGAACGGTGCGACGAAGGGTTTCAGTTCATCGGCGAGCGATTGGGACGGTTTGCTGCTCATGGCCTCTCGACGGCTTGCGTGGCGATTTGATCCGGTCGATCACGCTACCAAGAATGCCCTTGGGCAGGAAGATGATGAACAGCACCAACAGCACGCCATAGACCAGATTATCCCAGCCGACCGCCTTGGTGCCGAACCAGATCCGCAGCACCTCCGCCATCACGATGGTGATGACAGCGCCGACAGTCGGGCCGAGCGCGACATAGACGCCGCCGACGATCGCAGCGAACACCATTTGCAGGGAGACTGCGATGCCGCTCACGGTATCCGGCGAGATGAACATCTGGTACTGGCAATACAGCGCGCCCGCGAGCGCGGTCATCAGCGCGCTGATCAGGGTGACCTTGAGCTTCTCGGCGGTGACGTTGACGCCGGCGGCGGCGGCCGCGTCCTCATCCTCCGAGATCGCTTCCATGGCGTGGCGGATCATGCTGCGGTCGATCGCGCGCCAGATCACGAGACCGAGCACCCAGACCGCGAGCGCGATCAGGTACCAGGTGGTCTTGTCGTCGAATTGCAGCGCCAGCAGGCCCTTGCCGCTCGGGGCGCGCTGCGGCGTGTAGCCGAGCGAGCCGCCGGTATAGTCGCGGGTCGCGGTGATGACTTGCAGCACGATGCCCGACAGCGCCAGGGTCACCAGCACGAAATAATGCCCGGTGATGCGGAAACGGAAACAGGGATAGGCGACGATCAGCGCCAGCACGCCGGCGGTTGCCATGCTCACGGGAATGCCGATCCAGGGCGAGACGCCGAGATGATTCCACAACAGCGCGGTGACATAGGCGCCGATGCCCATGAAGCCGCCATGGCCAAGCGACACCAGCCCGAAGCGGCCCATGATCGACCACGAAGTATAGGCGAACGACCAGATCAGGATCAGCACCAGGAGGTGCAGATGATAGGGATCGCGATGCACGAAAGGCAGCGCGACAAGCACCACCAGCGCGATGATCCAGCCGGCAAGCCCTCTGTTCACGAGCGCCTCGACAGCAGGCCGGCGGGCCGGATGAACATCATCACGATGAAGAAGGCGAAGGCCAGCACGTAACCCCATTCGAGATCGGAGAACAGGCCGCCGAGCGAGATGATCTCGGCGAACACGAAGGCGGCGACGAAACCGCCGATGAAATTGCCGAGGCCGCCGAGCACGCAGATCAGGAAGGTGATCGGCCCGAACGACAGGCCGACGAACGGATGCACGTCATATTGCAGCACCAGCAGGCAGGCAGCGAGGCCGGCCAGCCCGCCGCCGATCGCCGAGGTGATCAGGTAGATGCGCTTCGGGTCGACGCCCATCAACGGCATGATCTGGCGGTCCTGCGCGATGGCGCGGATCGCGGTGCCGGTGAAGGTGCGGGTCAGGAACAGGTACACTCCGATCATGCCGGCGAGCGCCGCGCCGAACGACAGCAACCGCGCATAGCTGAAATTCATCTCGCCGAGCGAGAGCACCGGCAGGCGGATGCCGAGATTCTTGAAGTCGATGCCGAAGGCAACGGTGGCGAAGCTTTGCAGGATGAACAGCACGCCGCCGGTGGCGAGCAACTGGTTGATCGGCGGCGCGGTCAGGAGCGGCGCAATGACCAGGAAATGCAGCAGAGCGCCGAGCAGTGCCACCAGCAAGATGACCAGCGGCGCGGCGGCCCAGTACGGCAGATGGAACACCTGCACGAGATAGTACATGCCGTACATCCCGATCATCACCAGCTCGGCATAGCAGATCCAGGTGACGTCGATGACGCCGAAGATCAGATTGAGCCCGAGTGCCAAGAGCGCCAGCACGCCGCCGAGCAGGATGCCGTTGATGACGGCCTCCAGCAGGTAGATATCGAAGATGTCGAGGAAGGATTGCATGGTGGATCTGCCTTAGAGCGTCGTCGTCTAGGTGAACAGGCAAAACCGTCATCCTGAGGAGCCGCGAAGCGGCGTCTCGAAGGATGCGCGGTCCCGCTGGTGGCCGTACATCCTTCGAGGCTCGCTACGCTCGCACCTCAGGATGACGGGGAAGTGTGTGAACGCGCTTGCTCGACTCACAGTCATCATCCTCATACCCCCAGATACGCCTGCTTGACGGTATCGCTGGCCGCGAGTTCCGCCGCGGACCCTGCGGCACGGATGCTGCCGGCTTCCAGCAGATAGGCGCGGTCGACCACGCGCAGCACCTGCTGCACGTTCTGCTCGACGATCAGGACCGTGAGCCCTGAGGCACGGATGCGCTTGACCAGTTCGAACACCTGCTGCACCACGACCGGCGCGAGCCCGGCCGAGGGCTCGTCGAGCAGCAGCAGTTTCGGGTTCGACATCAGCGCGCGGCCGATCGCGCACATCTGCTGCTCGCCGCCCGACATGGTGCCGGCCATCTGCTGAAGGCGCTCCTTGAGCCGCGGGAACAGCTCGAACACGAAGTCGAGCCGCTCGGCGTAATGCGCGCGGGCGCCCGGCATGTAGGCACCCATCTTCAGATTGTCCGCCACCGTGAGCCGCGGAAACAGCCGGCGGTTTTCCGGCACATGTGCAATGCCGAGGCTGACGATGCGATGCGCTGGCGTCGCGACCACGTCGCTGCCCTGCATGGTGATGGTGCCGCTGGTCGGGCGGATCAGGCCCGAGATCACCCGCATCAGCGTGGTCTTGCCGGCGCCGTTCGGGCCGATCACGCCGATCGCCTCGCCCGCTCTGACGTCGAGGCTGACGTCGAACAGCGCCTGGAAGCTGCCATAACCCGCATCGATCGATCGCAGCTCCAGCATGCCGGTCACGCTCCGATCCGACGGCGTGCTTGGGCGGCGGCCGCGGCCGCCAGGCTCGCGTCGGCATCGGTGCCGAGATAGACCTCGATCACCCTGGCATCACCGGCGATATCGGCCGGCAGGCCCTCGGCGATCTTCTCGCCATGATCGAGCACCATGACGCGGTCGACCACGCGCATCAGGACGCCCATGATGTGCTCGACCCAGATGATGGTGATGCCGAGCTCGTCGCGGATCCGGCGCAGCATGTCGGCGGCCTGATCCATCTCGGCCTCATCGAGCCCGCCGAGACTTTCATCCGCAAGCAGCAGTTTCGGCCCGGTGGCGAGCGCTTTTGCGAGTTCGAGCTTCTTCAGACCTGCCGCCCCCAGCCCCTCGACGCTGCTGCGCCGATCGGTCGGCAGGCCGACCATCGCCAACGCGCGCTCGGCCGCCGCCTCCGCCTTGCTGCGGCTGTGGCGGCTCTGGCCGTAGAAGCCGGCAAGCACGACATTCTCGAAGATGCTGAGGCGGTGAAACGGCCGCGGGATCTGGAAGGTACGGCCGATGCCGCCGACGATGATGCGGTGCGGCGCCAGCCCCGCGATCTCGCGGCCGTCGAACAGGATCGAGCCCGAGGTCGGCGGCAACGTGCCCGACAGCATGTTGAAGATCGTGCTTTTGCCCGAGCCGTTCGGGCCGATCAGGCCGAGGATCTCGCCCCGCTCGACGCGGAACGACACGTTGTTGACGGCGCGAAAGCCGCCAAACCGCTTGACCAGGCCTTCGACGGCGAGCACGGCGGGCTCCGCAGCGCGATCGATCGGCGTCTATCGGCGATGCCGGCGAGCGGCAGCAAGCCGGCGCGCAGCCTTGGTGACCCGCATGAATCCCTCCCGGAGATTGTGCACTGCGTTTCTTGTTCTCGTGCCGCCTATCACAGGAGGAGCGGCCGGTGATGTCAAGCGCGATGGCTGCGTCGCCCCGGCGCAGGCTTGATCAACGCCTCGGCTGACGGCTCGCGCGAGATCAGGCAAACCGCCGGGGCCGGAAGCAATTTCTGACGTTGAAGATATCTGATCAGGCCGCCATCAGCGTCGACTTCTGTCGGTAGACCATGAAGCCAACACCCGCAAAGCCAAGTAGCATCATCGCCCAGGTTCCGAGCTCGGGGACGGGCGATGCAATCGTGAGGAAAGCGTCGGCGATCACCAAGTGTCCTGCGGCGGTCGGATGAATGCCGTCCCAATACACGTACTTGCTGCAATCCGTACCAACGGGCGCGGCTCCACATGCATCCGTCGCATTGGTGAAACCAAATGCAGCTGGATCGAGCGCAATCTGCGTCCCAAGGCCGAAGATATCGAACATGGAGACATCGGTTTCGCCGGCCAACTGCAAACCAAGCGCGGTGTTCATGGATAGTGCGATCAGCGAGCCGAGGCCCGATGCCTGCGCACCGGCCGCTTCGACTGCGGGCGCAAGACCTATATTCGGCGTATTCCAGACGACAATGTGCTTGGCACCCGCTGCGTTGAGCTCGTTGACGATGGTTTTTATGTTGGCAGCGTAGGCTGCGGCGGTCGCCGCGATCGTCGGACCGGGATTCGTACCGGGTGGCAACGCTGCAATAGCCGCAAGCGCGTCTCGCGCATTATTGCCTCCGCCTGCGATGACGTAGAGCGCCGTTGGCGAGGCTTGATTGTTCGCGGAGGCGAGATATTGGTTCGCCTGCGTAACGAGACTGAAGGGAAAACCGCCCGGCCCCCCTCCCGGAGTCCCCGTCGTCGCGCCTCCGTAAGCGAAATCCGTCCCACCTAGTTGCGAGGGTGCTAGCGTCAGGCCCAACGAGGACGCGACGTCCGATGCCCACACCGGCCCATTGCTGTAGACGCCAGTCGCATAGGGAGCGGACGGAATGTAGCTGTTGCCGGTGACGACCTGTCCAGAGTTATTGCCGAGGACAGCCGAGTTGTTGCCATTGTCGGAAAGGCTATCGCCGAAAACCACCATTGAACTATAGGGACTTGCCGATGCAGGCACGCCAACCAGCGAGATTGCAGTGAACGCCAGGATGGGCAGAGCTTTTTTGACGAGCGCGAATCTCATGGCTGGCCTCCCGTTTGACTATTTGCTTCGTTATGTCAACAACCCATACTAGAAGATAAAACCGTTTGCCGGTCAATGCTCGACCGGGCACGCAGGCCTAATCCGGCAACTGCGTCTCGATGAACGCGGTCACGAACCGCGGCATCGCGGCAGTGAGATCGGCGCGGCTGCGGACCAGGTGGATGCCGGCGAGTTCCGGATGTTCCTGGCGCGCGAGGTTGGCCTCGATCCGCGCGCGCAACGCATCGCCGGACATGTCGACGCGCAGGATCTGCATCATCGCCAATGCCACGCCGGTGTAGATGCAGTGCCAGTCGGCGTCGGCGCGGCAATCCGACGGCGCGAGGCCGGTTTCCTCCTCCAGCTCGCGCATCACGCTGCCGGCGATGTCGACCGTCTCGCCCCTGATGTCGTCGAGGTCAGGCGTGCCGGAGGGAAAATAGATGCGCCCGGCATTGGCGGTCTGCTCGCCCATCACGCCGCACACGAAGGCACCGTCGCTTGCGAGCAGCGCGCCCATGCCAAAGCCGTTGAAGACCTCCTTGTCGGGAAAGCCCCAGTCGCGCCAGGCCAGGAAGCTCGCGAAATCGGTCTCGAAATAGCTGGCGCTGAGCCTATCGCCGGCAAACACCGGATCGCGCCCAAGCAGGACGCGGCCATTCCAGAGATGCGGCTTCAGCCGCTGCTGCTCGGCGAAATGCGCATCGATCTCGGCGCGCCGCGCGTCGGCGAACGGCCAGGGTCGCCGCACCAATGCGAGGTCGAGCGCCGTGACGCGACGAATGAGTGGAGACTCCATGGCGCTCATTTTGGCATGATCTCTTCGCAAACCGCCGCGCACTCTTGCGGATCGTGCTTTACTTGGCGCTTCCGGTCGTCTTCTTGACCTGATCGACGAACTTGTTGGTGTAGGTCTTGGTGACGTCGATGCCGGCCTTGGCGACCTCAGGCGAACCTTCGCTGAACACCGCGAGCACGGCTTCGGCGCCCTTCGGGTCCATCTTGCCGGTTTCCGAGAACATCGGGATCGTGTTCTTCAGCGCGGCGAGATAGAGCTCCTTGTTCTTGCCGACGATCTCCTCCGGCATCTTGGCCATGATGTCTTCGGCGGAGTGCGAATGGATCCAGGCCAAGGTCGCCATGATCGCATTGGTCAGCGCCTGCACTTCCTTCTCGTGGCCGTTGACCCAGGCCGCGGTCGAATACAGCGCGCCACCGGGATATTCGCCGCCGAACACCGCAAGCGTGTCGTGCTGGGTGCGGGTGTCGCTGAGGATCTTGAGGTCCTTGTGGCTGCCTTGCAGCACGGTGACGGAGGGATCGAGCATCACGGCAGCATCGATCTGGCCCTGCTCCATCGCCGCCACCGCGGTGGCGCCGAGGCCGACGCCGATCACGGCGGTGCCCGACGGATCGAGGCCGTTCTTCTTCAAGAGATATTTCAGGAAGAAGTCGGTCGAGGAGCCCGGCGCGCTGACGCCGATCTTCTTGCCGGCGAGATCCTTGATCGAATTGATCTCGCCGGTGTGCTTCGGCGAGACCACCAGCACGAGGCCGGGATAGCGGTCGTACACGACGAAGGCCTGAAGCTCCTGCTTCTTGGCGGCGAGATTGACGCAATGGTCGAAATAACCGGAGACGACGTCGGCGCTGCCGCCGAGCACGGCCTTGAGCGCGTCCGAACCGCCCTTGAGGTCGACCAGCTCGACCGCGAGCCCGGCCTTGTCATACTCGCCGAGCTGCTTGGCCAGCACGGTGGGCAAATAGCACAGGCAGGCGCCGCCCCCGACCGCGATGGTGATCTTGCTTTGCGCCGCGGCAAGGCCCGTGGACAGGGTCAGCGCCAGCAGCGTTCCGGCAAGCTTGCCAAGCAGGTTCTTCATGACATCCTCCGTTCGATTGGCCGGCAAGATAGAGGAGCAGGCGCGCCTTGAGAAGGCGACTTTCCGATAGCTGGTCAAGCCCGCGGCGACGGCATAGCATCGCCGAACACAAGACAACACCAAGAATACTTCAAACGAAACACCAAGGGAGGCCTTCATGAATCGGACCGCTACCGCCCTATCGATTGCCGCGGCGTTCGCCGCCGGCTGCGGCGTCACCCATCTGCTGCGACCGGCGCTCGCCGCGGAAACCATCACCGCGCAAGTCATCCACACCGGCGAGATGGACGGCGACAAGCTCGGCGACGCCAACAAGGCAGGCTTCCGTTCCAAGACGTTCGTTTCCGCCGACGGCGCCACCGTCTCGATCCAGGACGGCAACGTGCCGAAGCACATGCATCCGAACACCAACGAGATGCAGTTCATCCTGGAAGGCACCGGCACCGTCTGGCTCGGCGACAAGGAAGTGCCGGTGAAGCCGGGCGACCTGATCGTGATCCCGAAGGGCACGCCGCATGGCGGCACCAAGCCGAACGGTCGCCCGTTCAAGGCAATCGCGATCAAGACGCCTCCGCAGGCGCCTGACGATACCAAGCTGCTGGATTGATCGAGCCGTCCAGCCGTCATTGCGAGGAGCGAAGCGACGAAGCAATCCATCGGTCGGCATATGCCGGGAGATGGCAACGCTCGCAATGACGGTGAGGCGCGGTCCGCGCCCGCTCGGTTCCATTACATGACGGACGACAGATAATTCACTTGCCTCATGTCTCGTCAGTTCATAATATGATGACTGTCATTTCATGGAGAGCATGACCATGAGCCTCGACGATCACCCCACGGTCAGGGCCGTACGGGCTCGTAACAGCCAACCCGTCGCTGATGTCCCGGTCGCTTCGGACCTGATCAAGCGGATCGCGCTCGAGTGCGGGGCTGATGATGTCGGCATCATCGAGTTCGAACGCGCCGCGATCGCGCCGCAACGCGACTTCATCCGCAAGGTCTATGGCCGGACGCGGTCGCTGCTCGCGATCGTTTGCCACATGAACCGCGCGCCGGTGCGCTCGCCGTCGCGCTCGGTCGCCAACGAGGAATTCCACGGCACCTACGATCACGTCAACGAGACCGCACGCGCCATCGTTCGCATGCTCGACGCGCACGGCATCCCGGCCTGCAACTCGGTCGCCGCCTTCCCGATGGAGATGGACCTGCCGCGGATCATGATGGTGCAGCACAAGCCGATCGCGGTGGAAGCGGGCCTCGGCCGGATGGGCATCCATCGCAGCATCATCCATCCCAAGTTCGGCAGCTTCGTCCTGCTCGGCACCGTCCTGCTCGGCTGCGAGGTGGACGCCTACGACCATCCGATCGACTACAATCCCTGCCTGGAGTGCAAGCTTTGCGTTGCCGCCTGCCCGGTCGGCGCGATCAAGCCGGACGGCGGCTTCGATTTCCTGTCCTGCCACACCCACAATTATCACGACTTCCTCGGTAACTTCACGCAGTGGGTGGAGAAGGTCGCGGATTCGACGGACGCCAGGGATTATCGCGCCCGCGTGCCGCGCACCGAGACGCTGAACGTCTGGCAGTCGCTGTCGTTCAAGCCGGGCTACAAGGCCGCGTATTGCATCTCGGCGTGCCCAGCCGGCGAGGACGTGATCGGCCCCTTCCTCAGCGATCGCGACGCGCATTTTGCCGACGTGGTGCAGCCGCTGATCGACAAGGACGAGTTCGTCTACGTGATCCCCGATACCGATGCCGAGGACACGGTGACGCGGCGCTTTCCGCACAAGAAGGTGCAGCATGTCACCTCCGGCCGCCACACCGGCAGCATCCAGGCCTACATCTTCTCGCTCTCGCTCGGCTTCCAGCGCGGCCGGGCGCGCGGGCTGGATTTCGTGACCCATCTGCGCTTCACCGGGGCAAGCACGCTCGATATGACGGTCGCGATCAAGGGCAAGGAGTTGCAGGTGGTGCCGGGGCGTCATGTCGGAGATGCGGCCCTGAACATCATCGCCGATACCCAGGCATGGCTGCGCATCCAGAACCGCGATCTCGAGCTTGCCGACGCGATCGCCGCGGAGTTGGTCAGCCATAGCGACGAGAAGCTCTTCGCCGCCTACATGCGGTGCTTCCCGCTCTGAGCGAGTTGCTCATACCAACAGACCACCACCGTCCACGGGCAGAACCTGCCCGGTCACGTAGCCGTTGAGCATCAGATAGACGTAAGCCATCGCGGCCTCGCTCGGCGAGGCTGCACGTGGCAGCGGCAAGGCTGCCACATAGCCACGGACCATCTGTTCCGGCATCTGCTGGACCAGCTCGGTCAAGACAAGACCCGGACACACCGCGTTGACCCGCACCGGCGCAAGATCGACGGCAAGGCCGCGGGCCAGATGCTCGGTGGCGCCGCCGATCGCCGTCACAAGCGCGCGGCCCTTCCTTGGGCGGTTCACCAGCATGCCGCTGGTCAGCGTGATCGAGCCATCGGGCGCGATGGTCCGGCTGCCGTGCTTGATGGCTGCCAGCACACCTGAGAAGCGGAGCGCAAGCCGTTCGTTCAACGCAGCAAGATCGAGATCGCGTATCGCGACGGGCGCCGCGCCGCTCCAATCGCCCGCGGTGATCACGAGATGATCGAACAGGCCGAGTTCGTCGAAGAACCGCGACACGCTGGCCTCGACCCGCAGGTCGACGGTGCGCCCGGTCGACCCGGGCAGCCGCGCGACGGCCGCATCGACCCGGCTCGCGTTGCTGGATGCGATCACCGCCTCCGCACCACGCTCTCGCGCGATCGCGGCGACGGCAAAGCCGATCCCCGACGATCCGCCGATTACAACCACGCGCTTGCCAGCAAGCGACATCACGACATCAGTCACGGCTCACTCCCGTTACCGCGCGAAATAGGCCGGATGATCGATGTCGGCGATCAACCCGGGCTGCTGCGGCTGCCAGTCGAGCCGCGCCCGCGTCCGCGCACTCGAGGTCGGCACGTCGAAGGCGACGAACCGGCCGAACATGCCGAAATGCTCGGCCGCCTCCTCCGGAGACTTCGACACCAGCGGGACGTTGAGCCGGCGTGCGATGACCTCGGCGATCGCCTTGAACGGCACCCCCTCGTCGGCGACCGCATGGAACGGGCCGCCTTCGACGCCGCGCTCGAGCGCGAGCCGGTAGACCCTCGCCGCATCTAGCCGATGCACGCCGGGCCAGCGGTTCTGTCCCTCGCCGATATAGGCGGAGACACCCCTCTCGCGCGCAAAGGCAACGAGTCGGGGCACGAAGCCGTGGTCACCATGACCATGCACCGAGGGCGGCAGCCGCACGACGGCGGCACGCACGCCGCGCGCCGCCACGGCCATCGTCGTCGCCTCGGATGCGCGCGGATAGGCGTCGGACACCGGAATCGGCGGATCGTCCTCGGTCGCAACGCGACCCTGCGCCACCCGCGCGACGCCCGAGGTGGTGATCAGCGGACGCTGCGAGCCTTCGAGCGCGGCGCCCAGGGTTTCGATGGCGCGCCGGTCGTCTTCGCAGTTCTTGGGGAATTTCGTGAAGTCATGGTTGAAGGCGCAATGGATCACCGCGTTCGACTGCGCCGCGCCGCTCTTCAGGCTCTCGAGATCCTCCAGCGTGCCGTAGTGAACGTCGGCGCCCTCGGCGGCGAGTGCTTCCGCGCCCGCGTCGGAGCGGGTCATGCCGAGCACCTGATGGCCAGCGGCGATCAGTTCCTTCGTGACGGCCGAACCGACCCAGCCGGTGGCCCCGGTAACAAACACACGCATGCGAAAATTCCTTGCTTGAATGTCTGCGTTGGCGGAGGCGCCCTCACCGAGGCGCCTCCGATCGTTTGCGCGAATGCGAAACGTCAGCCCTCGATGCGCAGCCGGTCGAGATCGGCGATCAAGCCGGGTCCGGTCGGATTCCATCCGAGCTTCTTGCGGGTCAGTTCGCTGGAGGCCAGCATGTCGAATCCCATGAACGTCGCAAGCCAGCCAAAGGAGGCTTGCGCCTCCTGCGACGTGATGGATTTGACCGGCAGCTTCAAGCGCCGCCCGATCGTTTCGGCAATATCGCGCAGCGGCACGCCCTCTTCCGCGACCGCGTGATATCGTGCGCCCGGCTCGGCGTTTTCGATCGCCAGCCGATAGAGATGCGCAACGTCGAGAACATGCGCCGCCGGCCAGCGGTTGGCGCCGTCGCCGACATAGGCGCAGACGCCCTTTTCGCGATATGCCTCGATCAAAGGCGTGATGAGACCCTGCCTGACCGGATCGTGGACCTGGGGAAGACGCATGGCCGATGCGCGAACACCCTTGAGTGCCAGGGCGGTCTGTTCCGACACGCGGGGAAACGGGAAGTCCGGCGATATCGCGTGGGTTTCGAGCGCGATCTCGCCCGGCGCGGCCAGTCCCGCCAATCCACCTGTGACGATAAAGGGCCGGTCGGAACCGGCCAGGACAGAACCGATCGCTGCGATGGCGTCGCGGTCGATCTCGCAACTCTTCACGAAGTTCGACCAGTCATGCACAAAGCCGAGGTGGATGACCGCGTCCGCGGCAGTTGCGCCTTTGCGCACGCTGTCGAGATCTTCGAGCGAGCCGCGCAGAACCTCCGCGCCGAGAGCGGCGATGGAGTTGGCCCCTTCATTTGAACGGGCCATCCCGAGGACCTGATGTCCGGCGCCGATCAGTTCCTTGACGAGGGGAGTGCCGATAAAGCCGGTGGCACCAGTGACAAACACGCGCATGAGCAAGTCTCCGAGGTTTCGTTGGAGACAAATCTGGCTCGGCGCGCTATCATGTTAAAGTAGTGACCTTATCATGGTATAATGGCTAACAGGATGAGCGAACCGCTCACGCAAGAGAACCTGCTGGGCGCCTATCTGAAGGATCGCCGCAGCAAGCTTGATCCCGCCGTGTTCGGCTTTGCACCGGAGCGGCGGCGTACGCCCGGCCTGCGCCGCGAGGAAGTGGCGCAGCGCGCCAATATCAGCGCCACCTGGTACACTTGGCTCGAACAGGGCCGCGGCGGCGCACCGTCGGCTGACGTGCTCGACCGCATCGCGCGTGCGCTGATGCTGACCGATGTCGAGCGCGAGCATCTGTTCCTGCTCGGTCTCGGCCGCACACCCGAGGTGCGCTACCAAAAGAGCGAAGGCGTCACGCCGCGGCTGCAACGCGTGCTCGACGTGCTGGAGCCGCACCCTGCCATCGTCAGGACCGCCACATGGGACATCGTCGCCTGGAACCGGGCGGCGACCGTGATGCTGACCGATTACGGATCGCTGCCGCCGCGCGAACGCAACGTGCTGCGCTTCATGTTCCTCGATCCCCGCGTCCGCGCCGCGCAACACGATTGGGCCAGCGTGGCACGCTTCGTCGTCGGCGCGTTCAGGGTCGACGCCGCGCGCGCAGGCGCCGCTGCCGAGGTGCAACCGTTCGTCGATGAACTCTGCCGGCTCAGCCCGGAATTCGCGGCGCTGTGGCGCGACAACGACGTGCGAACCCATGGCGAGGGCATCAAACAGCTCCGGCATCCGATCCTCGGCCCGGTCAAGTTCGAATATTCGGCGTTCGCCGTCGACGGCCGGCCCGACCTCGGCATGATCGTCTACAATCCCGTTGACCCCGAGGTGAAGGAGAAGATCCGCGGGCTGATGGAGGCGGCGCCGGCTGCGACCTAGTCCCGCGCCGCTGCCGTCGGGCGCCACACCAGGAGCCGCTTCTCGACCGCGGTCACCGCCATGTCGATCAGGATCACGAACGCCGACAACACGAACATCCCGGCGAACACGCCGGCGACGTCGAACACGCCTTCGGCCTGCTGGATCAGGTAGCCGAGGCCGGCCGCGGAGCCGAGATATTCGCCGACCACGGCGCCGACCACCGCGAAGCCGACCGAGGTGTGCAGCGAGGAGAACATCCAGGACAATGCCGAGGGCCAGTAGACGTGGCGCATCAGCTGCCGCTCGTTCATGCCGAGCATGCGGCCATTGTCGAGCACCGTGGCCGGCACCTCCTTGACGCCCTGATAGACGTTGAAGAACACGATGAAGAACACCAGCGTCACGCCGAGCGCGACCTTGGACCAGACGCCGAGCCCGAACCACAGCGCGAAGATCGGCGCCAGCACCACGCGCGGCAGCGCGTTGACCATCTTCACATAGGGATCGAACACGGCGGCAACGCGCGGCTGCCGCGCGAACCAGAAGCCGACCAGGATGCCGCCGGCCGAGCCGATCACGAAGGCGAGGATGGATTCCCACAGCGTGATCGCGAGGTGCTTCCAGATCACCCCGGTCGAGAACCACTTCACGATCTGGCCGAAGACATCGACCGGGTTGGAAAAGAAGAACGGCGGCAGCAGCACCTTGCCGAAAACCGGCACGGTGGAAAGGAACTGCCACAGCGCCAGCGTGACGACGGCGACCAGGATTTGCAGCGACAGCAGCGTAACGCGCGACATCAGGCGGCTCCCGCCTGTGTCGACTGGGCATAGCCCTTCATCACCTCGTCCTTCAGCACGCCCCAGATCTCGCGGTGGAGGGCATGGAAATCCTTCTCCATCCGGATCTCGGCGATATCACGCGGCCGCGGCAGCGTGATGCGCCAGTCGCCGATGATGCGCGCGCCCGGGCCGGCCGACATGATCACGACACGGTCGGCCAGCGCGATCGCCTCCTCGAGGTCGTGGGTGACGAACAGCACCGCCTTGCGGTCGGCGCTCCACAGTTCGAGCAGCAGATTGCCCATGATCTGCCGGGTCTGGGCGTCGAGCGGGCCGAACGGTTCGTCCATCAGCAGGATCTTCGGATCACGGATCAGCACCTGCGCCAGCGCCACGCGCTTGCGCTGGCCGCCCGACAGCATGTGCGGATAGCGGCCGGCGAAGGCGCCGAGCCCGACCGAGGTCAGCCATTGCTGCGCGCGTGCCAGCGCCTCGCTGCGCGGCGTGCCCGAAATCTCGAGACCGATCGCGACATTGTCGATCGCGGTCTTCCACGGGAACAGCGCATCGGCCTGGAACAGATAGCCGGCGTCGCGGTTGAGGCCACCGAGCGGCTTGTCGAAGATTCGTGCCGACCCGGCCACGGGTTTCAACAGCCCCGCGGTGACGTTGAGCAGCGTCGACTTCCCGCATCCGGTCGGGCCGACAATGGCGACGAATTCGCCATGGGCCACCGACAGACTGGCCTGCTCGACCGCGGTATAGACCCGCCCATCCGCCAACCGAAACGCCACCGTCGCACGATCAAGCGCGATTGCCGTCGGCTCTGAATTCTTCACCGCGTGCCTCCCCACATCGCGGGATGGCTTAGCGGGTTGAACGGGCAAGTCAACGCAGGAAGATGGCGCATAAAGCCGCTGATGCGGCGGTCACGCGGTTTTAAGCGCAGCCGGGCTGTGCGCCACGCAACCGGGGTTGCGAATTGGCCCGACATCGTCGAGGCTGCGGGCCGAAGCGGTGGACAAGGAGACAATCATGCGGATCGCAGTGGTCGGCACCGGAGGCGTCGGGGGCGGCTTTGGCGCGGCGCTGGCGCATGCCGGAGCCGACGTCACCTTCATCGCGCGCGGCGCCCACCTCGCCGCCATGCAGAGCGAGGGGCTGAAGGTTCAGGGCGGCCGCGGCGAAAGCCACCTGGTCCCGACCAAGGCGACCGACGATCCCGCACGCGTCGGCCCGGTCGATATCGTGCTGTTCTGCGTCAAGCTGTGGGATGTCGAAAGCGCAGGCCAGCACATCAAGCCGATGGTCGGTCCCGACACCGCGGTGATCCCGCTGCAGAACGGCATCGACGCGCCCGACCGGCTGATCCCGATCCTTGGACGCAACGCCGTGATGGGCGGCGTGGCGCAGATCTCGGCCTCGATCATCAAGCCCGGCGTGATCAACCAGGTCGGCAGCTTCATGCGCATGATCTTCGGCGAGCTCGACGGCCGTATCACGCCGCGCGGCAAGGCGCTGCTCGAACTCTGCCTCAAGGCCGGCTTCGATGCGACGCTGAGCGAGGCGATCAACACCGAGCTGTGGATGAAGTTCATCGGCCTCGCCACCAATGCCGGCATGACCGCGGTCACCAGGCTGCCGATCGGCCGATTGCGCGACGATCCCGATCTGCGCCCGCTTTTCGTGTCGGCCTGCGAGGAGACCATCGCGGTCGCCCACGCCAGCGGCATCGAGCTGCCAAAGGATGCTTTGTCGAAGGTGCTCGACTTCATCGGACACGCGCCGCCGGCGATGAAGGCCTCGATGGCGCTCGATCTCGAACGTGGCAACCGGCTCGAACTGCCCTGGCTGAACGGCAAGGTGGTCGAGCTCGGCCGCAAGCTCGGCGTTTCGACGCCGACCCACGACATGCTCTATGCGGTGCTGAAGCCCTATGCGATGGGCGCGCCGGCGTAATGAGCGTGCCGAGCCGCCGTTCGGGAGGCTGCGCCTCGCCAACCAAGACCGTTCGAGGAGACAAGCGTGTCGCGAGGCCGCCCACAGGCGATTTCGTTGGTAGGCCGCCGAGGCGTGCGCCCGCCTCAATGACCGCGATGACGCCCGCGATGCGCCCGCCGCCTTGGCGGCGGCGGTGGAGCGAAGAAGGGATTCTCCGAGCAAATCGCCGGAAGCCCGGACGCATTCGCCTGGCATTGCGGGATCGAGGTGAACCTGCAATCGATATAGTTTCCGCCGAACCGGCCGCCATAGACATGGATGCACACCGGATAGTTCGGGTCGTAGGCCTGCCCGGCGGCAGGCCCGGCCAGGGCGACCGCGAACGCGGCGATTGCGAACAGCTTCAGGCGCATCGATGTCTCCTTGTCGTGCGGACGGTTTCCTCACAACCGGCGCAGCCAGTCAATGGCGCCGGCGACGCAACGGCCATGCTGCACGCAAGCGTTTCAAGCGAAGTGGCTTCGCTTCCGATTCAATCAGAGCCGAATTGCGCTAGTCGGAGCGTTGACGTTGCCGCTGCGCCTTGCCCTTCGGCGGCTTTGCCGGCCCCTTGTAGAACGGATTGACGGAGCACGTCGCCGATCGGCCCGAGGCCGTCGCCTGGCACTGCGGCAGCGACGTGAAGCTGCAATCGATGTATTCCGGCGTCAGCCGGCCGCCATAGACTTCCAGGCACACCGGATAGTTCGGATCATAGGCCTGCGCGGCCGCAGGCCCGGCGATGCAAACGCCGATGACGGCGATCAGGTAGAGGTTCAAGCGCATCGGGTTCTCCTCATGCCCGGGCCGCGGCGCCCGGGCGTTATCGCTGCTCGTCATCGGCGGGCTTCGTGTCGCCCTCGCCGAGGCAGCGGATCATGAACGCCGTCGTATCCCGCGGCAGGACCTGGGCGGCGCGGGCCTTGAGACGACATTCGAGCTGTGCGATCTGGCGCGCCCGTTGCCGCTCGGACGGCAGCGCCGATTGCCGCAGGCGGCGCAATGTCATCGGCGAGCCGTCGGACTCGAAGTTCAGCTCGTATCTCTTGCCGCTCTGGTCGGTGGCGGCGCAGGTGATCGTGGACACCTGCCGGGTGACGAAGCTTCCGACCTGACGGCAGGAGCCGGTCGACATCTCGACCAGCGGCACCGGCAAACCATCGACGCGCGGGCGATCGCTCGACTTCAGCAACATGCGGTCGACCGCAAGCTCGAACAGATTGTCCTGGGTGCGCTCGGTGCTCTCGCCCGAGAACGAGACGATGTGGCTCTTGTCGGCGGGATCGTCGAGCACCACGGTGAATTCGGAGCGGCCGCGCAGGGTGTGGAAGTAGGCCACCGCCTTGCAGGTGTAGCTGCGGCCGGCAATGCTGACATTGCGGCACGTGCCCGACATCAACGCATAAAGGTCGACGTCATAGACCGGGCCCGCGGCGACAGCGAGCACCGGCCAGCAGACAATGGAAACCGCAATCAATTGAGCGAAACGGGAAATCATGCTGAAACGGTCGAAAACTCGGTCGCTGGAGAAGTTCGGGGCGCAAAATCGCTGATTTCCACGGACTGTGCAACGATGAACCAGGCCTAAATGTGGACGCCACCAAAACGACCGCAAACGTGGCGCGATCCGTGCTGAAAGGCCGCGGCCCCGGTGCTTTACGTCAAATCTGCGGGCCGGACAGGGTAACCTCGCGCTCGGCGCGGAAGACATTGCTGTAGAGGTTCGCGATCCACTGGCGGCCGCTCGCCGTCATGTTCAGGCAGTTGATCGCGCCCTGGATGTGCGGCGCAACCATGTTCCAGTAGAATTGCGGATAGCGGTCGACGATGTCGGCCGGCGATCCATAGCCGAGCTGGCGGTTGATGCCGACCTCCTCGAACTCGTGATAGAGCGCGTTGGCTTTCCTGATGTAGTTGGGATCGCCGAGTTGCCCAATGAAATCGGCCGCCCTGACGATCGACGCCTCGTCGTCATATTGCTGGCCTTCGGGCGCCGGAAACCGCGTCCCCTCGATGTTGCGCGCGACGCGCTCACGATCGAGCGGAATGACGGCCTCGAGCCGGTCGAGCACATACAGTTTGGAACGATCGACATGATACGGCATCAGGCCCGCATCCGACGAGCCGCGCGGCAGCACCACCTTGTTGCCGGACGCATCGATGACGTAACCATCCGGCCCATCGCCCTTCAACAGACCACGCACATAGCCGATGTCATGCGTCAGGCAGGCGATGATCGTGTGGGTGTAATCCTCGGCGGTGACGTGGGTGTGCAGCGCGCGGCCGCGGATGATGTCGTGCCCGGCCAGCGTGACCAGCATCGTATGCTCGACATTGTGGTAGAGCGCATCGCTGTTGCCGATGCATTCCAGCGCGATGCGGGCCGCGGCCGGAAGGAGTTCGCCGAAGCGGGCCTGCGAGGCACCAAACGTGCGGCTGACCCACGTGGCGAGAAACTTCTCCAAAGCTCCCGCCGCCAACTCAGGTAACGTCATCATCGATGCAGCCCCCGACCGCGCAACGTTCCTCACTCGCTCCGATCTCTCGTCGTAGTTGGGTGGCGACTATAGCGTATCTAACGGCGTGCGGCTACGCGCTGACCGAAGCGTCGATCCGCGTCAGCCGGTACTTTCCCGGTCTTGCCGGTCATGGCGGCAAAGTTGCTGATAATGGCATGAACCCTGCATCTATCGAAGCAGACCGGGTCAACCCCACCGATAAAGGCCGTCATGCTCGTTACGCTCGTCGCCATCCTCTGCAATTCTCAGCTCTGCATGGAAAAGGTCGTCACCACGAGTGATCAATCCGGCATCACCATGGGTGCCTGCGCAGTGAATGCGCAGATCGGCATCGCGGACTGGCTCTCCAAGGGCCCGTATCATGATTGGCACTTGCAGAGTTACAAGTGCATCATGGGCAAATACGTCCCCAAGAACGAAGTGTGATGTATGCTCACAGCCCCGGATCGGGCTGATCCGCTTCGGTCCCGACCGGTACAGGCCGCGAAACCAGCCGGCACGGGCGTCCGCGCCTCGAGTCAAAGTCCATTTTATGGGTTATCACTGTCGTTCACGATGGTGAGACGTGAGGCCGCCCAAGAATGGTCCAGGAATGCCCGCAACGCCGCTGATTGCCTACGCGCATGTCGGCAAGAGTTTTGACAATGGTCGCGTGGTGGCGGTCGACGACGTCTCGCTCGATGTGGCCGAGGGTGAATTCCTCGCGATCGTCGGCGGCTCGGGCTCCGGCAAGACGACGCTGCTCCGGCTGGCCAACCGCCTGATCGAAGCCGATCGCGGCCAGATCGCCGTCGAGGGCGAAGACGTCAGCCGCATCGATCCGATCCTGCTGCGGCGCCGCATCGGCTATGTCTTCCAGAGCGGCGCGCTGTTTCCGCATCTCACCGTCGCCGGCAATATCGGCATCACGCCAAGGCTGCTCGGCTGGCCGCAGGCCGAGATTTCCGCGCGGGTCGACGAACTGCTCGATCTGGTGCGGCTCGACCGTGCACAACATCGTGACCGTTTGCCGCACGAGCTCTCCGGCGGCCAGCGCCAACGTGTCGGCGTCGCGCGCGCGCTGGCGGCGAAGCCGCGTATCGTGCTGATGGATGAGCCGTTCGGCGCGCTCGATCCCCTGACCCGTGACGCACTCGGCGACGACTATCGTAGCCTGCACCACGAGCTCGGCCTGACCACGGTCATGATCACCCACGACATGACCGAGGCCCTGCTGCTTGCCGATCGTGTCGCCGTCATGCATGGCGGCAGGCTGCTCGCCCTGGGCACGGCTGTGGAGCTCGCGGCCAGCACCGACGCCTATGTCGGCGAGCTGATGCGCACGCCGCGACGACAGGCGGAACGCCTCGGCGCATTGCTGCCGCGGGACGGCACGGCATGAACGATCCACGCTGGAGCGAGGCGCTTGCGCATCTGCCTGACTATCTCGGCAACCATGTCCGGGTCAGCGTCGCCGCACTGGCACTCGGGCTCCTGATCAGCCTGCCGCTTGCGATCATCGCCCGCAACCGGCCGGTGCTGCGCGGCGCCCTGCTCGGGCTTGCCAGCATCGTGCAGACCGTACCAGGCCTGGCGCTGCTCGCGCTGTTCTATCCATTGCTGCTGGCACTCGCCGCGCTGACCGCAAAGTGGCTCGGCCTCAGCTTTTCCGCCTTCGGCTTCCTGCCCGCGGTGCTGGCGCTCGCGCTCTATTCGATGCTGCCGGTGCTGCGCAACACCGTCACCGGCCTCTCGGGCGTCGATCCGGCGGTGCTGGAGGCCGCCAAGGGCGTCGGCATGACACCGCGGCAATCGCTCACCATGGTCGAATTGCCGCTGGCATTACCGGTGATGATGGCGGGCATCCGCACCGCCGCGGTGTGGGTGATCGGCACCGCGACGCTGTCGACGCCGATCGGCCAGACCAGTCTCGGCAACTACATCTTCGCAGGGCTGCAAACCCAGAACTGGGTGTTCGTGCTGTTCGGCTGCTTCGCCGCCGCCGCACTGGCGCTCGTCGTCGACCAGTTGCTCGCGCTGATCGAGAACGGCCTGCGCAATCGCAGCCGCATCCGCACCGCGCTCGGCGGCCTCGGCATCGCCGCCCTGATCGCGGCAACGCTGGTGCCCGCGATCGCGCGTTCGCATGGGCGCTACGTGGTCGGCGCCAAGACCTTCGCCGAGCAATATGTGCTGTCTGCGCTGATCGCACAGCGCCTGCAAGCGGCCGGGCTGCCGGCCACCACCCGCGCCGGCCTCGGTTCCAACGTGATCTTCGACGCGCTCGCGGCCGGGGATATCGACGTCTATGTCGATTATTCCGGCACGCTGTGGGCCAACCAGTTCCACCACACCGACATCAGGCCGCGCGCCGAACTGCTGGATGAACTGAAGACGACGCTGGCGAAGCAGGACATCACGCTGTTCGGCGAGCTCGGCTTCGAGAATGCCTATGCGCTTGTCATGCCGAGGAAGCGCGCCGACGTGCTCGGCATCCATTCGATCGCAGACCTCGCATCGCGCGCCGCCGCGATGTCGATCGCCGGCGACTATGAGTTCTTCTCGCGGCCGGAATGGGCCGGCATCCAGAAGGCCTACGGGCTCTCGTTCCGCGCCCAGCGCACGATGCAGCCGGATTTCATGTACGCCGCGGTCGCCTCCGGCGAGGTCGACGTCATTGCGGGCTACACCAGCGACGGGCTGATCGCGAAATACGATCTCGTCGCACTGGAGGACAACAAGCACGCGATCCCGCCCTATGACGCGATCATGCTGCTGTCGCCGAAGCGGCGCGATGACGAGGCCCTCAAGGCGGCGCTGCGGCCATTGCTCGGCAACATCGACATCGCCGGGATGCGCGAGGCCAATCTGCGCGCGTCGGGCAACGACGCATCATCATCGCCCGACGCGGTGGCACGCTGGCTGTGGGGGACGATCGGGCCGAAATAGGCCACATCGTTGCGAGGAGCGACAGCGACGAAGCAATGACGACCTAGGATCTCCTTCAGGCCCTGACCTCCTGGCGCTGGAACAGGACGTAGCCCGCGACGAACAGCACGATGCTGCAGGCGATCAGGCCGACGGTCTGCGGCCAGGCGATCAGCACGCTGGCGCCGAACGGCAGCGGCGCGCCCATCACCGCGCCACGGATCTGATCGAGGAACACCGGGCCGAGCGTCCGCGTGGTCGGCGACAGCACCGCCAGCATCGCCTCGCCGAACAGATCATTCGGCGAGAAGCGTTGCAGCAGCTGGCTCCAGATCGCGGTCCCCGGCGTATCGAGACCGAGCGCGGCAAAACGCGGATCTGGCGGCACGATCGCCTGTGCGATCGCCGGCGCCAACATCGGCCACAGCACGGTCAGGAACAGCCAGATCCCCAGTGCCACCAGCGCCGCGGTGGCCGGCGAGCGGAACACGATCGACAGCAGCATCGCGAGCGACAGCCAGACCCCGGCATAAAAAATCGCAATCACCAGGAAGGCGAGTGAGCGGGCGATCTCTTCGCCGCCTGGCGGCACACCGAGAAAGATCAGGCCGAGCCCGATCACCAATAGCCACAACGCGGTCAGGCTGATCGCGATCGTCGCGAGCCCGGCGAGATATTTGCCGAGCAGCAGCGCGTCGCGATAGATCGGCTGCGCCAGGATCCGCGACAGCGTGCGCCGGTTGTGCTCGCTGTTGATTAGGTCGAAGCCGAGCCCGATCGCCATCAGCGGAATCAGGAAGCCGAGAATGGCGACGAAGGACGGCAGCGGCGCCTGGTCCACCGTGAACAGCCGCAGCAGCAGGAACGGATCCTCGGCGGTGTTCTGGCGCAGCGTGGTGATCGCCTCGTAGAGCGCCGCCATCGCAGTCAGCACGATCAACAGCTCGAGCATCAGCATGCGAACGCTCGAGATGTTGTCCGACAGCTCCTTGACGAAGACGGCACCGACGCCCTGGAATGCTGAACCTTCACGCCGCATCGCGCACGCCTCCTGAGGGGGGAGCCTGGAAGTAACGGGCGTAGATCGCCTCGAGACTCGGTTCGTCGACCGAGAGCCGCCGCAGCGCGCCGTTGGCCGCGACCACCGCGCGCGCGGCATCGGCCCGCACGTCGCGATCTGCGGTCATGCGAAAGCGGTCATCGGCGAGCGTCTCGACATTGCCGACGCCCGGGATCGCCGCCAACCGCCGGGCGATCCCGGCGCCGTCGGCCTCGACCTCGACGACGAAGCCCGCGCCCAGCACCTGGACCGCAAGCTCCGCGACCGACCCCATCATCGCGATGCGCCCGGCACGGAACAGCGCGACCCGATCGCAGACGCGCTGGACCTGGTCGAGCATGTGCGACGACAGCAGCACGGTGACGCCCTCGGCCTTCAATTCCCGGATCAGGTCAAGGAATTCGAGCGTTGCCTGCGGATCGAGACCGGAGGTCGGCTCGTCGAGGATCGCGATCTCGGCGCGCTTGACGATGATCTCGGCGAGCCCGAGCCGCTGCCGCATGCCGCGCGAGAAGGTCGCGACCCGTTTGTCGGCGACGTCTGACAGGCGCACGCGGGTGAGTGCCGCCGCGATCCGCCGCGCCCGTTCAGCCATCGAGAGCCCCATCAGCTTGGCGGCATAGGCAAGGTTCTCCACTGCGGTCAGGTTGTCATAGAAGCCGACCGCATCGGGCAAGTAACCGACGCGCCGCTTGACCTGCAACGGCTGCCGCGCCGGATCGAAGCCGAGCACGCTGACCCGGCCGGCCGAGATCTCGGTGAGCCCGAGCATCATCAGGATGGTCGTGGTCTTGCCGGCACCGTTGGGGCCGAGCAACCCGAACACCTCGCCCTTGGCGATATCGAAGTTGATGGTGTCGACGACGCTGGACTTGCCGTAGCGTTTGGTGAGATTGCGCGCTGCGATGACGGCCTCCGGCCGTGTCGCAGCGCTGTTGTTCTGTTGCTCGCTCATCGCCGTCCGAACCTCGCAACCGCGCCCAGCATCAAGAGCAGCGCGACGCCGATCACGCCGGCTCCGGCCATGCCCCACACGGTGGATGTCGTCACCGTGACGCGGAACTGGCTCGATGCCGTCTCGCCGCGAGAGGTGGCGCGCATCGCGAGCTGGTAATCACCGGCGAGCGACTTGTCGCTCGGCGTCACCAGCGCCTGCACCTCGGCATCCTTGCCGGGCACCAGGCGCTCGATCTTGGCGGGCTGGAACGTGACCTTCCAGCCGCTCGGCGCCGTCGCCGCGAGCTCGATATTGTCGGCCGGCGCGGTGCCGCTGTTGGTGACGACGACCGGGATCGTGCTCTGCTCGGCGGCGACCGCGCGCGCGCTCAGCAGACCGTCACGCCCGGAGAGCTGAAGCTGCGGCTGGCCGGCGACATCGAGCGCCACCTCGGTCTGCGCGCTCGCATCCTCGGCATTGACGGTGACCTTGACCGGGAAGTGTCCGGCATCGATCGCGCTCGGCGGCCGCACCTTGAGCTTGATGTCCTTGGATTGTCCGGCATCGATCGGGATCGACGACAATTCCTGGGTGCCATAGGCCTCGGTGAACGAGGTCTCGAAATTCTGCGGCGCCGCCGCGGCGAAGCTTGCGACGAGGTTGCGGCCGCTGTCGTTCTTGATGGTCAGCGTGTACTCGAAATTCGATTTCGGGCTGCCGCGCAACTCGGGAAGCTTCGACGACACCGTCAGCTTTGCCGGCAATTCCTTGGCGAGTGCGACCACGATCGGCAGACTTGCCTCGCTGCCCTGCCCTTCGGCCTTCACCGTCAATGTCTGCTCGGCGAGCGAAGCATTGGCTGGAATATCGAGGCGAAGCTGCAACGGCACGCTGGAATCCGGTGCCGGCATCGCGGCTGCGACGGGCTGGCCGCCGCCGAGCAGCGTCGCGGTCCAGCCGCTCGGCACGCCCTCGACCGAAAGCCTGTAGCGTTGCGGACCGAGATCGTAATTCTGTAGTCGCAGCGAGATGTTGGAGGTGGTGCCGGGCCTGACGGTGACGGCCGGATAGTCCGTCATCATGTAGAGCCCCTTGATGTCGTGGGGTGGCTCTGCGGCGTAGGCTGTGGAAACGGCAAGGGGAGTAGCAAGTCCGAAGGCGACGACAAGGCGCGCAACATCGAGCGCTCGCATGGGCAAACACTCCTGCAAGAAGGGCGGGATTGGCTAACTTGACGCTGCGCGCTGATGAACATCGTGGCAGCGACGCGACCGATCATCGAGCCAATCGTGACGAAATCTCGGCGGGGCAATTACAAATGAGTAATGCACGCGGCTTCGCGCAGGCGACCTTCGTCTACCGACGTTAGTCTAAAGTCCCTTGATGATTCCTGCGTCGATCAACAGGCGGTTGAAGCGGCGCGCCTCCGCGCCATCCTTGCAGGAATAGAACGCACCATTGCAGCGGAGCATGATCGCCTTCTGCTCCTCGAACGAGGGATCGAGCGGAATGCCGGCGGCTTCCTGAATCACCAGCGGCAGATAGGCGGCGTCGATCGTGTCCATCACCGCGCGGCTTTTCACCGGCTCGAAGTTGACGGCATCGATCGCGTAATAAGTCGCGTAGTAGCGCGGATCGTAATCCATCAGCTTCTTGCCGATGCCGGCCTCATCGAGCTCCGGATCGAGCAGTTGCGGCGAGAACTCCGGCTGATGATCGCCGTAACGCACGATCAGGAACGGCTGCGCCGGAAACTTCTTCTTCAGCGCCGCAACGAAGCCGGCATAATCGTTGGCGCTCATGGTCTGCCGGCGCAGATATTCGTCGATCGCCGGAGCGTTGCCCGGCCGCTTCCAGGCCGGCAACAAGTCGGGACGGAATCTGGTCTCCCACGGGAAATGGTTGGCGGCGAGATAGACGAAGGTGAACAGCGGCGTGCCTGACGTCTTCTGCTCGGCCATCAGGCCCAACGCCTTGTCGTAGAAGAAGCTGTCGGGCTCGACGTCCTTCGCATGCAGGTCATGCGCATCGTAGAAATGCTGGATGCCGGTCGTGGTCTGGAAACTGCGCGCGCTCATGAAGGCGCCGAACGCCGGATAGAGCGACAGCGTGTCATAGCCGCAGCGGCGCAGCGCCAGCGGCAGGCCGCGTTCGACGCGGCCCGAGGCGATGCGGGTGACGAAATAGGAGAAGCGGCCGAACGAGCGCGAGGAGAGGCCCGCGAGCACGTTGTACTCGGTGAACCAGCTCGGCCCGCCATTGCTCTCGGCGAGGAACTTGCGCTCGACCCCATCGTAGGATTTGAACTGGCTGCCGTAGCCCGGCGGAACCTTGACGCCTTCGGCGGCGCGGATGTCGAAGCTCGATTCATCATGGATCATGATGATGTTCGGCCGCCGCCCGGCAGGATGACAGGCCTCGACCGCCGGGATCTTGAGCTGGTCGCTCGTCACCGGGTCCGATTCCATGAAGCCATAGGCGACGAAATCGGACACCACGGTCACGCCCGAGCGCGCGAATTTCGACAGATAGCCGTCGTCGTAATAGCCGCGCCAGGCCTCGTCCGGCCAGGCGAAGGCATAGCCGGACAGCGCCGCGGTGCAGGCAAGACAGGCGGCCGCGGCCGGCAGGCGGCGAATACGAAACGGATCGAGCCACCACAGCGCGTACATCAGGGGCAGCGTGACGAGGCCGGCGCCGATGATCGACCAGCGCAGGGTCGGAAAGATCGTGAGCAGGAACGCCGCGGTGTCGCGATCGATCACCATCAGGTCGACGAAGTTCGCGGTCATCTGCACCACGTCGTGCTTGAACCGCGACAGCAGCACCAGCACCACGACCAGCGTCAGCGACAGCGCGCTCGACAGCGCCGGCCGGCGCAGCAGCGCGATGAAAAGGAAGTTGAGGATTCCCCAGGTCAGCAGGAAGCAGAGCCGCGAGCCGAAATCGGTCTCGGTGCGCAACATGAGGATCAGCGCGCCAAGATGCGGCGCGGCCACCGCCATCAGCCGCCAGATGCCGATCGCGGCCAGACCACCGGCCAGCGCCGCAACCGAGGAGTTTTGCTGAGGCGCGGGCGCCATGGGCAGGACGCAATACAACCCGGCGCAATGCAACTGCCCTGACTGGCAATGGCCAGGAGGCACACCGCACAGCCGGTGTCTGCACCGTGTCACAAAACCGTAATTGAATCGTCATGAATGCGCAATGAATTTGCCCGCGCGCGACCGGTGCGGCGCGCCCTAGACTTTCGCCGCAGGCGCCGGATGCCGGGCGATGCCCGCAATGAAGAGGTCGACGATGTCGGCCGCCATCCGCTCGGCTTCCGCATCCGTGACGCCCCAGCGCGGCAAATGGCCGTCGATATGCATTCGCGCAAAGCCATAGACCAGCGCGCGGCCGGCGATCTGCACCTGCTTCAGATCGTGTGGACCGAGTTGACCGGCTGAAAATGCCTCCGCCAGTGTGCGCTCGGTCAGGCCGATCAACTCGGCATTGTCGCTGGAGACCCCGGCCGAGCGGTCATGGTCGAAGAAGCGGCGACTGGAGATGATCTCGAAATGGGTCGGGTTCTTCATCGCCCAGCGCAGATAGGCGATCCCGAGGCAGCGGAAGCGGCCGAGCGGATCGCCCGCCGGCGCGTCCGCGAGCGCCGCCTCGATCTCGGCGCGGAAGCGGCGCTGCGCCTCCTCCGCCACCGCATTCATCAGGGCGTCCCGGCTCGGGAAATGCCGGAACGGCGCGCCCGGCGAAACCCCGGCGCGGCGGGCGGCCTCGCGCACGCTGACCGCCTCCGGGCCGCCCTCGCCGACCAGTTGCATGGCGGCGTCGATCAGGACCCGGCGGAGGTCGCCGTGATGATAGGGCTTGGCCGCCGGCGCGGCTGGACGCGACTTGGCGGGGCGGCGGCCGGCGGCCGGGTTTTTGGCGGGGCGGCGCATGTCTCATGCCCTAGAGCCTTTCCCGTTCCGATGGAATCGGAACGGGGCTCTAGGTTCT